>NZ_JBWKSC010000011.1:0-283813 GCF_059419585.1 Ensifer sp. GW821-FHT05G01 | reverse complement strand
CATCGCCGGCTCGGGCGACGACCAGATCTCCGGCGACAGCCAGAACAACACCCTCATCGGCAATGACGGCGACGACACCATCGACGGCCGCGACGGCAACGACATGCTGGCCGGCGGAAACGGCGACGACACCGTCAAAGGCGGAAACGGAAACGACACCGTCCTCGTCCAGGCCCGCGCCGATGACCACAGCGATGATGACGACAGCGTCTACGATGATGGCGACGACACATACGAAGGCGGCGCAGGAACCGATACACTCGATGCCAGCGCCACCACCGAGACCATCGTCGTCGATCTCGAACAGGGAACGGCGACAGGCGAGGAGATCGGTTCGGACACCGTCGACAGCATCGAGACGGTGATCGCTGGTTCCGGTGATGATCAGCTCTCGGGCGATGCCGCCTGCAACACGTTGGTCGGCAATGACGGCAACGATGTCATCGATGGCCGCGCCGGCGACGACACGCTGGCCGGCGGCCAGGGCGACGATGTCGTCTCCGGTGGAGCCGGCGATGACACCATTGTCGTCGAGGCTCCGGCCTGCGCGCCGGGTGAGGCGACTGACGGCAACGACACATACGTCGGCGGCTCAGGCTACGACACGCTCGATGCCAGTGCAGTCACCGAGAGCATCGTCGTCGACCTTGAAGAGGGAACGGCCACGGGCGACGAGATCGGTTCCGACACCGTCGACAGCATCGAGACCGTGATCGCCGGCTCGGGTGACGACCAGCTTTCGGGCGACGCCGAAGACAACACGCTGATCGGCAATGACGGCAACGATGTCATCGATGGCCGCGCCGGCGACGACACCCTTGCCGGCGGCCAGGGCGACGATGTCGTCTCTGGTGGCGCCGGCGATGACACCATCGTCGTCGAGGCTCCGGTCTGCGTGCCGGGGGAAACGACTGACGGCAACGATAGCTATAATGGCGGAACCGGCTACGACACGCTCGATGCCAGCGCCACCACCGACAGCATCGTCGTCGATCTTGAACAGGGAACGGCCACGGGCGAGGAGATCGGCTCGGACACACTTCAACGGATCGAAGCCGCTATCGGGGGCGCCGGCGACGACCAGCTCTCGGGCGACGCCGAGAGCAACACCCTCATCGGCAATGACGGCAACGATGTCATCGACGGCCGTGCCGGCAACGATACGCTGTCCGGTGGCCTGGGGAACGATACCGTCCTGGGCGGCCTGGGCAATGACACAGTCGTTGTTGTCGTGGCCGAAGGTGCCGGCACTGATGGCAATGACAGTTATTCGGGTGGGGACGGCATCGATACGCTCGACATGTCGGCGCTGGTGCAGGCCGTGCTTGCCGATATCGAGGCCGGCATTGCCGAAGGCGAGGAGATCGGTTCGGACCTGATCGAAGGCTTCGACATCATAGTCGGTGGCGAAGGTGGCGACCGCCTGTCCGGCGGCGCCGGCAACAATATCCTGTCGGGCGGCGACGGCAACGACATACTGCGTGGCCGCGGCGGCGACGATGTTCTCGTCGGGGGCGGCGGCAGAGATACGCTGGAGGGTAACACCGGCAATGACACGTTCCTGGTGGTGATCGCGCCGGATGCGAACGGCGACGACGGCAACGACCTGATTGACGGCAACGAGGCGATCGACACCTACGACGCTTCGGCAGCGATGCAGGCCGTCGTGATCGACCTCGACCGCGGCACGGCCGAAGGGGTTGAGATCGGCTCGGACCTGTTGACCTCGATCGAAGGCGCTGTCGGCGGCAAGGGCGACGATGTGCTCGTTGCCGGCAATGCCGTCAACTTCCTCGCCGGTGGCGACGGCGCCGACATCTTCGTCTTCCGCACGACCGCGTCGCTCGCCAATGACGGCAGCGGCCGCGACGAGATCCGCGACTTCCAGGTCGGCGACCGCGTCGATCTGTCGAAGATCGCCGAAGCCATCGGCGGGCTCGTCTTCGGCGGACTGCTGGAGGATGGGCAAGCACCGCCGGTGCACCAGATCACCTTCTATCACGAGGCCTTTGCCGACGGCGAGCGCACCGTCGTTCGCGCCGTCGTCGACCTCGAGCGCGACGAGGATCTGCAATTCCTGATCGCCGGCCGCCACGAGCTCACCGAACAGGATTTTATCCTGGCGGCAACCGAAAGCCCGGCCGACCAGCCGAGAGACACCGTCTGAACGACCACAAATCTCAATTGTCACGCATTATCGGGAGAAGAAGACCATGAACACCACGGACAACCCCGCAACCACCAGCGCCACAGCTGCCGGCAAGCCGGCCGAGAAGCCGCAGTTCGGCATCACCTCGCGCATCGCTGTGTCGGCGATCTTTGCCGCAACGCTGGTGTTCGGCATCGGCGGCTGGGCCGCCCAGGCGAAGCTGTCGGGCGCCGTCATCACCCAGGGTCAGGTCGCCGTTTCCCAGCAGGTCAAGCTGATCCAGCACCGCGACGGCGGCATCGTCTCGGCCATCCCCGTCAAGAACGGCACCCACGTCAGGAAGGGCGACGTGCTGCTGCAGCTCGACGAGACCCAGACCCGGGTCGAGCTGTCGATCGTGCGCGGCCAGTTGCAGCAGTTCTACGCCATGCGCGCCCGGCTGACGGCCGAACGCGACGGTGACGCCACCGTCTCCTTCGGCGAGCTCGATATTCCGGACGTGCTGAAAACCAGTGAAGTGAAGCTGTTCGAGGCCAATCGCCGGATGATCACCAGCCAGGAAGAGCAGATGCGGCTGCAGATCGGCCAGTTCGAGGAGCAGATCCGCGGGCTGAAGGCCCAGACCGGCTCCAGCGACAAGGAGAAAGAGATCGTCGAGAAGGAGATCTCCAAGCTCGAGACGCTTCTGAAGAGCGGCCTGGTGCCGGTCTCCGAGCATCGCGACCTCCTGCGCCAGATGGCCCGCATCGACGGTTCCAAGGGCGAACTGCTCGCCCGCATCGCCGAGGCGCTCGGCCAGATCAGTGAGCTGCGCATCAAGCTGATGTCGATCGACCAGAACAACCGCAAGGAAACGCAAGGCCAGATCGTCGGGCTCGAGGCCAAGATCGCCGAACTGACCGAACGGGCGGTGGCGGCCAAGGACCGGCTGTCGCGCATGGAAGTGCGTGCCCCCGTCGACGGTCTCGTCTACGACCTGCAGATCCACACCATCGGCGGCATCATCGCGCCCGGCGCCACCGCCATGTCGATCGTGCCCGAAGGCGAGGACCTGACGGTTGAGATCCGCATCCCGCCCGTCGACATCGACCGCATCGCGCCCGGCCAGAAGAGCCGCATGCGCTTTACCGTCTTCAACCAGCGAACGACACCCGAGCTTGACGGCCGCATCGACGTCATTGCCGCCGCCACCACGCTCGACCGCAACACCGGACAACCCTTCTATCTCGCAACCGTCGAGATCACCGAACCGCTCGACAAGCTCGGCGGCCGCAAGCTCATGCCCGGAATGCCCGTCGAAGTGTTCGTCCAGACCGACGAAAGAACCGCGATCTCGTACCTCACAAAACCATTCTCCGACCAGATGCTCAGAGCCTTCCGCGAGGAATGAGGGGGAGACGGTCGGTAAGGGCTAAATGATAGCGGCAGGAGCTATCGTTTGGTGAACCGGCACCGGATGAGCAGATACGCTTTTTCGCTTCGGCGGTCGTGTCGCTTGGCTAGTCGCTCTTTGGGCCATGCGAAGGGGCGCATCTCCATCCGGTCCACACAGGGGGGAGCCGTTAATGCAGTTGGGCCAAATTGACGAGATCGCCAACACTGGCGCTCGTCGCCGCAGACATACATCGCTCGGAGGCTTTAGGATGACATGCCCATACTGCGGAAGAGGCACGCTCGTCAGAGATACGCGCGATGTTCCCTATGTCTACAGAGGGGAGGGCATTCTTATCGAAAAGGTGGCGGGCCGATTTTGCGATGAATGCAATGAAGTGGTTCCAGATGACACGGACGGGAGGCGGATCATCAAGGCGATGCTCGACCTCAAGAAGAAGGTGGATACAGAGAAAGTCGATCCGCGATTCATTACGACTGTTCGAGAGAAACTACATCTCGGCCAGAAGGAGGCGGAAGAGTTGTTCGGCGGCGGGATCAATTCATTCTCGCGGTACGAAACCGGGGAGTCAAAGCCGCCGCTGTCTCTCGTTAAACTGTTCTGCATCCTCCACCGTCACCCGGAACTGCTTATCGAGGTTCGCAGTGGGTGCCCCACATTACCCGAGGAATAAAGACCGACAAAACTCGGCACCGTTCAATGTGCGGCGTTTGACGCGCCGGAGATGAGCGTGGTGGATATTACGGCATAGTTGTCCGTGGCGATGAAAAATGTCCGCTGCCTTCGGCACGGCCGCGCTCTCTGGGAACATTTTCGTGTCAAATTCGTTTTGAGGCAAATGGGAATCTGCCTCCATGCCAGCTTGGAGCATTATCTACCGCTTGGTTAAAGTCCCGGCCCTGTGCATCATGGTGGTAACCCTCCATGTTGGCGACGTCACTGGCGGCGGCAATAAATCTCCCGTTGTCCAGCGGTCACGCAAGCAGCCCACGGTTTTGGATCGGCATCTGATCACGATGCTTGCTGTAGCGGTACATGGTGTTGTCCCGTTCTACAGGCGATGCCGTGTGCCGCCCCGCTCACCTCTATCGTTCAGCAGCCAACGGTTTATCTCGACCATCCGCGTCCCTTCTTAATCGTAGGCGGGGTCGACCCGCCTCCGAAGTCGTCAGCCTCCTGAGATGAAGCACGATTGACGTCCAAACCAATAGGAGAATCCAATGAAAACCGTCCTAAAGTTCGCGCTTGCCGCAGCGGTCGTACCTTTCTTTGCCCTTTCAACCGGCACTAACGTGGCAGCTCAGATGCCGATGCCGGACGCGTGCAAGGCGGAAGCTTCCGCCATGAAAGGCATGGGTATGTCGGGTGGGATGCAAATGGGCCAAATGGCAGATCACCAGAAAGCGACAATGGAAAGCATGCAGCAAATGCACCCGGCAATGATGCAGGCAATGATGGCAACGGATCCTGACGTCGCTTTTGTCTGCGGCATGATTGCCCACCACATGGGCGCGATCAGCATGTCGGAGGTTGAGTTGAAGTATGGTGACGACCAACAAGCCAAGTCTATGGCGCAGAAGATTATCGAAGCGCAGAAGAAGGAGATCGAGGAAATGACCACCTGGGTGAACGATCACGCCAAGTGATGCTCCGACTTCAGACGAAAGGACAATAGGCGCGCATCAGCATCCGTCGCCGGAGATGAGCCTGCATCCTACCGCGTTTACTTGATATTGAACTGAAGGTCTGGCGTACCATTGACCAACAGCCTGACCTGGCCCCGGCCTGCGTGAATAAGCCTGATCGGAAGGTTTCTTTCGTCCATGCGTCGACGCAGGAGCAATAGCCTCGTTTCGAGATTGTCCTTGATCTCGGGAAGGCGAAGGTTTGCTGCGGCGCGAATTTCACGGTTGGTGAACTCGCTGCGGCCCTCGCTCACGTAAAGGTCCAACATGTAGGCGAGAAGCCGCCCGGCGACGCCCTTTAGGACATAGAGGTTGTCGACAAAGACGCTGTCGTCGAATGCGTGATGCGCGACCTGTATCACGCGGCCGCCAACCGCTCCGTTCACCGGGCGGAGTTTAGCTGGCCGCGCCTGCGAGGCAAGCGCCTCGCACAGGGCAAGCGCGAGCGCGCCCTGTGCAGCAATGATTTCAAGCGCCAGCTCATGGTTCTTGCCGAAGGCGAGCCGTTCTCGGCTTTCCACAAAAAGCACGCCCAGCAACGTCCCTTGAGCGCGAAGCGGTACGGCCATCTGGCTCATTGCATCCGCCAAGGCGGGCAATGCGATCGTCCGGGTGCGGTTCTCGTCGCCGGCTGCCGCTGCCCCGATAGCGGCGCCCATTCGACGGATCCGGCTCATGTCGCTCACCTTGACGGGGCGACCAGTGAGAGCTGCCGTACCGATCAGCCCATCGCCAAACGCGATCTCAGAGCCAACGCCGGACCGGTCGTAGCCCCGGCTGGCGACAGTGGCAAGCGGGCCGCGAGCCGGGTCGCCGAGGAGCAGGATGGCGTGGTCGAACCCAAGTTCCCCGCAGCCCACAAGCAAGGCACTGATGGCGCCTTCCGTATCACCCTGTTCGGCGATGGCTCTCGCCATGCGTCCCGCCGCCTCGAGATCCGGCACCTTCGCACCGACCGGTGCTTCCTCGGTGGAAAAAGGCGAGGGGACGGCCGCAATCGAATCGACCCGGAAGATGTCGATGGCCCTGAGGCGCATGACCCCGGCCATGCCCACCTGCGCGCTGCTGGCAAGTAACTGGTTCTCGACATGGGCGAAGAACGGGCCGTTGTCTTCGGATGCTACCCAGGTGGCGTCGAGACGGTATTGTTTACCGTTGCGCCCGTTAACCAGTTGCAGCGACACATGCGGATTGGCGCGGATATTTGCGGCAGTCTTCGCGAAGAACTGATTGGAGATGGCGATATGATCGTCGTCAACCAGCGCGACGTGCGAGAGGTAGGATATATTGGGTGTGCCGTCCGCCGCTGCCGTTGCGATGATGGATGGAATGACGCCTTCGAAGCAGTCGTCGAGGTCACGGAGCCGTATCATCATGTCGCTGTGCGGACCGCGGTTCCCGCCTTGGGGCCGGGGGTTTGGACATAGAGTTCGCGCACGTTCAGACTTGCCACTATCGGTTCGCGGTCCACCAGCCACGGCCGCACCAGCTCGGCTGCGAGCCCGAGCTCGGAGAACATGTCCAGCACGGCCGCGCGATAGAGCGCCGAACGCTCTAGATCCTGCGGCCCTGCCGCGCGCAGCGTGACGCTGCCTTTGATCTGGTAGGACACATAGTCCGAGGGGCGGGCAAAGGTGATCGCGGCTTGTCCGTTGGCGATGAGGTTGGCGGCCGTCTCCGGCCATTGCCAGGCCGACAAGACGACCTCCGCGCAATCCTCGCGCAACGCGCGCGCGCCCAGCCCCCTGCCGATCGAGGGGCGGTTTGCCGCGTCCCGCGTTCCGACGATGATCATGACGGGGCTTGCGATGAAGTGCTTTATCTCGTCGGTCAGCTGCACCGTCTTCTTGTGCTCCGGTAGCCGAACTTCAACTTCCTCCGCGATTGCGTGCACACCCTTGACCCGTTGGGTGATGCTCTCTGCGGCATGTTTCTCCGCGTAGCTGTGGACATGGCCCGTCAATGTGACGACCCCTTTCTCGACCGCTACTCCGATATTTGCCGCGTCGATACTGGGTTCGTATTCGAGTTCATCCAGGATGTCCTGGCGCAAGCGACTGTCACTCATCGTTGCCTCCTCTGGAGATCAGAGCCCAAGGGCTGATGTCCCTACTATCGCGGCTTTTCGAGAAGCAGTCTTTGAGGCGCATCAAGGCAACGCAGCCAAGCGTGGCTCTTGGCCAAGAATGGCGAGACGGTAGTGCGTATGGTCAGGGCTGCTCAAAGCGGCGCGCGATTGCGACACATCATCGATGCAATGCCGATTATCGCTCTGCGCCGCACGGCTTCCCCTTAAGAGTGTGCAAGACAGATGAAGCGGGGAGAGAGGGGCGAGCTCCATTGCCGGAGACAATAGCGGTGTCGGTATCGAGTAGCCGGCTTGACCCGGCCGATGGTCAGTGCCGGTAGTTGGAACGTTTCGCTTGGCAGATACCTACGTTCATCCGGTTCAGCGCACCAACAACACCGGAACAACCGTGTTTTCGATCATCACTTTGGTTACGCCTCCAAATATCCTTTCGCGTATGCGCGAGTGCCCATAAGCACCCATCACAATCAACTCGGCAGAGGTGTCCGGCGCATGCTGGTTGAGCACTGCAGCAACTACGGCCGCAGTTGGGGAGCCTGTCAACGGCACCGTTATGCCGCGGCGCGCAAGATAAACGGCTACATTAGCTCCAGGTTCTTCGCCATTCTCTGCTGTAGTTGCCTTTGGATCGATCCTGGGGCGTCCGTTACCGATGTCACCGGAGCTGAAGATAGCTTTTGTAGAGCATGTATCCGGCGACCACGATGATCAGCGTTGCGAAGGCGATGTTCAGCGCTCCCTTTCTTGCGGCGAGCTTGCGAGCGACAACTCCGCCAACGAGCCCGCCGATCGCACCACCTGCGATGAAGACGGTCGCCAAAGCCCAGTCGACCAAACCTGAAAATGCATAGTTCAATGCCGTCGTCAGCCCGAATGCGGTGACGGCGACAAGAGAGGATCCGATGGCCACCAGGATTGGCATGCCGGTCGAGGCGATGAGCCCCGGAACAATCAGAAAGCCGCCGCCTATGCCAAAGAAGCCGGAAAAGATGCCCGTGAGGCCACCGAATATGACCACCTTCGGCGCGTTCTCGCGCGAGCACTGCGCTCCGGGATTGCCTTCGGCGCCACGGCCCTTGAACATTAAGACCCCGACGACAATCATGAGCAGGGCAAACAAAGCAAGAAGATGCTGGCCGTCGACCATCTTGCCGATGGTCGAGCCGATAAGCGCTCCGACAATGCCTGCCGAGCTGTAGATTCCGGCACAACGCCACTTGATGTTGCCGAAGCGGGCGTGCCCGACGACATTCGCCAAGGCATTGGCGGCGACAGCAAAGGCGCTGGTTCCGATCGCGAGATGTGGGTTGGGAACCCCCACGATGTAGACCATCAGCGGGACGGCCAGAATGGAGCCGCCACCGCCGAACAGGCCGAGGGTAAAGCCCACGAGGCCGCCGGAAAGCGCGCCAAGGGCGTATTGTATGGGTTCCAGATACATATCGATATCTTGCCGGGTTCTCGTCGTTCAACGAAATGGTGGGGGGCAGCCGACCATCATCGCGTCGCCCATGCGGGGCGGCCGAGGGTCAAGCGGTAGACGATCATGCCTGCGAGCATGGCTGCCACGAACAGGCCGGCCTCCCAACGGCCAGTCGTCAACGCTGCAATCGCCGGACCGGGACATAGGCCGACCAGTCCCCATCCGATCCCGAACAAGGCGGCGCCGACGACGAGGCGACCGTCGGGGCGGCCCGGGGCCGGAACATGGAACCGATCGTCGAGCAGCGGCGCTCGCCGGCGGTTGCGAATGAGGTAGGCGAGCGATGACGGTATCAGCGCGCCGCCCATAACGAAGGCAAGCGACGGATCCCAGTTACCCGCGACGTCGAGAAAGGCGAGCACGCGCGCGGGGTTGATCATGTCGGAAATAACGAGGCCGGCACCGAACAGGATTCCGCAGGCGATTGCTGCAAGGGTTCTGGCAAGCATCAGACAGCACCTCCCGATACCAGGCGCATGATAAAGACCGTGAGGGCGGCAACTGTCATGAAGGTCAAGGTTGCGAAGACCGATCTAAGCGACAAGCGGGCCATTCCGCAGATCCCGTGGCCGCTGGTGCAGCCCGAACCGAGGCGCGTGCCGAAGCCGACGAGCAGACCGGCGATGACCAGAAGCGGAATAGACGAGGTGACTGTTATGTCCGGTTGGCGGATGAGAGCCGAGGCGACGGCCGCGCCGCCAAGAATGCCTGCGAGAAACCCGAAGCCGAGCTTGCTGAACCCGCCGTCCGTCAAGCCGGCCGCCGATGCGGCAAGGCCGGAGATGCCGGCGATGCGCCCGGTCGACAGGAGATACAACCCCGCAGAAAGGCCGATGAGGAGGCCACCTGCGAGCGGCCAGAGAAAATTGACGTCGTTCATGTCGCTCACAATGTGTTGACGGGTATCTTGATGTATCGGACGCCGTTGTCCTCGGCGGGCGGCAACTGACCGGCGCGCATGTTCACCTGGACCGATGGCAGTATCAGCTTGGGCAAGGCGAGCGTTGCGTCCCGTTCTGTGCGCATCTTGTAGAAGTCGTCTTCAGTGACACCCTCGCTCACGTGAATATTGCCGGTGCGTTCTGCGCCGATGGTGGTTTCCCACGCATAGTGGTCTCGGCCCGGTGCCTTGTAATCATGGCAGAGGAACAAGCGGGCTGCATCCGGCAGCTTCACGAGGCGCTTGATCGAACGGTAAAGCTGACGGGCATCGCCGCCGGGGAAGTCGCAGCGCGCCGTGCCGTAGTCGGGCATGAATAGCGTGTCGCCCGGAAAGACGGCATCACCGACCACATATGCGAGGCAGGCGGGCGTATGGCCGGGTACATGCAGAACCGCCGCATCCAGGTTGCCGATTCTGAAGCGGTCGCCGTCGTTGAAGAGCTGGTCGAACTGACTTCCGTCCCGCTGGTAATCCGTGCCGGCATTAAAAATCTTGCCGAAGACCTGCTGGACGCGAACGATCTCATGGCCGATGGCAAGTTGCCCGCCGAGTTCAGCCTGCAGCAGGGGCGCTGCAGATAGGTGGTCGGCGTGGGCATGCGTTTCGAGCAGCCACTGCACTTCGAGACTTTCGGACTTTATGTAATCGATGAGCTCTTGGGCCGACGTGTTGGTCGTACGGCCCGAAGCGGCGTCGTAATCGAGCACGCTGTCGATGATGGCGCAGGCGTTTGACTGCGGATCGCGCGCGACATGGCTAACCGTGTAGGTTTGATCATCGAAAAACGAGCGGACGATAGGGCGTTTCGTCCTGTCCGCCAGTGCCGTTTCGATAATGGCGCGGGCGTGATCAAGCGATGGGTCTGTGATGGCGCTTTGCATAGCGAGCGTTCTCCATGGGAGGTTTTCTAAAGAATACATATTTACATTAATTGCGAAACTATGTATTTTCTGGAATCAGAAACGAGCTGACGCTATGAAGGCATTCGAGTCGCAGCCAGGAAGAAAATCATGACCGAAGTCATTACTCCGCCGACAATGCCGCCCCGTCTGAACGAGCCGGCGCCGGCGTTTGCTGCTCGTTCCACAGCGGGCCCGATAGCTCTCTCTGGCTATCGCGGGCGCTGGCTCGTCTTCTTTTCCCATCCGGCCGACTTCACTCCGGTCTGCACCAGCGAGTTCATTGCATTTGCCCGGGCGCAGGATCGGTTCGATGCAATCGGATGCGCGCTGCTTGGTCTGTCGGTGGACAGCCTCTATTCTCATATTGCCTGGCTGCGTGACATCCATGAGCGCTTCGGCGTGAAGGTTGCGTTTCCGCTGGTCGAAGACCCTTCCATGGCAATCGCCCAGGCCTACGGCATGATCGACAGTGCGTCTGAAAGCAGCGGGACCGTTAGGGCGACCTATGTTATCGATCCTTCGGGTGTCATTCGTGCCATTGTCTGGTACCCGATGAATGTCGGCCGTTCAGTGGACGAACTGCTGCGCCTTGTCGCGGCACTTCAGGCCTGCGAACGGGACGATGCGTCAACGCCTGAAAACTGGCGGCCAGGCGATCCTCTCGTTGAGCACGCACCGGTGGCCGATACCGATGATGCCGAGCTTCGCGAAGGCGAGAGCTGGTATTTCCGGGAGAAACGCGCATGACCGAGAGGACACGCGTTTCGCTGGCAACGTTGACGGAAAAGGCACCGGAGGCGGCCGAATTCATGCGGCAGTTCAGCAATGCCAACCGGTTGATGCTGCTTTGCCAGATCGCACAGCAGGAATCATCGGTCAGCGACATCCAGGAGGCACTCGGCATGAAGCAACCGGCGCTTTCCCAGCAACTCGCAGAACTGCGCCAGTCGGGTCTCGTCAAGACGCGGCGGGCGTCGCGCCAGATCTATTACTCGATCGCGGACGGCCGTGCCGAAGCAGTGATGAACCTGCTGTTCCAGCTGTTCTGCGGGGCCGGCTTGGCGTCGGTGGTCGCATCGATCGAGACACCGACCGCAGTTGCAGACGAACCGGGTCTGCAGGTTCACCCAACATCGCAGGGCGATGCAGCCCATTTTGCTCGTATCGAGCCCGCCGAATAGTTTCGCAGTATGCGTGAGGGTGCTGATCCTGTGCCTGGCGCCCATCACCCGGCGTGCCGATGACGTACGTTCGCCGCTCAGGCCGGGCAGACCCGGCAGTCATTGGTTGGATCAACTGACTTCGGATCAAGCATCCTTGTCGAGATCGGTCGTATCTCGTAGAGCTTTCTGCATTCTTGCGCGCCAATCCCCACCAGATGCCTTGAACCAGGCGATTACGTCGATATCGACGTTGAGGGTGAGTTTGGTCGTAGACCCGTCGGAGGGTGGCGCTTGCTTCTTGAGTGCTCGCGGACGTTCGAGAACCTGCTGCACCAGGTCGCCGGCAGCGCGTGTGGAAATTGCTTTAGCCATATGCCAGCCTTACGTCGTTTTGATGCCAGGCAGTATGTCACGCTTCCATCTGGCCGCCTTATCATTTATTGGCGCTCGTGCGGGCACGCAATCGCTTTGCGGGGAACTTCGGTCAATGAACCCTGGTCTGCGCCGGAACAAGCGCAACTTTGACATTCTTCACGCATTGCCCATTGCGCGCCTGGTCCGCGCAGCCGAACTTGGCTGCGATTGAGAAAACTGCGGTCTATCGCGACTGATATTCGCCTTCGCGATCCAAAACCAAACGCACCGTTCAACTGCCGGCGATTCATTCGTTGTCTTGCTCATGTCGACTCCACTCTCTCAGCAGTTGATGCCTTGATGGGGTCGGCGATTTAGTCGGTAGGGCGGTGCATAAAGAAGGCTCGGGCAGCAATGGGCAGGGAGGGGCGCTGAGCCAGCCCCCATTCGCCTCATCGCCTCACTGACCGGAATTTGCGTTATGATGTAAGAAATTAACGCGTCGCAGTGGAGAGGGACATGAGGCCGACACGGAGTTTTGTGCACGCTTCGGCTACCGTTGCGTTTATTGATCTGGCTGGATTCAGCGCAATTGCCGACGTTTATGGAGATTCCACCGCGATTGGCATTCTTGAACTTTTCGAGAGCATGGTCTGCGAAGCTCTTAGCGGCTACGAGCCTCCGATCAAATGGATCGGAGATGAGGCAATGCTCTCGTTTCCTGAGCCGCAAATGGCGATCCAGGCGCTGGGAACGCTGTTGCAGGCATGCCGGAACGAACCCCGCCTACCGCTTACTCGGGCAGGGCTGAACCACGGGCCGGTCATCCTTAGAGCAGGTGATCTCTTTGGCTCGACCGTCAATATCGCAGCTCGCATCGCCGCGCTCGCATCTCCCGGTCAATTGCTTGCTACCCGAGCCATTGCCGAGGCGGCTGCCGCTAACGGTATTCTTGTAACTGATCTCGGGACGGTGGCGCTTCGCTCGGTAACCGGGGATATCGCTCTTTACGAGATCGAGTTTGCGCCATCCGCGGATCCGGCCTGGATCGATCCGGTCTGCAAGATGCATGCACCGTACTCGGCCTATCGTCGCGCCGCGCCACAAGGGCCGTGGTTCTGCTCGCCGCGATGCGAAGAGGCATTTCGCAAATCGCCGCAGACCTACAGCTTGCCCCGCTGACGATGCGCTAACGAATAGGTCCGACCACCTCGGCCCGTCGGGCGGCCGCAAAGGTGACCGGCGGACGCGTTGGTGAGCGTTCTCCAGCGATAGCCGCGCGGATGTTTCAAATTCCGCGAGTGGCAAGCAAGTTTGCGTCACCGCATGCCTCAAATTCTATGCCGGCGCCTAAGGCGAGATCCTTGGCAGTTCTCGATGCAGTGATTTTGCCCTCATCACAGCCGTCTGCAACGCACTTAATGCACGTTTCGTACGAGGAGCACTCGCCCACAGCGAAAGAGGTGCGAGTAGCTTGGTCCCGAAATCGCAAAGGGCGGCATTCGAGGCGATGCACCATCGTCTATACAGCCTTCAGCGGGTGACTAGCGCCTCCCAAACACAGGAGGCAAGCTTCGCGCCGATGTTGTCCGCTGCAGCCAAACACAATGCCAACGATTGCTAGCTAGCGACGCGCAACGCGGCTCGTCGCCGGCTCCAGCCCCTTGCCGCGATAGGCGACCGGGATACCGAGAGTTTCATGCGCGGTTGCCAGCGCTTCGAGCCAGGTCGCCAGTTCTGCCGGCACCTTTTCGTCGCCCGTTTCCATCGCCTCTATCCACGCCAGATTGCAATGGAGCGCGCTCGCGAGATTGATCGGTGTCCAGCGAAGGGCAAGCAGGCATTGGGTAAATCGTGCGGGGGTCATTTTTTGCTCAGGATTGCGAGTGCGTCTGTTCAATGAGGCTTTACACGCGGAAATGAGTCAAGGTGATGACGTGTCGCACCACGATCACGTGATCACGCGTCCGATCCACAGCGATTGTCGGGACGGTGCAACACTTGCCAGCATTGGCGCCGCGTGATGTCGAACTTGCGTTTGTCGACGCTGCCCGGTAATGCCGATGATGATGGCAGGTAACAGCGACTCGCGCAGCGCGAGCGGGCAAAGGATAGCCAAGACCGGGGCGATTGACCGTTGAACGCGACCATTTACCAGTCCGCCATCAACATTGCCGCAAAGGTCGGGCTCTATCTTTCGCTCACCATGCTCATCCCCGCGCTGGTTGATCTGTATTTCGGCCATCCCGACTGGAAGGTCTTCGCTCTCTCGGCGTGCCTGATGGGTAGCCTTTCGCTGGTCACCGTTGCGGCAACGCAAGGCGGACCGCCGCCCTTCAACCGAAAGATGGGCTTTCTGCTCGTCAACCTGCTGTGGCTCGTCGTCTCCATTGTCGGTGCCGTTCCCTTCTGGCTGTCCTCGGTCAATCTCGATTTTGCCGAGGCGCTGTTCGAATCGGTGTCCGGGATTACCACCACGGGTTCAACTGTGATTGCCGGCCTGGACAACGCGCCACCGGGCATCCTCGTCTGGCGTTCGCTGCTTCACTGGCTCGGCGGCATCGGGATCGTGGCACTCGGCCTTTTCGTCATGCCGTATCTACGCGTGGGGGGCCTGTCCTTCTTCAAGATGGAATCGTCGGATACCACCGAGAAGCCGTTTGCACGCATCGTCACCTATACCCGGGCCTTCGTGCTGATCTATATCGTCATGACCGTGACTTGCGCGGTCATTTACGGCTATCTCGGGATGAATCGTTTCGATGCGATCAATCACGCGATGTCGACGATCGCGACCGGCGGCTTTTCCACCCATGACGCCTCGCTTGGCTACTTCAACAGCCTGCCGATCCTGTGGGTGGCGACCTTCTTCATGACGCTGAGCAGCCTGCCGTTTTCGGTCTTGATCCTTTTCATCGTCCGCGGTCGACTGGATACGCTGAAGGATCCGCAGATCATCGTCTTCCTGTCCTATCTGACCGTGCTTGCGATCGCTGCCAGCCTGTTTCAGCGTCTGGAAAACGGCGTCGCCTTTCATGAAGCGCTGGCGCATTCGTTCTTCACGGTGTCATCAATCCTGTCGACGACGGGTTTTGCCAGCGACGACTACATGCTGTGGGGCGATTTCATCGTTGCGCTTGCGTTTGCGGCGACCTTCATGGGCGGATGTTCCGGTTCGACGGCCGGGGGCATGAAAGCCTATCGCTTCATCATCATCTTCAATTCCATCCGGGCCGGGCTCTACAAGCTCATCTATCCGAACGGGATCCATACGGTTCGCTATGGCAAGGCGCTGGTCGATATCGATGTCCAGCGCACCGTCTTCCTGTTCTTCACCGCCTACATGATGATCTGGGCCTTCGGCAGCCTCGCCATGGGTGCCTTCGGTTACGATCTTCTGACATCGGCGTCGGCGATCGCCACGGCTCTTTCAAACGTCGGTGCAGGGCTCGGCCCGATCATCGGGCCGGCCGGAAATTTCTCGACCTTGCACGATCCGGCACTCTATCTCCTGTCGATCATGATGCTGCTCGGACGTCTTGAGATCCTGACCGTTCTGGTCGTTCTGACACCACTGTTCTGGAAGGAGTAATGTCGGAGAGCCCAAGTCAATTGGGCTCCCGTGGTTCAGACCGGTTCTGCTTCGCGCCGGGTTGCGGCATTGTCGACGTAGTATTTTTCGAAGCGGTGGCGATACTGTTCGGCGGCGCCGAAATCGCTGTATTTCGCCAGTTCGCGCATGTCCGTCTTGTTGAGGATCACGCCGAGAATTTTCGCGTTGATCTCAGGTTCGGCATGGAGCAGGTCGCGCACGAGGCGTGACGGCGTGCGACCCCATTCGGCGACGAAGAGGAAGCCGTCGGCAAGCGGCGAAAACGCCTTGGCGTCGACGACGGGTGCGAGTGCCGCAAGGTCGACGATCACATAGTCGAAGGATTTGCGCGCATTCGCGATCAGCTCCGCCATGGCCGGCGAGGCGAGCAGCTCGTGGCTGTCATGCGGATATTGGTTGGTGGCCTCGCCTCCGACCGGGAAGATCGCAAGCTTCGTCTGATGGTCGATCTTGATGCCGGCCGGCCAGGACGTCTCTCCCGTCAGCGCTTCGACAAGCCCGGTCTTCGGCGCAGGCGTGATCATCTTGCTCAGGCCCGGCTTGCGGATATCCGCGTCGATCAGCAGCGTCCGCTTGCCGCTGGCGGCGAGAAGGGCCGCATAATTGGCTGCCACGATCGATTTTCCTTCGTCGGGAACTGCCGAGACGATGCCGACGACCCGGCAGGCGTTGCCATGCAGCATCTGGTCGCAGGCGAGCTTTGCGTTGCGGAAGGTCTCGGTAAAGGACGAGCGCGGCGCGTCGAGTACGATGCGACTGACGCGTTCGAAGGGAACCGGTTCCGGTGTCGGTTGGGTTGGTCCCTTATCCTTCATCAGTCGAGCACGCATCTGGTCCGCTGCCGTTGGCGGCCGCGGGCCGATCAGGGGCACATAACCAAGCGACCGGTGCCCGAGGATCGAACGGACATCGCCTTCGAGACGGAAAGTCCGCTCGCGGAATTCCTGAAATGCTGCAAAGGCGCCGCCAGCCATCAGGCCCAGCACGGCCGAGAGCGCCAGGGTCATCGTCTTCTTCGGGCTTGAGGGCGACGCGGGCACACCGGCTTCGGAAATCACCCGAGCCTTGGCGATCGGGAAGGAGCGCTGTTGTGCGGCCTGCTCGTAGCGACCGAGATAGGACTCGTAGAGTGTCTTCAGTGCGGCAGACTTCTGTTCAAGTTCGCGCAGATGCACGAGCGACCGGTTGGCATCAGAGTTTCGACCAGTGGTGCCCTCGATGTTTTCGCGCAGCGAGGCTTCGCGCGAGCGGGCGACTTCGTATTCATTGCGATAGCTCGACGTCAGCTGCTGCAGTTCCTGGTAAATCTGGTGGCCGATGTCGTTCTTCTCTGCCCGCAGAGAAACCGCCTGCGGATGGTCGGCGCCAAAACTCTGGGTGACCTCCTGCTCGCGCTTGCCGACGGAGAGATAGCGGGTCCTGAGGTCACGGATCACCGAGTTGTCGCCGTCCTTCGAAGAGATCGTCGCGTTGTCGACTGCCTTCTCCGGGCCCTGTTCGACGATCGCCTGAAACTGCTTGTAGCGGGCAGAAGCGGTGGCGGTGTCAGCCTGGGCAATGATGAGCTGGCTGTTGAGGTCGGAGAGCTGCTGCTCGGACATCAGTTCGCCGCGCGCCGAGGTCAGGCCGTTGTCGGTGCGGTATTGTTCGACCTCAAGCGAAGCGACCTGCGAGCGCTGGCGGAGATCGGCAAGGCGCTCCTGCAGCCATACGGATGCCCGTTCGGTCGCCTCGAAATTGGCGTTCAACTGGTCGGTCAGATATGCGTCTGCATAGCCGCGCACCACTTGGGCTGCCAGCTGCGGATCGCTCGAACGGTAGGAAAGGGCAACGACAGAGCTGCGCGACACGCGCTCGACCGCAAGGCCCTGCTGGATGAGGGCCGCCGCCTTCTGCCGCCGTCCGCTGCGCGCGGCTTCTTCCGATACCGCGGGCCCGCCGCCAAAGACGCTGGTGATCGACTTCGTCCAATCCTTCACGACGCCAAAGGGGGACCGCGGCGGATTGAGGATCGTGTCGTTGTCGGCAAGGTTGATCTTGTCGACGACACGCAGAGCCAGTTCGCCCGACTTCAGGATCTCCACGGCACTGGCAATCTGGGTATCGAGCAATTGGCTGTTTTGCGGCGACGCCTCTTCCTCGGCGTATTTGGAGAGGTTCTCGTCGAGCAGGATCTGCGTCATCGACGTGTAGTTCGGCGTGGCAAACAGCAGGTAGACGCCACCAAGGACGACGAACAGGGCAACGAAAAGCCCGACTGTCTTGCCGCGGCGAACCGCCACCGAGAAGAGCCGGTCGAGGTCGATGAAACCATCGGATTCCTCGGCTTGTCGGGGCAAGACGCTACTGAACGGTAGACTTCTTTGTTTCATTGGGTCGCTCTGTCCGTTTCCATACAGTCGATCGGCCGGCGCCCTTGTTCGGGGCGCCGGAGCCAGGTTTATGCCGCGCGGATGCGGCCTTCGTGAGACAAAACCATGTCCTTGACGGACAAGTAGACCTGCTCGCCGATATCCTGACGGGCAAGGGCGAATGCGACATTCGCCTCGATGAACCCATGCTTGGAGCCGCAATCGAACGTCCGGCCATCGTAGGGATGGGCGTGGAACGACTGATCCTTGGAGAGTTTCAGCATGCCGTCCGTCAGCTGGATCTCGTTGCCGGCGCCGCGCTGCTGGCGGGCGAGAATGCCGAAGATTTCGGGCTGAAGCACGTAGCGGCCGTTGAGGTAGAAGTTCGACGGTGCTTCGCCAGCGCGCGGCTTTTCGACCATTTCGGTGACGGTGAAACCATGCGGAACGGCCGATCCCTTGCCAACGATGCCATATTTCGAGGCATCTTCGGGCGCGCACTGTTCGACGCCGACGACGTTGCCGCCGGTCTGACTATAGAGATCCATCAGACCGGCCATGCAGCCACGTGCGCCATAGGAAAGCATGTCAGGCAGGAGCAATGCGAAAGGCTCGTCGCCGATCAGGTCGCGCGCACACCAGACGGCGTGGCCGAGACCAAGAGGGGCCTGTTGCCGGGTGAAGCTGACGGAGCCAGCTTTCGGCAGCATGCTCTCGAGTTCGGAAATCTGGGCGTTCTTGCCCGAACGTGTCAGTGACGAAATCAGCTCGGGTGTATCGTCGAAGTGGTCTTCGATCGCCTGCTTGTTTCGGCTGGTGACGAAGACGATATGTTCGATGCCGGCCTCGCGGGCTTCATCGACAGCATACTGCACGACCGGGCGATCGACGATCGTCAGCATCTCTTTCGGCACAGCCTTGGTGGCGGGAAGGAAACGCGTGCCGTTGCCGGCAACCGGAATAACTGCTTTTCTGACAGTTCTGATACGGTCCATGGCATTATCCTTTTTTCGTGTGAGGGCATTTGCCCGAGGTGGATCGTTCAGCCGCCACAGTCATCGTGACGGGCTTCAAGCGCGACAGCGGCGCAACCAGGCGGCGCAGTCGCACGGCGATCGGCATCCGGAGATGCCGGAGCGCGCAGGGGCTGGAGAGTGCCGTCTTGATGGCGCTGCCCAGCGATCTGGATTTCAGGTGTTCAACGAGTGACAAAAAGGCGCGCGCCTCTTGAAGGCTGCGGCTGCGCTTGCGCTGCATTGCCATTGCACCTGCGTTGACGGCGTGGGTACTGAGGAATGCGGCATCGGCGGCGATCATCGCATCGACGTGACGCAGCTCCAGCACGCGCGAAATCGAGCCTTCACGGATGTGGTAGCGGTAGCCGGCCGACGGATCGACGACGCAGCGCCCGCCTTGCGCCAATGCGGAGGCCAGCAGGATATAATCTTCGCCGATGCGGATATCTTGCCTGAAGCGCAGTCGCTTCTGCTCGAGAAACCGTCGCTCGAAGATTGGCTTCATGTAGCCGAAATTGTAGGTCGAACGGAAAAGGACGTTGGAGCCGATGAAGGCCGCAAGGGTAAGGATCGGTGTCTTTTCAAGCATGGTGTCGGCAAACATCCGCTCGCGCCGGCCATCGAGGTTCAGGACCTCCAGATTGTCGACGGCGATATCGGCGTTTTCGCTGCGTGCCCGCGCGATCATTCGGGCCAATCGTCCCGGCCGAACGGTATCGTCGGCATCGAGAATGGCGACCCAGTCGCCGCGCGCCGCGTCGAGGCCGGCATTGCGCGCGCCACCGGGGCCCCGATTGGCCGGGAGCCGGATTAGCCGGATGCGCGGATCGGTCATCGCTTCGACTACGGCCGCAGTTTCATCCGGCGAAGCGTCGTCGACGACGATCACCTCGATCTCGACATCTTCCTGGGCAAGCGCACTGTCGATGGCCCGCGCGATCGTATCCGCCGCCCTGAATGCGGCAATGATAAAGCTGACATCGGGATTGCTCTTCATCATCGCGCTGCCACTTCCGACGCGCCGTATTGCTCAAGCTCGCGAACGCCGAAGAGGCCGCTGACGACGCCGGCATGCATGATGGCGCGTAGCGCATAACGCGAGCGGACGACAGGCGAGGCGACGAAAAGCAGGCTTGCGGTCGCGCAATACCCGGACTTGGCAGTGGCGCGAACGACCTCCGCTGCTTTGCCGCCACCGGCCGCGGCCTGCTTCAACAGGCGCCCATGGGTCTGGCCGGAGCGAAAACGTCGTCTTGCCAGCCATTCGAAACTGGCGCGTTTTTCCGGCACGATCTCGTAGACCAGAGCATCCGGCGCATAGGCGAGGCGGCCACCATCCCCATGCATATGGGTGAAGAACTCAGTGTCCTCACCGCCGGTCTTGCCAAGCGCCAGGTTGAAACGCCGGCCGGCGAGTGCCGGTCGTTTGCGATCGAGCAGGACATTGCAGGTGTAGCCCGTCACGATCTCGCCGCCGACCCAGACCGGTCGTGTCGAATGAAAATCGCCGCGCCGCATCCAGGGGGGAGCATCAAGGTCGTACCCTGCTCGAACCGGACCGAGAACGGCCTCGGCCCCTGTGACAGCGGCCGTTTCCAGCAGGCGCATGAGCCAGTCGCGCGAGACGGTTTCGTCATCGTCGACGAAGGCAAGGTAGTCGGCTGTGGCGTTGTCGAGGCAGGCGTTGCGCGCGATGGAGATGTTGCCTGCCGGGCAGTGCACATAGTCGATCTCGAAGGGAACCTCCGAGCGCAAGGCGTCGACAAGCCCGGCAGCGCTTGGCTCGACGTCGTTGTCGGCGACGATGATCCGGATCGCCGTTCCCTCGGGCACGCTGATGGCCGCCAGAGAGCGCAGGGTTTCGGCAAGCTCGGGCCGGCGAAAGGTGCAGACCGCGATATCGACCCTGATATCCACGGGGATTTGGGTAGCGGCCTCAATCATGGTGCGACCCGCCTGTTGCGAAGGTCGAGTAATTCGCGCCAGAACCCGGCCGACCAGGCGAAGTGCATCACCATGGCCGAGATAGCAGCAAGCGGCCCGTAGGGGTTTTTCTGGCCGAGTGCCATCCAGGCACCGTAGCCGATGCAGGCTGCGGCCCAGAGCACGACCGGGACGACGGCAACCCAGTTGATCACGGCCAGCAAAGCGCCGATTGCCACCGGTGCGACCGCAAGCGGCAGCAATTGCCTGAGGCTAGGCACCACACGGTGCTTCAACACATTGCGGGCGCGCCCTCGGCCGTAGCTGAAGTACTGCCGGAACAGCGGGCCGACCTTGGCACGGGGGTAATAGACCATGCTCGTCCGGTCGGTCATCCAGATGCGGTAGCCGGCCTGGCGGAAGCGATAGTCGAACTCGGCGTCTTCGTTGTGGCTGAAGCTTTCGTCGTAACCGCCGATTGCCTTGAAGGCTTGAATGCGCATCAGGGCGTGATGGCCGTGGTCGGCCCAATGGCTTGTGGCTCCGAGCCGATGCTTGGCACCGCCATTTCCGAGCTTGGAATTCTGGGCGTAGGCGGTCGCCTTCTGGAAGGGCGTGAAGCCGACAGTCTCCATGGCAACGACGACGGAGTCGGCGCCGGTGGAGATCACCTCTTCGACCAGTCTCTGGCAGTAATCGTCAGGATAGGTGCCGTGCGCATCGATTCGGATCAGAAAATCGAACGAGCCGCCAAATTCAGTGACCGCCAGATTGATTGCGGCACTCTGGATGCGCCTGGGATTGTCGAGCATCAGGACGGCCGGATCGCCTTCAGCGAGCCGCGCTGCGATTTCGCGTGTGCCATCGGTGCTGCCGCCATCGGCAATCAGGATGACCGCGTTGAGCGGGCGGAGCGATGGGCGAAGCTTGTCCACCAGAGTCTCGATATGGTCTGCCTCGTTGAGGCAGGGGATGACGATCAGACTGCGCGTCGACGTCAGATCTGTTGTGTTCATGACAAACCACCTTCGTTTTGACGGACGGGGGAAAGGGGTGCTGCAGGCTCGGGAGCCGTCGACGTGATTGCCGAAAGGCGCCTGACGAGGTTCTCGCAATCGTTGCGACCAAAGACCCATGTGTCGGAATTGCAGGCGCGCACGCGATCAGACGCATCGGCGTAGCGGCCCGCGTCGACGTCGCCGACAAGTGAAACCAGATTGTCCGGCTCGGCTTCATCGAGCAGAAAGCCGAGGCCGCGGACTGCGAGAAAGCGTGCGGTCTCCGTCCCGCGCATGGCGATCGGCACCCGACCAAATCGGCATCCCTCGTACAGCCGGTTCGGAAGCAGCCATCTGGAATTCTGGCCTTCCTCGAAAAAATCGATCGCCCAGGTGAAGTCGACCTCGTCGTAGATGGCGCCGAGGTCCTCCGGGCTGCGATAAGGGCCGTGGAAGGTCATGTGCGGTTCATCGCGCACAAAGCCGTCGAAATCGTCGAATTCGGAATAGGCCGGCCGGCCGCGAAGGACGATCTTGAAGCGGCCGTCCATACGCCGGGAAAATGCGGAAAGCAGTGCGAGTGATTTGCGGCAGCGCAGCGCGCCAAACCAGCCGATCCGCCAGGGTTCGTCCGGTCGCGATGTGGTGACTGTTGCAAGTGGCGGATCGCCGCGCTCGCCGAGTTCAAGCACCTTGTTCTCAAGCAGCATGACCGGCGTTTCCAGCCCGGAGAGCGGGCGGAAATAATGCTCGACGAAGGCGGGCGAGCTGGTGATCAAAAGCCGCGCATTGCGCCCGAGGTAGGCTTCGCTGGCACGCACCGCACGCCCGGCCACATCGTCGCGCAGAAGCAGGCGGTGAATGTCGAGGCATTCATAGACGACAGGAACAAAGCCGCCGAACATGCCGACTGCCTTGTTGGCGACGGCGAGCATGTCGAGGTTGCGTGCGATGATCACGTCGGGCCGGTCGACTGCACGCAACTTCGCCGGCAGGGACAGGCATGCCTTGGCGACCGCTGCGATCCGCTGGCCGAAGCGGCCATCGCGGGTCGTGCCGAGCTCGATCGGGTCGATGCCCTCGATGGCCGCCAGCGCGTTTGCGCCCCGGCGAAAGCCTGCGAGTGTTACGCGTGCACCCCCCGCTTTCAGCATCAGGACACGACGGCGCACCGCGGGGTCAGCCAGATCCTGTGCCAGATAGAATACCTTCAGCATGAAAACGTCCGTCTTCCTGCTCAGCCCGAGCCAAGCGTCATTCAAGAAATCGTGCAACGCGCCATTTGTGGCGCGATGCACGGATGCGGCGGTGCGGTGGTGTCCTCAGTCCAGTTTGCAGGCGACGGATTCGGCGAACTGGCACTTGTCACCGGGCGCAGTGAAGGCGATCCGGTCGACCTGCAGCGCCGTCGGCCCCTTGTAATTGAAGGTGCCCATCCAATCGCTGAGCGTGTCAGTGCCCCACAGGCTGAAGAAGATCTTCTGCGCGTTGGTCGGGATCTTGGCGGGATCGCTCACCTCGTGGACCAGTTCGCCATTGACGTAGTAGCGGATCCGCTCCTTCTCCCAGACGAAGGCGTAGTCGTTGAAGCCCTGATTGGCGCCGCCCGGTACGTCTGCGAGCTTCTCGTTGCCGCCCTTGGCCGAGACATATTGGTTGAGCTGCACCTTTGCCGGGTTCTTGCCGAGCACCTCGAAGTCGATCTCGTCATGTGGCTTCTTGTCGGCGGGACCGATGTAAGTGAAGAAAGCCGAGTTCAGCCCTGATCCGTCGGCGGCCTTGATGCGGGCTTCGTAGGTGCCGTAGCCGAAGCGCTTGCGGGTCTGGACTTCACCGCAGGCATAGTTGCGCTCGCCCTTTTTGCCTTCCTCGAACTTGAGCTCAAGGACGCCGTCGACGACCATCGCCTGATCCTTCGACCAGGTGCAGTTCTGGTGTGGGCCGTTGTTCCAGCCATCGGAGACATACCAGTGGCCGGTGTCGAGCGCGTCGAAATTGTCGAGGAACGAGGTGCCTGTGGCGCCTTGCTGAGCTGATGCAGAGCCGGCAATCCCGGCAAGGAGAATCGTGAGCAGGGCGAGGCGGTGAGGTCTGATCGATCTCATGGTCAGGTCCTTTGCTGAGGGGAGTAGTCGGTGCGACGTCCGGTGTCCGGGCGCGCATTGGCTCGGGAGGCGTCGGTGCGGCTGCCGGTCAGGACGGCGGTGAAACCCGGTGCGAGGCGCTTGGCGTAAGCATGCGCGGCAACGAGAAGGGCAATCGTGATGAAGGGGATCACGAAGTAGAACAGACGGTAGTCGGTGAACCCGGTGCGGTTCCACACCATCCAGAAAAGGATGAGCAGGGGGTAGTGGGCGCAGAAGATCCAGAAGCTGAGGCCGCCGGAGCGCGCCAGCCGTTCGCCGAGCCTGGTGCGCATGAGAAGCGCGGATACGGCCCAGGAACCGACGATGCCGGAAAGGGCCGTCAGGCTGCGCAGCATATCGACCCAGGCGGGGAACTCGGGGCCTGTCTGGTAGAGAACGATCGACAGCGCGACGGCAGCGGCGAGGAAGAGGGCGGTGATCGATCGCGCATAGGGATCGAGCCGCTTAACGTCGATGCGGTGCAGGCTCAGATAGATACCGGTTGAGAAGCCGAACAGGATCGATTTCTTCAGGAAGATACCGTTCGGCAGCGGAAGCACCGCGTAGGCAAGTAGCAGGCCAAGCGCCTGCAGCGGATAGCGCTTGATCAGCCAGGCGAGCACTGGCGAGAGCAGGATGCAAAGCAGTAGATCGCGCAGGAAGTAGAGCGGCACGTTGATCGGCAGGCCCTCGAGCGCAAACGCCAGGCTCAGCCACTCGCGCGGGCCGGCATTCACCACATCCGGAAGGTAGCCGAAACCGATGTTCGTGAGCTGCGCGGTATAGACCAGTGCCAGAAAGGCAAGGTTCCACAGAAGGAAGGGAAGCAATACCGTGCGCGATTTGGTCCGAAGCGTCTTGCCGTAGTCGAACGTCTCCAGGCCGCGGCGGAACAGGAGATAGCCGGAGATCGCGCTGAGGCAGGGAACGCCGACACGAAAGAGGCTATCGCCCAGAAACACGCGCAGCCAGTCCCAGAACCCATAGGTACCGAGGAAGGGGCTCGTCTGCGGATCATGCGGCACATGTACGAAGACGATGCCGGAAATCAGCACGATGCGCATCAGATTGATCCGCGAGGAAATGTTCGCGTCCATAGCCACGATATCCGTCACTCCTATCTGCCAGCGCCATTTTCGGCGCCGTTTCAACAGAGCAGACTAGAGCCCGCATCACTTAAGCTAGGGCAGGGGCGCGGCTGAAAATATGGCGCTGCAGCAAAAGAATCGGTCATGATTTGTTGCGGTGCAGCATTCGCCACATTTCGAATTCACCGCAAATTGAAGGCGAATTGACCGCTGCAATCGTCAAAAGCGCACCGCTTGTCGCATGTTGCACAACATGCTCATATTCTAATGAAGCGTATCCTTGGGTTGAATTTACGTCGGATAATTGCCAGCAAAAATGGCAGACTTTTTTTCGTTGATCATTGTCAATTCAAGGTTTTTTGCCCCCCGCGGTGAGAATTGCGGCGAGTGTGAGGCACATCGCAGTTCGCCAACCCATATCATTCCGCAGGTTCTGGAGCCGGTGCCGCTGCGCCGCGCTGACGGATCATTTGCTGAAGCTTCACCAGCAGTTTGCGCTCCATCAGAACCATCAGAATGACGTAGATGCCACCGCCGATGGCGGCGCCGACGAGCACCTGCATGATGGCATTGGGAACGTGCGAACCGAAGCGCTCAAGGAGGAGGCGCACCGTAAGCGCCATGGCAAAGGCTGCAAACATTGGTCTGGTCGAGACGAAGAAACCTCTGAAGAACGGCATGCCGTCAGCCCGGAAGACCACCCAGGAATATCCGACGAGCGTCAGGACGTTGACGATGCAAAGGGCGATCATCGCCTCGATCAGCGAGCCGTTTATGGCGCCATAGGCGACTGCGCCGGTGGTGACGACCGCCCGGATCACGGCCCACCAGAACAGAACCGCCCCCTGGCCGATGCCCTTGAGGTATGGCACGTAGGTGCTGCACGGCGTGAGGACGCCCTTGGACAGGGCCAGAAGGCCGAGAACCGGCCAGGCGGCCGCCCATTGGCTGCCGAAGAGCACGAGCATCGCCGGCTCGGCGAGCGCCCACAGCCCGAACATCATCGGTGCAAGCAGCACCGTGGTCACCTGCGTGCTCAGCATGAGCGCCTGGGAGCGGCGCTGGCGATCCTCGCCCATGTGGCTGAAGGCGGGGAAAAGCACGCCCATGACGGCCGAAAGCACGATCTGGTTGGGAATGCTGGAAAAGCGGTTGGCGGCGGAATAGGCGCCCGCATCGGAAAGACCGAGATAGCGGGAAATCACTACCATCGGCGACTGGAAGGTAATGAAGTTGGCGATTTCCGAGCCCATCATGCCGAGGCTGAATCGGCTTAGCGTCCATACGCGCCGGAACGAAAAGACCAGCTTCGGAATGTAGCCGGAAACGGCATAGAGCCCCGCAAGACGGATCAATGCCGATACGAAGAGCTGTCCCAAGAGCGACCAGATACCGAAGCCCGCAAGCGCCATGATAACGGCGACGAGTGCGCCAACCGTTTCCGAAATCATGCTCCAGGCCGCATCCTTGCTGAAATTCATGCGCCGGGCGAGAAGCGCATAGGCGACATCGCCGCCAAGCTGAAGTGGGATAAGCAGGCTCATGATCTGCAGAAGATAGGTGGCGTCAGGCGCGCCGAGCAGCGTTGCGAGTGGGGCGGCAAAGACGAAAAGGCCAAGCGCCATGGCCACGGAAATCGCCAGATTCGCCCAGAAGGCCGAGTGGACAAGCTCCATTTCCTCCTCGCGCTGAATGATCAGCGCGGAGGCGAGACCTGCACCGCCGATCATCGCCAGAAACTGCACGACAGTGAGCGCGACCGCGACCGTTCCGAACTCTTCAGGCGTCAGGATGCGCGCCAGAATAGGCACGGTGACAAATTTCAGCCCGAATGTGCCTGTCTTTGAGAGCACGCTCCAGCCGACGTTACGGGTGACGGATTTGGCATTGACGGTGGAGGGCATGGCGAACATCCCGTGAGTCCTTTGAAAGAATAAGAGGCAAAGGACAGGCGATAGACATACGGCCGCGACCCGGTGGGAGGTGACCACGCAAGACTCTTTGTAGAGAAACCGCAGGGGCGAAAAGATGGCAAAGCTTACGATTATTATCCCTTACTACCAGAAGGAGCCGGGCATTCTTCGGCGGGCGCTCAAGTCCGTGTTCGCCCAGACATTCCAGGACTTTCACGTCTTGGTTGTCGACGATCAGTCGCCCTATTCGGTCGATGAGGAACTGGCTCCGCTTGGTGAAGACCTGCGCGCACGCATCACCATTATACGCCAGGCCAACCAGGGGCCGGGCGGTGCACGCAACACCGGGCTCGACCATGTTCCTCATGATGCGGAATACGTGGCGTTCCTCGATTCCGACGACATCTGGACGCCGGATCACCTGAAGAATGCCTATCAAAGCCTGACGCGCTACGATGCCGATTGCTACTGGGCATCGATCTCGGGCGGCGATGCATTCTACTACCATTTCGGCGTTGCCGATCTCCTGAAGAGCGACACCTGCATTCGCCTGCAGCAGAGCCCGCTGGTGGTGGAAATTCCCGATCTTTCACAGGTGATGTTGAGAAACTGGAGCTTCCTGCATCTGTCCTGCATGGTGATCGGGCGCGCGCTGTTCGAAAATATCCGCTTCGATGCAGCCTTGCGGCTGGCCGCCGAAGATGTGCTGTTCTTCTGCGACTGCGTGCTTGCGGCCAGGCGCGTTGTGCTTTGCGATGCGGCCGGTGCCGAGCGCGGCGAAGGCATCAACATCTTCCATTCGATCGACAACGATTCGCCGGAATTCTTGCAGCAGCAGTTCAACACCTTCGTGGCGCTTGAAACGCTCGAGGGCCGGTTTTCGCGCCGCCCACAGGAAATCGCTTCGATCCGCTCCTACCAGCACACGGCCCGCCGACAGGCGCTGTGGAGCCAGGCGCGGCGGCTGCGCCGCAAGCAATCGCCGCAGTTCAGGCTCCTGGCGCGCTGGGTGTGGCGCGATCCGAAATTGCTGCAAAGCGCCCTCCAATTGGCCGTCGGCAAACTATCACCGCAACGCTGATCACGAAGACAGCATCCCTCAGGAGGGAACAGAGACGCCGCTTGCGGCGCCGGACACATTTTCATTTGAGAGAAGGACCGCTCATGAAGCCCTATTACTGGGAATCACATCACGGCAATTTCGGAGACGACCTCAATCTTTGGCTCTGGGATTTCCTCTTGCCTGGTTTCCGCGACAGCCATGACGACATCCTGCTCGTCGGCGTCGGTACGGTGCTCAACCGAGCGTTACTGCCCGACGGTATGCGAAAACTCGTGCTCGGCAGTGGCTTCGGCTATGGCACGCTTCCGGATATGCGCGACAAGGCGGAGTGGGACGTCCGCTGTGTACGCGGGCCGCTAACCGCCGAGAAGGTCGGAGTTTCGCCCGAACTTGGCATCATCGATCCGGCCGTGATGGTTGCCGAGATGCCGGAATTCCGGAACCTGCCGAAGATCCACAAGCGCAGTTTCGTTCCCCATTGGGAAAGCGCGATCGCCGGCATGTGGCCGACGACCTGCGGTACGGTTGGCCTGCACTATATCGACCCGCGCGGCGAGGCAGGAGCCGTCATCCGGGAGATCGCCCAATCCGAGCTGATCGTGGCGGAATCGATGCACGGTGCAATCCTTGCGGATGCCTTTCGGGTTCCGTGGGTGGCGGTTTCGACATCCGACAGCATCAACAGCTTCAAGTGGAACGACTGGGCGCAGACGGTCGGCGTCACCTATCGCCCGCGCCATGTCCCGGTTTCAAGCCGCGCTGAAGCGATGATCAAGGGCACGAGGTTTTGGGGCATGGGATTCGATATCGCTGAAACCGACGGTGAAGACCCGAACCGGCGCCAGATCGACGGCGACCTCGTCGTCGGCACGACGCCGCCGAGGCAGACCTTCCTGCGTGGAGCCGCCAAGCAGTTTCTGGCTGCTCCCTCGACGTTGGCCCTGTGGCAGGCGAGCAGGGCCGAGCCGCAACTGAGCGAAGACCGCGTCCTTGCCGAGCGCAAGGCGCGCTTCCGCGACGTTCTCGAAACCGTTCGTCGCGATTATCTCTAGAAGGAGAAATTCAACGGCGCCCGCGACGGGCGCCGTTGAAGGCGATCAACTCAATTCGGCCGAGGCCGGCAACAGATAGCGCAACCGGTTCGAGTTGCCGCGTTCGGCAAGCGCCTCGGTCGGTCGTATGCGTTCGGCCTTGTCGGCAAAGATGCCACCGGCAACCGCAGGAATTGCCCCCGGCTTGCCGAGCAGATAGGTGATGGCGGCGATCGGGCCGCCTTCGCGTTTCAGATCGAGGAAACGCCGGTGCTCGTAGCGCCCGCGAATATGGCGTTCGTGCCGGCGAATGACGGCGGCCGCCTCGGCGCTCAATCGGTTGTCGGCGAGAATGCCCCGGTCGGCCTCGTAAAGCCTCTTCAGATCCTCGGTGCGATGGCTGCCGCTGAGCGAATTGCCACGCACGATCGCCGCGTAGCCACAGCTGTGGATGATCTTGTAACGCGCGCCTTTGGCAAGCGCTCGCAGGTAGAGGTCGTAGTCTTCGCCGAGACGAAGAGCCTCGTTGTAGGCGAGCTGATGCGTCGATAGAAAATCACGCCGCATCAGCGGTTTCAGAAAGCCGATCTCGCCACGCCTCACGCCGCGGTGCGAGATGTTGCCCTCGACGAAGCCGTTGAGGTCGAGAAGGCGTGGTTCCGGCTGGAACCGGCCGACGTCGGCCGCGGCGCTGGCGGCGGCCGTCTCGTCCATGAAGGCGATGTTGTCGGCAACGAAATCCCAATCAGACACAGCGAGAAGTCGGGTGAGCCTGCCGGGCAGAAAGAAATCGTCGGCATCGAGGATGGCAAGGATCGGCGAGCGGCTGATTGCGACCGCGTGGTTTCGTGCAGCAGCCGGGCCGCGATTGTTCTCGAAGCGAACGACGTTCAGACGTCCTGTGTCATCGGCAGCCGACAAGGCAGACGATGCGGTCGTGTCCGTCGAACCATCGTCGATCACGATTACCTCGGCGGTTTCGGGCTCGGCAAGCGCCGAAGCGACGGCCCTTGCAATCGTTTCGGCGGCGTTTTTTGCGGCGATGATGACACAGACGTCCATCGTTGCAGCTGCGGTCATTCTGGCCTCCAGCGTTACGTCGGGCATGGCCGGCATCGGTGTTGCTTTGCCGGCGCGCCGCAAGATGCAACGCGATCATGTCGTAACCGCGTCAAAACGTTGACTTTTTTGTCGATGGCATCATTGGCGGCAAAGGAAGGCCGCCTTTTGCGCGTCAGGGATTGAAGTGGCCGGGCCTGTTCAACCGCCCAGTCGAAACCTTGCCGGTCTGTTTTTCTTCCGTCGCTGTGCGTGCGTTCTCGGCTGCCTGCCGGTCGCGTTCGCGCGCCTTCTTCCAAACGAGGAAGACGACAGCCAGGAAATAGCCGACCTGCATCAGCACGGCGCAGATCAGGGTCTGGATCAGGGTCGAGGTCAGTGAGCCGTTCAGCAGGTAGGTGACGATGGCAAAGACCGTCAAGGCGCCAATCATGCTGGCAAAGACGCGGGGTGCGAACATCGCGCTACCTAGCTTTCGGATCTGTTGTTGGTGTCTCCATCGGAGCCAAAGCCCTTCCCACCACAGAGTTTCAATATATTGGCGGTTACGCCCCGGTTCAACCGACAATAGCCGCAGATGCAATATAAGCCGCTATAGCCCCGAAAATGTTTATGTCGCCTTTAGAACAGGCCGGTGCCAATCAAATTCCGTTGATTTGGCTTTTGATATGGCTTTCGGGAGAGGCAGAGGGAATCGATTTTCACCGGCCGAATTGAGGTTGGCAACGACCGGGCCGAACCTCCCGTTTCCACCCACTGTGGGTTTCGCCTTGTTTCGTTCGTCTCGAGGTTGGCCTTCGATCCGCTTTCACTATCAACTTTTGTTACAAGCTTCGCGTTGGTGACGGCTATGTGCGTGCAGTGCAAAATATTGCTGCATCGCAAGATGCGTCGCCCAAATTGACGGATTTCAATTTACCGAGAGGGCAAAATTTCCGATACAAGATGAAAGCAAACATCCTGATACCAAGGTACGGTCGATTATTTCATGAGTAATGTCGATACATCCGGAAATTACATCGGCATCTTCAGGAATACACTTGCTCATCCATGAATAGATGATCTTCGTTCACGAGGAAATATTACATATTCGCGATTGATGATATACGTCTGCGGGAGGTGCGCACGCCGCCGGTCATCTTTTCGCCTTTAAAAAGCAAATCCTAACCATACACTCATTCTTGGATACGAGTGCGCCCCAAGGGGACCGACCAATCGCCAACGTAAATGGAGTCTTCTCTATGAAGTCTGCGACTCGATCGGCCAATTCGCCGTTTTTCAGTACCGCAGAGTCAGGAGCATATCGTCCGGTGGGAGGAATTTCGAAGCGCGGCTTCGACGTCTTCACCGCTTCACTCGCTCTTGTCTTTCTCAGTCCGCTCTTCCTGCTCTTGATGACGCTCGTCAAGTTTTCGGATGGCGGATCCGTTTTCTACGGCCACCGCCGTATCGGCCACAACGGCCGCTCATTCCGCTGCCTGAAGTTCCGCACGATGCGGGCAGACGGCGATCGGCTTTTGCAGGATCATCTTCGCAACAATCCGGCAGCCTACGAGGAATGGCGAGCGACACGCAAACTACAGGACGATCCACGGGTGACCGTCGTCGGCAGCGTGCTGCGCAAGCTCAGCCTCGATGAACTGCCGCAGTTGATCAACATCATCCGCGGTGAAATGAGCATCGTCGGCCCGCGACCTGTCGTGGAAGACGAACTCGAACTCTACGACGCCGCAGCCGTCTTCTATCTTCAGTCTCGGCCGGGCCTGACCGGCCTCTGGCAGATCAGCGGCAGGAATGACGTTTCCTATGCAACACGCGTCGCCTTCGACACGCACTATGTGCAGAACTGGTCGCTGATCCGCGACGTCTCCATCGTCTTCAAGACGATCCCCGCAGTCTGCTTTTCTCGCGGCAGCTACTGACCAACGCTGCGCCACGGAGCCTGACGACCTCGGTCGTTGGACGCCGGAGCGCGCGACCAGCAACCGGGAAACCGCAATGACACATCAAATTGCCAACGGGAGATCCCTGATCTCCCTGCGAAAGCCATATTCTCTCAAGGCCGCCATGCTTGCGGCCATAACCGTGTTCGGCACGCTGCCGGCACATGCCGACGAATACCATCTCGGCGTCATGGACAAGCTGAAGATCCGCGTTGCCGAATGGCAGACAGCCGAAGGCGCGGTGCGCGACTGGTCCGTGGTCAGCGGTGACTATACCGTCGGTGCATCCGGCATGGTCTCCATCCCCTTCATTGGCGACTTGCCGGCAGCAGGCAAGACGACTGCCGAGATGAGCGAGGCGATCGGCGTCAAGATGCAGACGCTGTTCGGTCTGCGCGACCGGCCATCGGCCTCGGTCGAACTCGCCCAGTATCGCCCGGTCTATCTCTCAGGCGAGGTTCAGAAGCCCGGTGAGTACCCCTACGCGCCGAGCCTGACGGTGTTGAAGGCCGTCAGTCTCGGTGGCGGCTTGAGACGTTCGGAAAGCGGCCAGCGTTTCGCCCGCGACTACATCAATGCCCGCGGAGATTCGAGCGTGCAGGTCTCCGAGCGCAACCGGCTCCTGATCCGGCGCGCGCGCCTGCAGGCGGAGATCGCCGGCAAGGACAAGATCGAACTGCCGAAGGAATTAAGGGACGCCGCCGACGTCGCCGGCCTGCTCGAAAGCGAGACGGCACTGATGGTATCGCGCGACAAGAGGCAGAAGCGTCAGCTGGCATCGCTGGCCGATCTCAAATCCCTGCTCGAAAACGAGATCGAGGCGCTGGCGAAAAAGTCCGAGACCCAGAACCGCCAATTGGACCTGGTGATCGAGGACAGGGACAAGATCGAAGGCCTTGCCGAAAAGGGACTGGCGCTGGCTGCGCGCAAGCTCGCGCTAGAACAGCGCGTGGCCGAGTTGCAGGGGGCCGTCCTCGATATCGATACCGCATCCTTGAAGGCAAAGCAGGATGTCAGCAAGGCGACCCAGGACGACACAAACCTGCGCAACGATTGGGATGCCCAGCTTGCCCAGGACCTGCAGAACACCGAGGCCGAACTCGACACCTTGGCGATCAAGCTTGGCACCAGTCGCGACCTCATGACCGAGGCGCTGCTGCAATCGGCCGAGGCGGCGCAGACCAAGGACAACGGGTCGGAGGCTGTGATCAGCTATTCGATCGTCCGCGAGAAGGAAGGCAAGGCTGTCGAGATTGCGGCCGATGAGAACACGCCGGTTCAGCCGGGCGACGTGATCAAGATCGAAGCCAACGTTGCGATGCGTTAGCGCGTTTCGGGGAGAAGTGCGAAGCGCGGGACCATCAGGAAGCGCTTGAGAACAAAATAGAGCGTTTCTCGGATGCCCGTTAATCGAGAAACGCTTTGAAGGATCACGATGAAAATTTCCAAGGCAAGCCTCGTTTCTCCCGGTGAAAACCAGGCCTACGGTACGTTTGCGCTGGCAATATCGTTCTTCGTCTTCGCCTATTCCTCGCGGTTCGGGCAGGCGTCGATCCTGGTCTATTACGCGCTGTGGCTGCCACTGGTCCTCGTCGATTATCGAAGGGTGCTCGGCAATTACGGCAGATATATCTGGATCCTTGCCTTTGCGGTCTTTGCCTGCCTGTCGGTGTTCTGGTCGGCAGCGCCGGGGATGACGGCAAGGACGGGGGTGCAGTACCTCTCCCATGTCGTCTGCGCCCTGATCGTCATGCGCACGATCGACATCCGCACGCTCGTGCGCGGCGCGCTGGCGGGGGTCGGTATCGTGCTCGTCTATTCGTTGCTGTTTGGCGTCTACCACTTGGATCCGCTTGACGGCACCTATAGTTTCGTCGGTGCCTTTGCTTCGAAGAACCAGCTCGGGTTCTATGCGTCTCTTGGGATCTACTTTGCCTTCATCGCGCCTGTTGCGCTTGGGGAGCGCAGGTTTTGGCTCGGAGCCGCAGGAGCCGTCGGACTGATATCGGCCTATTCGCTGTTTGCCTCGCAATCGGCGACATCGGTTCTGACGGCCGTCGCTATCGTCTGTTGCTGGCTCGGCATGCGCGCCGTGGGCATGTTGTCGCCCAGCCATCGCAAGGGGTTGTTTCTCGCCGCCATCGTCGTGGGCGGGGTCACTGCCATTGCCGCGGTCTACGGTGGCGGCGTCGACCTCATTCTCGGGCTCTTCGGCAAGGATTCCACGCTGACCGGGCGAACCTATCTCTGGCGGCAGGGCATTGAGGCTGCACTCTCTTCACCTGTCGTCGGTGTGGGTTACCAGGCCTATTGGGTCCAGGGTTTTTCCGAACCGGAGCGGTTGTGGGAAGAATTCTTCATCGCGACCCGCTCGGGCTTCCATTTCCACAACACCTTCATCGAGGCGATGGTGGAGACCGGCGCGATCGGGCTCGTGCTGCTTTGCACCGTGCTCCTGGTGACCGTCTTCGGCCATATCAAGCGGCTGCTCACCTATGACCATCACGTGGAATCTTCCGTTCTGTTCGGCGTGGTGCTGCTGCTGCTCGTGCGGGCCTTCGTCGAAATCGACATCATGAATCCCTACCACGTCGGCTCTTTCCTGCTCTACTTTGCAGCCGGAAAGCTGACGATCAGGCAGGGCCGGCAGGTCGTCAGCGAGCGTCGGCTTGCTGAGGGCAGGGTGCTGGCAAGCCACCACCCGCAGCTGAGGTTCTGATGACCGCCACGCCGATGAAAACAATCCACGGCATACAATATCTGCGCGCGCTTGCCGCGCTCGGTGTCGTGCTCTTTCACGCGGCCGAGCGGACGGGCCACCACTTCGCGATCGGGGCTGCCGGCGTCGATGTCTTCTTCGTCATCAGTGGCTTCATCATGTGGGTGATCAGCGATCGTCGTCCGACAAGACCACTTGCTTTCCTTAAGGAGCGGCTGCGCCGGATTGCGCCGGTCTATTGGCTCGCGACGATGGTGATGATCGGGGGAGGTATTGCCGGCCTTTTCCCGAATCTCGTCCTGTCGCTCGAACACATCGTCGCTTCACTGCTGTTCATCCCGGCGCGCTCGCCGAGCAGCGGCGAAATCTGGCCGGTGCTCGTGCAGGGCTGGACGCTGAATTTCGAGATGTTCTTCTATGTCGTCTTCGCCGCATCGTTGATGCTGCCCCGGCATCGTCGACTGCCGGCGATGGCGGCGGTGTTCGTTTCGCTAGTGCTGCTCGGGCTTGCCATCGATACGGAGAACGCGCTGTTTTTGACCTATACGCGCGCCGTCATCCTCGAGTTCGTGGCCGGCATGATTGTTGCCGAGTTCTGGCTGCGGGGCCGGATTGCCGGACCAGGTGTCGGCATCGTGCTTGTCGCCGGTTCATTCCTGGGGCTCGCGGGCCTTGCCGTCCTGCGCCTGCCGTTCGACGAAAGGATATTGGGCCCGCTGGCCGTCATGCTGGTCACCGGCACCCTTGCGCTTGAATCCGACGGTTGGTTCCGAAAATGGACATTGCCGACCTTGCTCGGCGATGCCTCCTATTCGATCTACCTGTGGCACACCTTCGCGATATCGGTCGTCGTCAAGGTCGCGGCGGTGGTCGGCTTGAATTCAGCGCCGACACTGCTTGTCGCGCTCGTGGCCGGCACGCTGGCCGGCATTGCCGCGTATTTCATCATCGAGCGCCCGATTACGCGACGTACCCGCTCCAGATTGCCCCTGAACCGGGTACGTCCGGCATCCTAGCCGTCTAAGCCAGGATGCGGTTCGTCGAGGTTCCTGATCTCAGGCACCCTGGTTGCGGCGGGAATGCCAGTTCCAGGCCGTGCGCGTGATCGCCGCGAGGTCATACTGCGGCTCCCAGCCGAGCACTGCGCGGGCCTTGTCGTTGTTGGCGACGAGCGTGGTCGAATCGCCTTCCCGACGATCGACATAGTCGATGCCGAAGGTGCGGCCGGAGACCTCTGTAATCGCGTTCAGCAGTTCCTTGACCGTCGTGCCGGTGCCCGTGCCAAGATTGAGCTCGACGCTGTCGCCGCCCTCAAGCAAGTATTCGACGGCGCGCACATGCGCGTCGGCAAGGTCGAGCACGTGGATGTAGTCGCGCACGCAGGTGCCGTCGCGGGTGTCGTAGTCGGTGCCGAAGACCTTGAAGCCATCGCGGCGACCGAGGGCGGCATCGATCGCGAGCGGGATCGCGTGGGTCTCAGGCTCGTGCCACTCGCCGATCCGCCCCTCGGGGTCGGCACCCGCGGCATTGAAGTAACGCAGGATGACCGAGCGCAGTCCCTTGTACTGCCCGTAGTCCTTCAATGCCTGCTCGCAGACCCACTTCGTGCGGCCATAGGGGTTGATCGGGGCCTGGCGGTGCTGCTCGTCGATCGGCACGCTTTCCGGCAATCCATAGGTGGCGCAGGTGGACGAAAACACGAAAGCCTCGATGCCGGCCGAAAGTGCTGCCGACAGCAGGGTCAAGGTTCCGATGACGTTGTTGTCGTAGAAGGAGACCGGATCCTTGACGGATTCGCCGACTTCGATCATCGCGGCGAAGTGAAGGATCGCCCGCGGCTTGTGTCGTGCCAGCACGTCGTCGAGCCGCTGCCGGTCGCGGATGTCGCCCTTTTCCAGAACGCCCCATTTGACGAACTCCTCATGGCCGTTCGACAGGTTGTCGTAGACCACGGGTTCAAAACCCTTGGAGGCCAGCTGAAGGCAGGTGTGCGAGCCGATATAGCCGGCGCCGCCGACGACAAGAACCTTGTTATTTGTCATGAATATCTCAATCTCGGGCTTGGAAGGAATTGGCAAAGTTTTCAATGAATAGGGGCCGAATTGTCAATGGCACGTGAAGCGTTTCGCCCACGATAACAGACGGTCTTTCAACGCCCTGATCCGCATGTCGCTTGAGACCAGCAAAAGAAGGCAGTGAGACGGCCTCGGGAGAAATATCTCCATCGGCTCGGAGACGGAGATGCTTCTTTCCATTCGCTCGGAACATATAGCATATTAATTTACTAGATTTAGTTGATGATCCGACACTTCCTCGTACGATAGCCTTCAGACATTTGAAGGAAGGCTCCCATGACGACGAAACTGAAACGGCTTGCGCTGACGCTGGCGACAATCTCCGCCTCCGGCCTTTTCCTGCCTGGCGCTTTTGCTAGCGAGCCGGTCAAGGGCGGAACGCTGATCTATCTCGAGCAGCAGGCCCATACCAATCTCTATCCGCCGGCCGGCGGCTTCTATCCGAACGGTGGCATCCTCAATCAGATCACCGACAAGCTGACCTATCAGAATCCGAAGACGCTCGAAATCGAGCCCTGGATCGCCGAATCCTGGACGGTCAACGCTGACGCGACCGAGTACACGTTCAAGATCCGCCCGGGCGTCACCTTCTCCGACGGCACGCCACTCGATGCGGCAGCCGTCGCCAAGAATTACGACGTCTTCGGGCTCGGCAACAAGGCGCTGAAACAGCCGGTGTCGGAGGTGATCAACAATTACGAGCGCAGCGAGGTCGTCGATCCCCAGACGGTCAAATTCTTCTTCAAGAAGCCGTCACCCGGCTTCCTGCAGGGCACCTCGGTCATCGGTTCCGGCCTTGTCGCGGCAAGCACGCTGGCGCTTCCTTTCGAACAGCTGGGCGACGCCACCAAGATCATCGGTTCCGGTCCGTTTGTCGTCGATAGCGAAACGATCGGCAAGGAGCTGAACCTGAAGGCGCGTGAAGAATACGCCTGGGGTCCGGCAAAGCTGGAGCATCAGGGCAGGGCCTATCTCGATGGTATCAAGTACATCATCACCGGCGAAGACAGCGTGCGCATCGGCGCGCTGCTTGCCGGTCAGGCCGATTTCATCCGCCAGGTACAGGCCTATGACGAAAAGCAGGTCGAGGCCCAGGATTACCAGATCTACGCGCCCTCGACGCGCGGCGTGAACAACAGCGTGGTCTTCCGTCCCGACAATCCACTAGTCGCAGACGTCAGGGTCCGCAAGGCGCTGTTGCACGCGACCGACGCCAAGGAAATCGTCACGACGCTGTTTTCCGCCAATTACCCGCAGGCGACATCGATCATCGCCTCGACGGCGCTCGGTTACCGCGACATTTCTGCCAAACTCGCCTTCGATCCGGAAAAGGCAAAGGCACTTCTCGAAGAGGCCGGCTGGACGGTCGGCGCCAATGGCCTGCGGCAGAAAGACGGCAAGGAATTGGTGCTGACGGCGTACGAATCTCTGCCACAGCCGCAGAACAAGGAAACCTTGCAGCTCGTTGCCCAGCAATGGGGCAAGCTCGGCGTCAAGCTGACAGTACTTGCGGGCGACAGCGGCAGCCGGGTCGTCGACGATCTCGATCCGCTCAAGACACCGGTTTCTCCGGCGATGGTCGGTCGCGCCGATCCTGACGTGATCAAGAGCCAGTACTACCCGAAGAACCGAGACGTGCTGCGCCAGAAGGGCGGGCAGAGCGATAAGGCCCAGAGTTTTGCCGACGACAAGCTGAACGGCCTGCTTGAGGCGCTCACCGCAGAGCCCGATCGTGAGAAGCGGTTTGCAATCGCCGGCGAGGTCCAGGACTACGTCATTGACCAGGCCTATGCGATCCCGATCTTCGAGGAGCCGCAGGCCTTCGCCGGCGCGCCTTACGTCCAGGGCATCGCTTTCGAGTCGGTCGGCCGCCCGAGCTTCTACAGCACCTGGCTCGCCGAACATTGATGCTGTTCAACCGGCCACGCGCATTGCCGTGGCCGGTCTTCGCAATGACACAAAGCAGAGGAACGGCAAATGTCCGGATATTTGCTCAATCGCCTGGGACAGGCGTTGTTCGTCCTATGGGCGGCCTTCACCATTTCCTTCGTGCTGCTGCAGGCGATGCCGGGGGATGCCATCCTCATCAAGTTCCAAAACCCGGAACTTGGGCTAAACCCGCAGCAGATCGCCGACATCCGTGCGTCCTATGCAGCCGATAGCGCCATCTGGGTGCAGTATATCCAGACGATCGGGCGGTTTCTGACCGGCAATTTCGGCTATTCCGTTCAGGTGGGCGTGCCCGTCAGCACGATGCTTGCCGCTCATCTGCAGGCGACACTCAAACTTGCATCGCTCGGCTTCCTGCTGGCCGCGGTCTTTGCCGTCGTCATCGCCTTCGTGTCGAGCCTCACGCCTTTCGCCTGGCTGCGCGGCGCGATCCAGTCCGTGCCGTCGCTCTTCATCTCGATCCCGACCTTCTGGTTAGGCATCATGCTGATCCAGATCTTCTCGTTCCGGCTGAAGCTCGTGCCGGTCATCAATCCTGGTCCGTGGCAGGAACTGATCCTGCCGGTCTTCACGCTTGCCGTGCCGATCTCCGCCCCGCTTGCCCAGGTCCTGGTGCGCAACATCGATGACGTGCTGACACGGCCCTTCGTCGCTGTTGCCCGCGCCAAGGGGGCGACCCGCCAGTGGGTGCTGTGGCGGCACGTGGCGAAGAACGCGCTGCTGCCGACGCTGACGATCGCCGGCGTGCTCTTTGGCGAACTCATCGCCGGTGCGGTCGTTACCGAAACGGTCTTCGGCCTCAATGGCATCGGCGGCCTCACGGGAAGGGCCGTTGGCAGTCAGGATGCCGCCGTGCTTCAGGCGATTGTTGTGTTCTCAGCACTCGCCTTCGTCACCATCAATCTCATCGTGGATCTGCTCTTTCCTGTGCTCGATCCCCGCCTTCGTACAAAAGCAGGAGCCACGGCATGACCACGTTCGATACGATCCAGGACGACGCCATCGCGTCTAGGCATGGACAGCGGGCGGGCAGGCGCTTCTCGCTCCCCCATTTCGTCCGACGGTTGCCAGTGGGCCTCGCATTGTCCTGGCTGGTTCTTGCCATCGCCTTCCTTTGGGCCGTCGCTCCGTGGCTTTTCACCAGCTACAATCCGCTCGAAGGGGTCGGTGGCGAACAGTTGCGCCGGCCCGATGCCAGCCATCTGCTTGGTACCGATGCGCTCGGGCGCGATCTTTACGCCCGCATCGTCTATGGCGCGGTGCATTCGCTGACCGGTGCTTTTGTCGCTGTGGCGCTCGGTCTTATCGTCGGCACCAGCATTGGGGTCATAGCAGGATCGGTCCGGCGCCGGGTTGACGATGCGATCATGCGTCTCGTCGATGTCTTGCTGTCGATACCGCCGCTCATGCTTTCGCTCAGCATCATCATCCTGCTCGGCTTCGGTACGGTCAATGCGGCCGTTGCCGTTGGCGTGACCTCGGTTGCGCGCTTTGCCCGTCTGTCGCGTTCGGAGGTCGTTCGCGTCCGGCGCAGCGACTATGTCGAGGCAGCTTTTGGTAGCGGCGGCACATTCGCTGCGGTCCTCTGGCGGCACGTGCTGCCGAACTCCCTGACCTCGGTTCTGGCTATTGCGGCATTGCAGTTCGGGTCGGCCGTCCTGCAGATCTCGACGCTCGGGTTCCTGGGCTATGGCGCTCCGCCACCGACGCCGGAGTGGGGCTTGCTGATTGCCGAAGGCCGCAACTACATCTCGACGGCCTGGTGGCTGACCACGGCACCCGGGGTCATCGTCGTTCTGGTGGTTCTGGCTGCAAACCGCGTCAGCCAATCCTTCGGCAAGGTGGCAGCATGAGCGGCTCCAACGTTCCCCACCCGCCGGTGCTCGAGGTCGAGAACCTGTCGATCGGCTATCATGACGGCGTTGCGCATCGCCGCGTCGTGCACGACGTCTCGTTCCGGATCGATCCCGGTGAGGTCGTAGCGCTGGTCGGCGAGTCCGGCTCCGGCAAGACAACGACGGCGCAGTCGATCATCGGCCTGCTGCATGCCAATGGCCGCATCGATGGCGGCAGCATCAGGCTCAACGGCACGGACATCGCGCGCTGGTCGGATCGCCAACTCGATGCGGTGCGTGGGGCAAAGATCAGTCTGGTGCCGCAGGATCCGGCAAGCTCGCTCAATCCCGTCAAGACGATCGGCGCGCAGGTCGGTGAAATCCTCCGAATCCATGGTGTCGCAAGCGGTCGGGACCTGGAGGCTCAGGTGATTTCGCTTCTGGGGCGCGTCGGGTTGAGCGAGCCCGCACTCCGGGCGCGACAATATCCGCACGAGCTTTCGGGTGGTATGCGCCAGCGCGTGCTGATTGCGATCGCCGTTGCGTTGAAGCCGCAGCTCATCATCGCCGATGAACCGACAAGCGCGCTCGACGTCACGGTTCAGAAGCGCATCCTCGACCTGATCGACGAATTGCGTACCGAATTCGGCACGTCGGTCCTGCTCGTAACCCATGATCTCGGCGTGGCCGCTGATCGCGCCGACCGGCTCGTCGTCCTGCAAGACGGGCGTGTTCAGGAAGCGGGGGCGACCAAGGTGGTGCTTGCCGCACCGCGGTCTGCCTACACCCGACAGCTGTTGGCCGATGCGCCGTCGTTCTCGGCCGTTGCGCGCAAAGCGCCGGCGACCGCGCGCGAAAAGCCTCAGGCATCCGGCGATGACGTCATCATTGTCGATGGCCTTGTGCAGGACTTCGTGCGGACGGATGGTAACGGCAAATCGTTTCGTGCCGTCGATGACTTAAGCTTCCGGGTCCGTCGAGGCACAACCCATGCCATCGTCGGCGAATCCGGCTCCGGCAAGACCACCACCATCCGGGCGATTGTCGGGTTTCAGAAGCCGACCGCGGGTCGCATCGAGATCGATGGCACCGATCTCTCGACGCTTCGCGGGGAGACGCTGCGCCAGTTCCGACGCAAGATCCAGCTGGTCTATCAAAATCCGTATGGCTCGCTCGATCCGCGTCAGACGGTGTTCGACATCGTTGCCGAACCGCTCCTGAATTTTGCCAAGCTGGCCCGGCCAGCGCGCGAGGAAAAGGTAAGGGCGATCCTCAGACGCGTCGGTCTGCCTGAAACCGCGCTTGACCGGCGCCCGCATGCGCTTTCGGGCGGCCAGCGACAACGCGTGGCGATCGCCCGCGCGCTGGTGCTCGATCCTGACGTCGTGGTTCTCGACGAAGCGGTCTCCGCCCTCGATGTGACGGTGCAGGCCCGCATCCTCGATCTTCTCGATGAACTCCAGCGCGATCTCGGGCTGACCTACCTGTTCGTGTCCCACGACCTCGCAGTCGTGCGGCAGATCTCGGACACGGTGTCCGTGCTGAAGGACGGCCGGCTGGTCGATGGCGGAACGGTCGAGGACGTCTTCGAGCGCCCGGGCAGCGACTACACCCGCGAACTCATCAACGCTATCCCCGGACAAAAAAGAGCAGCCCTCGTCTGACGACGCGGGAATGAATGACAGGACAAAAAATGACAAAGACGACGCCACGCAAGCGCCTCGGGTTCTTTACACGTCTCCTCGACGACGTCCCCGCCGGCGCGCGCTATCACTATGCGGCAGAGCAGATCGCCACCGCCGAGCGTTTCGGCTTCGATACCGCCTGGGTGGCCCAGCATCACTTCCATGCCGACGAGGGTGGCCTGCCGGCGCCGCTTGTCTTCCTGGCGCATGTCGCCGCGCAGACCTCGCGGATCCGGCTCGGCACCGGCGTCATCACCCTGCCGCTCGAAAACCCGATCCGGGTTGCCGAGGACGCGGCGGTCCTCGACCTTCTCTCCTGCGGGCGTGTCGAGATCGGCTTCGGCACCGGCGGCACACCGTCGTCCTTCACGGCGTTCGGCCTTGAGAGTGCAGAGCGCGGCGATATTTTCAGCCGGCACCTGCGCGTCGTTCTCGACGCGTGGGCCGGGCGCAGCCTTGCGGGCGGCGACCAGCTTTATCCGACTGCACCGCAACTGCTCGACCGGATCTGGCAGGCGACGTTCTCTGTCGCGGGCGGCGAGCGGGCAGGGCGCGCCGGCGACGGCTTGATGCTGTCGCGCACCCAGCCTCGGTCCGCCGACCGCCCGACTGCCTCGCTCGGCGAACTGCAGAACCCGATCATAGATGCCTATCTCGCGGCGTTGCCGGCAGGTCGCGCCCCAAAAATTCTGGGATCCCGCAGCCTCTTCGTGGCTGACAGCCGCGACGAGGCGTTGCGCTTGGCCGAGATCGGTTTGCGCCGTGGCGCGGAGCGCTTGATTGCATCAGGTCACAAGCCGACGGGCAGCTCGCTCGCCGATCTGATCGCGGCCTTCGACGTCCATGTGGGCACACCCGATGACGTGATCGAAAGCCTGCGTGCGGATACGACACTCGATCGGGTCACAGACCTCGTCTTCCAGGTTCACTCCATCGATCCGCCACACCCGCTGATCCTGCGCTCCATAGAGCTGATCGCGAGCAAGGTCGCGCCGGCGCTCGGGTGGGCACAGGAAGAGAAATTTGCCCCCCGACGGCTCGGAGCCGTCGGCTGACAGTTTGGACGCCAGCGGCGTCGCTCAATTCAAGGAAGGAGACTTCACGTGACCACATCGACACCCGATATCATTGACCTGCTCGCCGGCATCAAGCCGGGCTCATCGCTCGATCGTATTCGCACCCAGCGGCCGGAGACGCGCGAGCAGGCGCAGAAGAGCTACCTCGCTCTTTTCGAGCCCGCCACTCTAAGCGATGTTTCGCTGGTCGAGCGCCAGGCCATCGCCAGCTTCGTTGCTGGACTACACCGGCAACCGGACATCTTCGAATTTTATGTCAGTCCGTTGGAGGAGAGCGAAAAGAACCGCTGGTTGGTAGAGGTGTTGAAGGCCGAGATCGGCGCAGCCCAGGCCGTCGGGCCATACGGGCGATACCCGGCCGGTCCGTTGAGCATTGAGGACGCATCCGGTCCCATCTACCGCGTCTCAGACGCCGGCCGAGACGCGCTTGGCGAAAAGCTCGCCGCAGCGCTCGAACATACCCATCTGCTCGTCTTCCACCTGCGCGACGCAAGCCCCAAGGCTCTGCAGGCGCTCCTCGATGCGGGCTGGACGACTGACGGCATCGTGACGCTGTCGCAGCTCGTTTCATTCGTCGCGTTCCAGATCCGCGTGATCGCCGGCCTCGGTCTGCTTGCCGCATCTGCCCGGCGCGCAGCCGCCTGAGCCTCATAAGGAGTTTGTCATGACCGACCACATCATCACGCCCGCGATCGAAAGTCGCCCAGTGGCATTCACACAGGCCGAGATCGGCTGGACACCTTGGCTTGAACCGCTTGCGGAAGACGATCTGACGGAGGCGCATCTTGCCGGCCTCGTGGAGGCGTCGCGCGCCAAGTCACCCTATTTCCGCCTGCTCGTTCGGGATCCTGCGGTTCTCGAAGCCCGCACGAAGACGGACAAGGATATCTTTTACAACACCCGCACTGGCCTGCCACGCGCCGAGCGCGAACTTGCGGCAACGGCCGCATCACGGTCGAATGGCTGCATCTTCTGTGCGTCCGTGCACTCTCGCTTCGCTTCGCATCATTCCAAGCGGGGTGACGACGTGCAGAAATTGCTGGACGAAGGTGTCGAAACCGATCTCGGCGAACGTTGGAACGCGATCGTTGCTGCCTCGGTGGCGCTGACGGCGACGCCACCCACCTTTGGCGACGATCATATCGAGCGCCTATCTGCCGCCGGCCTTGACGAACTTGAGATCGCCGACGTCATCCACGGCGCCGCATTCTTCAACTGGGCGAACCGCCTGATGCTTTCGCTCGGCGAACCGACACCGGCTGTGCAGTGATTTGCGATTGAGGGGCGGGGCGGAAGGGTGCGCGGCACCTTCGGATGCCGCCAAAGCCGTTTCGTGGTGAAGAGCCAGTGCCGCGAAATCGGGTCATAGCCTGAAAGGGCCAAGCGGCATTGCACAGCCTGATTGGGGGCAAGTGAAACATGGCGTGAGCATTGCCCGCGCCATGTCGGTATTCAGCCCGGCCAGGAGGCTGACGAATTGGAACCGAATGCCCGGCAGTACGCCTACTGCGTTGGCGCCAGCGGCGGCTCGACCTGTCTGCGCACGAGCTTTCCTTCCTCCGCCTTGTAGAAGAACTGGCTTGAGACCAGCCAGCCTTTCAAGGGTCGAAGCGGCGGAATGCAGGTCAGCAACATGAACGGTCCGGTCACCAGCAGGTGCATCCAGAGAGGTGCGCTGTATTGCACCTCCAGCCAGACGCCGAGCAGCACGCTCGGCACGCAACCGAAGCAGATGACGAAGAAGGCGGGGCCGTCGGCAGGGTCCGCGAAGCTGTAATCGAGATCGCAGACCTCGCACTTCTTGCGCATCTTCAGGAAGCCTTCGAACAGATGTCCCTGGCCGCAACGCGGACAACGGCCACGCAAGCCTGTCTGCATGGGAGGAATGGGAGGCCAGTCGTGATCCGAAGACATGTGCGTTCCTTTCAGGCGTCCGCGGCGCAGCGCTTTGCCGGTGCGCCGGCCGATTTGCCCGGGTGCGGCTGCCAAATGGTCCGTGCCGCCTCAGGCCTGCGTGCATTAAGGCGCCTGAAACCCGCATTTGTCAATTTATTGTATGCATACATTGCTGCGACAATTTCGCCGATTGCTTGCGATTCCTTCAAACGACGAGGCTTGATGCGGCCGGTGATTGCTGCAGCAGATCGGCGATCGCCAGCAGACTGCGGTGCAGCTCCTCGTGCGTTCGTGCCGCGCCGAGGCCGAGGCGCACAGCCTCCGGCGCCAAGCCGATTGCAAACGCATCGCTGGTAACGACGCTGATGCCCGATGCCCTGAGGCGGTTGGCAAAGTCGCCGCGTGTCCAAGGAGGCGGCAGGTGCAGCCACAAATGGAAGCCCTCGGGGTCCGTCTGCACGATATCCCGCGGCAGCAGGCGCGACACCATCTCCTGCCGGATCGTCACCTCGCGGCGAATGGCGGCAAGGACCTCGGCGGCCGTGCCATCCTCGATCCAGCGCGTCGCAACGGCGCCATTGAAGGGCGGCGCCATGCCGCTCGTTGCGCGGATCGCACCTTCGAGGCGGATGCCGCTCTGGCGATCCGGCACGACGAGATAGGCAATCCTGAGCGCGGGCGACAGGCACTTGGCAAGGCCCGCGATGTGATAGACGATATCAGGCGCAAGCGATGCCAATGGTGGTGGACCGGCGATCGGTATAGCTCCATAGGCGTCATCCTCGATGATCGCGACGCCATGGTTGCGTGCAATGGCGACGATAGCCTTGCGCTGCGCCGCCGGCAATGTTGCCGTGGTCGGATTATGGAGAGTTGGATTGCAGTAGAGCGCTGTTAATTTACTGGATTCGCAGATTGTCTCAAGCTCTTCCGGTATCATGCCATTTTCGTCGATTGGGATACCGACGACTTTGATCCCAAGGTGAGCGGCGAGCGCCCGTAGACCGGGATAGGCGATGGCCTCGGCCGCGATCGTGTCGCCGGGCTTGGCAAGGCTGCTGATGGTGGCAACCAGAGCGCTCTGCGCGCCCGCGCAGATCAGCACTCGCTCGGCCGGGATGTTTCCAAGGCGCGGCCGCAGCCAGGTGGCGCCTACGGCCCGGTTGTGCAGCGCGCCCCCTGCCGCCTGATAGCGCATCAAGAGATCGAGCCCGTGTTCGCCTTGCAGGCTGGCGATGTCGCTCCACAGTCGCATCGTCAGTGCGGCATCGTCGAACAACGGCGGCAGGTTCATGCTCATGTCGACCAGGCCGTCGGCTGCCGGCTGCAAGCCCTTCATCCGTCGCGCTTTGACATACGTGCCTTGGCCGACGCGGCCCTCGACCAATCCACGGTGGCGCGCCTCGTTGTAGGCGCGGCTAACCGTGGTGAAGTCGATGCCAAGTGCGCCGGCGAGTGCGCGCTGGGGCGGCAATCGTGTACCCTCCGGCAGGCGCCCCTCGGCAATGTCGGCGGCGATCGCGTCGGCGATGGCGATATAGAGCGGTCCGTTGGCTTTCCGGATCGCCGGCAGCCATGTCGTCTCCGTTGCACCCTCAGTCATGGCATCACCTCAAAGCAGATTGTATGGATATTGAATGCATATCAACGGTAAGGCAAGCTCTGATCCTGTTCTGCATGGCATATCGTCGCTGGCCGCCGACATCCGCTGGCAGCCGGTGCTTGACGATCAATCGTTCATTGTTGGCTTTTGACGCAAAGTCCATACTGTCCACCGTCTGGCGTATCTCATCGATGAACGCGACACCTTCATGGAGGCATTCTGCAAATGATGTTCGCTGTGGCTGGCCTGCTCGCCCTTGTTACTGGCCTGGTCCACTCCATTCTCGGAGAAGTGATGATCTTTCGCCCTCTGCGCAACGGCAGCCTCATTTCGACGACATCATCGGCGCCGCTTGCGAAACGGACTATCGGGATACTCTGGGCAACGTGGCATCTGGTGACAGTGTTTGGCTGGGCTTTTGCCGGAATATTGCTGCAGCTCGCCTTTGCGCCCCAGGCTGCTTCAACAACTGGGCTTGTCGTCACGGCCATTGTCTTTGCCAACGTCGGTGGTGGCTTGCTCGTTCTCGTCGGCACCAAGGGACGGCATCCCGGTTGGATTGCACTCTTGGCTGTGGCAGCGTTTGCCTGGTTTGGCGTAAACGCTGCCTGAGGCGCTGCCTTCACGATCGAGCAACCGCGGCCAACCAAGTGGTGACTTCGACGCAAAGGTTGCTGCGACGGCATCGAATGTATCAGATCTTGTTTGTCGCATCGCGCGGCTGTCATTTGCGCGAAGGGCAACAATGTCATACGCTTAAGCTGTGATGCCCTCCTGCAGCGGTTGTTTTCGCCGCCGAGGTGCGTAAACGAGAAATGCAACAGAACCGGTCCAGCCGAAGGGCCGCGGAGCAGCGCCATGCATATCCCCCAATCAGAGCCCAATCGTTCATTCGTCGCAACCGCAGAGGGTGAGGGGGGCGGCACGGCCGGGCTCAAGCGCGCTGTTCGCGCTTATGGCAAGCGATCGATCCTCGGACTGTCTGCATTGCTTTTCACGCTCGGTCTGTCTGATCTCGCTTATGCGGCCAATTGCAAAGGACCGTCTGCGCCGGGGGCCGACTGGAGCGACTGCAACAAGAAGCAGCTGATGCTCGGCGGCATCGATCTCGAAGGCGGCAACCTGGCCAACACCGACTTCACGCTTACGGATCTGAGGGGCGCTAATCTCACGGCAGCAAACCTGGAGAAGGCGACGCTGGTCCGTTCGTCCTTGGCCGGAGCCAGGGCCGACAAGGCGAATTTTGCCAAGGTCGAAGCCTACCGCAGCAGTTTTGCCGGCATCTCGGCGGAGGGCGCCTCCTTCAACAGTTCCGAACTGCAGCGAACCAATTTCAGCGGCGCCAAGTTGACCGGAGCCGACTTCGAGAAGGCCGAGCTCGGGCGCGCCAATTTCGACAAAGCAGTGATCACGGGCACGCGCTTCCCGATGGCCAATCTGTCGCGTGCCACTTTCAGCGGTTCTACCTTTGAAGGCCCGCTCGATTTCACCGATGCCTTCATGTTCCTGACGCGGATCGAAGGCGTGGATCTGTCGGCCGCGACCGGGCTTGAGCAGGAACAGATCAACCTGACATGCGGCGACAGCGCGACCAAGTTGCCGCAAGGGCTGACAATGCCCACCAATTGGCCTTGCCCGGTCGATTGACGGAAGCGATCGCCTAAGCGAGGTGTTGCTTGGCGGCAATCGCCAGGCATTCCTTGAAGGCCTCAAGGTCTGTCAGACGGTCGGCTTCCGCCACTTCGCGCTTCACGAAGGTTCCGCCGCGCGCCAGGATGCCGCCATCGAGCATCAGATTGTCGGCCATGTCGAAATCCTCGATGCTGACCCCGTCCGGCCCGGCCATGCGGCCATCCGCCCGCGCGGCGGCCTTGCCGCCGTAGTGGCCGTGCAGGATACGGTCGTAATAGCTGCGCGCGGTGTTGGTATAGGCATAGACGTGCCGGCCGCGGCCGCACATGAAGCCAAGCTCGAAAACCGTGCCGACATCGGCGCTGATGCCGCGAAATGGCGTCAGGTTGGCGATGATCATGTCGCTGGCCAGCATCATGCCTTCGTCGACACCGTAGATCGCGCGGCCGCGGGCATGCTTGGTCTCGGCCGGCGGGATTTCCAGGTCGCCCGGTACCAGCGGCGTAAAGCCGGCCGCGCGTGCCAGCGCTGCTTTCTCGGCCTGGATTTCCACGGCATTGCTCAGGAACACTTCAGGGCCCGCCAAATAGACTTTCACGATCACGCCTCCTTACAATTTGGTCGGCAGCCTAGGGACGTCACGGGCAAGCGCCTAGTGGGCGTGCTCCGCCGCTCCCCGCTTACCCACCGATATTTCGAAACGCATCTGTGCCCGCGGCAAGCGCGTCGATCGCGGCGCCGATGGACAGGCGGCTTCGTCATCCGCTATCTCTCGGGCGAATCTTCACGCATATCCTTCCGCGAGGTCCAGCATGTCGAGCCAGCCTTTGACCACCTATGTCGGCGTTGCCCATCCGTGGATGTGTGACACGATGGGGCACATGAACGTGCGCCATTATGCGGCGATGTTCGATGATGCCAGCTTCCAGTTGCTCGGTCATATCGCTGGGCTGGAGGTTGAAGGCGAGAAGGCCAGGGGGTGGGCCGATGTCCGGTCGGAAACGGAATACAAGCACGAAACCAAAGCCGGCACGCTGATCACCATCCGCTCGCGGGTCGTCAAGCTCGGCCGCTCCTCGGTAACTTTCGAGCAGATCATGTCAGGGACGCTCGACGATGTCGTTCATGCCGTCAACCGAACCGTGACGGTTCGCTTCGATCTTTCGGCGCGCACCGCCATGACGCTGGAGCCGGCGGCCCGCGCCCGCGCGGAGGCGCTGCTTCCAGCGTGATCTGTCGCGATCCCGCGCGCCCTTAGTCCGCATAGATCCGTTCTTCGACCGGGGTTTCGGTGATGAGCGTCTGTAGGCCGGCAAGAAGCGCCTTTTCCGCGCGGTTCAACGCCTTGTCGGGGTTTGTCAGCAGGAAGATGTCGATGGCAGGGGGCGCCTCGTAAGGAGGCAGCCGCCAGAGCGCACCATCGGCGACATCGCGACGCGCCACGTGCAGCGGCAAGGGGCCAACGCCAAGGCCGGCCATGATCATCCGGCGGACCTCTTCGAGGCTGGAGGAGACGCCGACGACGTTGGCATTCAGCTTGGCCTCGCTGCGCAGCAGCGCAACGGGGCGCAAGGCGTCGGCGATGTGATCGGTGTGGAACGACACCGAGGTCTCGCCCTTGAGGTCGGCGAGTTTCAGCCCCTGTTTGCCGAACAGGCGGTGGTGCGGACCGCAGAAGAAGCCGAAGAACTCACGGAAGACCAGCAGATAGTCCAGCGCCGGGTCGCGCACGCTGACGAGGCAGAGGCCGAAGGATGCGCGCTTCTCCCGCACCTGGCGGGTGACTTCGCCGCTTGCGGCCACCGAGATGTTGAGCGTCGCACGCGGATAGTCGCGGTGAAACTCCATCAGCGCCCGATCGAAGATCGGCGAGATCACGTGGCTGGCGACGGCGATCGTCACGTGCCCGGTCACGTCGTCGCTGACGCCGCGCACCAGTTGCGGCAGCTGCGATATGGTGCCGAAGACCTCGACCGCCTGCTCGTAGAGAAGTTGGCCGACTTCCGTGAGGTCGAATCGGGTCGCATCGCGCTCCACGAGCCTGCGCCCAACTCGGTCCTCCAGCCGCTTCAACGCATTGCTGACGCTCGGTTGTTTCAGGTTCAGACGCTCCGCCGCACGCGTGATGCTTTTGACCTCCGCGATCACCACGAAGGTGCGCAAAAGGTTCCAGTCGAGCTCCCAGACGAGCCGTTCGGATCGTGGTGTTACCATTCCTGAAATCTATACCTTCTATTCCCATTATCTATTTGCGCAATGCTGATGCAAAGGCAATCATGAAATTCGGAAGGCGCCTCGATGCCCGTCCCAAGCGCACGAGAAGGCGCATTCGTCCAGAGGAGCAAGGAACATTTCATGAAGACCATTTTCTCCGGCCTTTTGGCCGCTACGCTGACCATTGCCGCAACCTTCTCGGCCGTTTCGGCGAGCGCCGATGATCTTGAAGCCGTGAAGTCGGCCGGCGAACTCAAGATCGCGATGAGCGGACAGTACCCGCCCTTCAACTTCGTCAACGAACAGAACGAGGTCGTTGGCTTCGATGCCTCGATCGGCAAGGCGATTGCCGAACGTGTCGGCGTCAAGGGTACGCTGGTCACGACGGCATGGGACGGCATCATTGCCGGCCTTCTTGCCAACAAATACGACACGGTCGTCGGCTCGATGACCATCACGCCGGAGCGCGAGAAGGTCGTCGATTTCGTCGGCCCATATTATCACGCCGGCCGCGCCGTCTTCGTTTCGGAAGACTCTGCTGTTGATAAGCTTGAAGACCTCAAGGGCAAGACGCTCGGCGTCACCCTCGGCGAAACCCACGAAAAATGGGCCCGCGAACAGGGCGGCTGGGACGTGCGCACCTACAAGGGCCTGCCCGAGCTGATGATGGAACTCAAAAGCGGCCGGGTCGATGCGATTGTCGTCGACAACATTCCCGTCATGGTCGCCGTCAAGGAAACCGGCGAAAAGGTCCGTCGTCTTGAAACCCCTGATATCGAAGGCGGCAGCGTCGCCATCGGCATTGCCATCCGCAAGAACAATCCGGAACTGAAGGCTGCCATGCAGAAGGCGCTCGAAGGTATGCTGGCGGACGGCTCCTACGAGAAGATCGCCATGGAATGGGTCGGCAGCGACATTCGCTGATCCTAGCCTAGCCTCGTTTCCGGCCGCCCGCTGACGGTCGCGGCCGGAGACCGTCGCATCCTCCCCCCGGAGTTTCCTCATGGACTTTTCGCTGGTGCAGCGCGTCTTCCCGTTCTTCGTGGAAGCGGCGTGGATCACGATCGAGATATCGGCGCTTTCGCTGGCCCTCGGGCTCATCGTCGCCTTTCTCGTGGCGGCGGCAAAGATGTCGCGCTCTTTGCCTTTGCGCATCTTTGGTTCTGCCTATGTCAGCCTGTTTCGCGGCACGCCGTGCCTGATCCAGCTGTTCGTCCTCTATTTCGGCGGACCGCAGATCGGCATCAATCTCGAGCCGTTTGCCGCAGGCGTGATCGGTCTCGGGCTCAACATCGGCGCCTATATGGCGGAAGCCATCCGCGGCGCGATCCTGTCTGTTGACCGCGGTCAGACCGAGGCTGCCCGCTCGATCGGCTTCAGCCGGTTCCAGACGATGCGCAAGGTCGTGTTGCCGCAGGCCGCGCGATTGATGATCCGGCCTCTCGGCGTCAATGCGGTCGCTCTGGTCAAGGGTTCGGCGCTGGTCTCGACGATCTCGGTCGTTGAGCTCACTTACACTGCCCAACGTTACATCGGCTCAACCTACAAGCCGTTCGAGATCTTCGGCGTCGCTGCCGTGCTCTACATGCTCATCGTCTATGTCGTCGCGCGGATCGTCGATCTCATCGACCGTCGCTACGCCATAGCTTGAGGGGAGAAACGCATGCAAGGTCTCGATTTCAGCGTCGTTCCGCCCTATGCCGAAATCCTCTGGATGGGCGTCTGGTGGACCGTCGTCCTCACCGTCACGGCCGCCGTGATCAGCTTCGTCTTCGGGGTGGTTTTCGCCCTGGTTGTCCTCTATGCACCCAAGACGATCGCATTGCCGGTGCGCGCATTCATGTGGCTCTTCATGGGCACGCCGCTGCTGTTGCAGCTGTTCCTGATCTATTACGGGCTGGGGCAGCTCGGTTTCAAGATCCCGGCGCTCGTCGCCGGCATCATCGGCCTCGGCCTGCACTTCGCGGTCTATAACGCTGACATCCTGCGCGCCGGCATCGTCGCGGTCGATGTCGGCCAGACGGAAGGCGCGCGCAGCCTCGGCTTCGGCCGCTTTCAGACGCTGCGCTATTTCATCGTGCCGCAGGCCGTGCGCAACACGGTTCCGGCGATGGGCAACAACCTGATCGTGCTCTTGAAGGAATCTTCGCTGGTGTCGATCATCGGTATTGCCGAGCTGGTGCATGCCGCGCAGCTCGCCATTAGCGAGACCTTCCGACCGTTCGAATTCTACATCACGGTCGCCGCCCTCTATTACATCCTAAACCTCGTGCTCGAAGCGGGTCTGCGCCGGGTCGAACAGAACGTGGAGGTATCACGATGACCGCCCAGCGACCCATGGTCGAAGTCAAGGGAGCCCGCAAGGCCTATGGCGAACTCCAGGTGCTGAAGGGCATCGACCTGTCGGTCGCCCGCGGCCAGATCGTTGCCATCATCGGCCCCAGCGGCTCCGGCAAGAGCACGCTTCTGCGTTCGATCAATCACCTCGAAACCTTGAACGGCGGCGAGATCTGGCTTGACGGCGTAAAGGTCAACCAGGACCTGCGCGGCCAAGCCTTCGAGCGGCACATCAACGCGGTGCGCCAGCAGATGGGCATGGTGTTCCAGCACTTCAACCTGTTCCCCCATCTGACAGTGATCGAGAACGTCACGATGGGACCCATCATCCTGAAGGGCATGACGAAGGCGGCGGCCCGCGAACTGGCGGTGGAACTTCTGTCGAAGGTCGGGTTGGCGGAGAAGGTCGATGCCTATCCGTCGCGGCTTTCCGGCGGCCAGAAGCAACGTGTCGCCATCGCCCGAGCGCTCGCGATGCAGCCGAAGGTCATGCTCTTCGACGAAGCGACCTCGGCGCTTGATCCCGAGCTGGTCGATGAGGTCAACGCGGTGATGAAGCAACTCGCCGCTGAGCACATGACGATGCTGATCGTGACGCATGAGATGCGCTTTGCCGGCGAGGTCGCCGACCGTGTGCTGTTCATGGATGGCGGTGTCGTCGTTGAACAGGGACCCCCGAGCGAAATCTTCCGCGAGCCGAAACAGGAGCGTACGCGAACCTTCCTGAAAAAGTATCTGGCGGCGTGATGGATGCGATGAAGACAAGCAGCAACCAATTCCCCGATTTCGGGCTGACGCCGGAGCAGCGCCGCGAAGCGGTGCTCGGCCACTACTACGAATACCCCGGGATGGACGGCGAGCGCGGCGAGATATGGTGCTACACCGACGCCTACGCCTACCCACCGGGTGCAACCGTCCGGCTTCAGGTGAGCTCGACCGCGCCCCAGTTCGCGCTGGAGATCGTGCGCGACGGCGCCGTCGAAACGGCCGTCATGAAACGGCAGGGCATCGCCGCCCGCTGGCAGGATACGCCGGATCAATGTTCCGTCGTCGGCTGCGGCTGGGAGACGACACTTGAATTCCAGGTGGACGAGAGCTGGCCCTCTGGCGCCTACCGCATCACCCTGACGGCCGAAGGTCGTGACGGGGCGTCCATTCGCTGCCAGCACCTCTTCATCGTCCGCCCCGAGGCCGGTCGCAAGCCGGGCCGCGTGCTGCAGGTGGCGGCGACCGGATCCTGGACCTCCTACAACACCTGGGGCGGATCCAACCACTACCAGGGTATCACCGGTCCGAACCGCGACCAGTACGCGACCACCGTCAGCATCGAGCGGCCGTTCTGCCGCGGCTTTGTGCAACTGCCGGCCGATGCACCGCGGGTGCCGCTGGAGATCTATTCGCCGATGGCGGTCGCCCCGCGTTACCCGCATATGGAGTGGGCCTATGCCAACGGCTATTCCAAGAAATATGCCTCCTCCGGTTGGGCGAGCTACGACAGCCATTTCTTCCGCTGGGCGGAGCGCGAAGGCTACGCCGTCGATCTCGCCAGCCAGCACGAGCTGCATTTCAATCCGGAAATCCTCGACGGCTACGACTGCGTCGTCTTCGTCGGTCACGACGAATACTGGACCTGGGAGATGCGCGACGCAGTCGACAGTTATGTCGAGCGCGGCGGTCACGCAGCCCGCTTTGCCGGCAACTTCATGTGGCAGACGCGCCTGGAAGACGGCGGCAAGCGGCAAGTGTGCTACAAATATCGCGCGCGCGCCGAGGATCCGGTCTATCGTTCCGCCGATCCGACACGCACGTCCGGCTCCTGGGAGGCGAAGGAGATTGGCCGCCCCGGTTCGTCGACTTTCGGGCTGATTGCAACGCGCGGGCTCTATGTCGGCTGGGGTGGATGTGCCCCGCGCGGCGCCCGCGGCTTTCCGGTCTATCGCCCCGAGCATTGGGCTTTCGCCGGAACCGGCATCTACTACGGCGACATCCTCGGCGCCGAGGGCCATGCCTTCGGCTACGAAGTCGACGGCCTCGATTACATCATCCGTGGTGGCTTGCCGGAACCGACGGAAGACAGCGGCGCCCCCGATGGGCTGGAAATCCTGGCGCTCGGCATGTCGTCGCTGAAGGAAGAAAGCGCCGACATACCCGCCGACGATCAGTTCCTCTCCGACGCCGACGCCAAGTTCGTCGCTGAAACGCTGATCGGCGATGCCGGCGAGGCGGCCGTCGACAAGGTCAAGCGCGGCTGCGGCATGATCGTCAATTTCCCGCGCGGCAAGGGCGAGGTGTTCCACGCCGGCAGCTGCGAATGGGTGGCAGCCCTGAAACGCGGCGACGAGATGGTCGAACGCGTCACCGCCAATGTTCTCAACCGTTACCTCAAACGCTGACAGAGACCGGACATGCTCAAGACGACAGCTTCCAACGAACGTCCCGCTTCACACCTGTTCTACCAGTCGCGTCTGCGTCGGCCGTTGGTCGACCGGGCAGAGGGCATCTATCTCTGGGACCAAGATGGCCGCCGGGTGATCGACGGCTCCAGCGGTGCGATGGTGGTCAATATCGGCCATGGCAATCGCAACGTACTCGAGGCGATGAAGCGGCAGATGGATCGCGTCACCTTCGCCTATCGCCTTCACTTCGAAAACGAACCGGCGGAAGATTTGGCACGCCGTGCCGCCGAAAAGCTACCCGAAGGCATGGACAAGATCTTCTTCGTCTCTGGTGGGTCGGAGGCGGTCGAATCCTGCTTGAAACTCGCCCGCCAATGGGCGGTCGCCACCGGCCAGAATGAGCGCTGGAAGGTGATCTCGCGCTTTCCGTCCTACCACGGCGGCACGCTCGGCGCATTGGCGGTCACCGGTTATGCGGCGCTTTCCGATCCGTTCTCGCCGATGATGCGCGAAATGCCTAAGGTCCCGGCACCAACCGCCTATCTCGACCGCGACAACCTGTCGATGGAGCAGCGCGGCATCAAGTATGCCGACATGCTGGAAGACGGTATCCAGTCCGAAGGCCCTGACAGCGTGCTTGCCTTCATCATGGAGCCGATCGGCGGCGCCTCGACCGGTGCGTTGGTGGCGCCCGACAGCTACTATCGGCGCATCCGCGAAATCTGCGACAAGTACGGCATCCTCCTGATCCATGACGAGGTCATGAGTGGGGCCGGCCGCACCGGTAAATTCCTCGGCGGCGACCATTGGGACTGCAAGCCGGACCTGATCGCGCTGTCGAAGGGCTTTGCCTCCGGCTACTGCCCGCTCGGCGCCATGGCAGCACCCTCGAGGCTGGTCCAGCCGGTGCTTGACGCCGGTGGATTCCAGCATGGCTTCACCTATGCCGGCAATCCGCTTGCCTGCGCTGCCGGTCTTGCTGTGCTCGACGAGATCGACCGGCTCGGGCTCATCGACAATGCGGCCGCCATGGGCGACGCCCTCAAGGCCGAACTCGTTGCGCTTTCCGAGCGCTTCCCGTTCATCGGTGACGTCAGGGGCAAGGGGCTTCTGCTTGCCGCCGAGTTCGTCTCGGACCGTGAGACGATGAAGCCTTTGCCTAGGGAATTGAACGCGCATCAACGGGTCGTCGATCTCGCCTATGAGCGCGGGCTGATCATCTATTCACGCCGCACCCGCGGCGGCGTCGAGGGCGATCATTTCCTGGTCTGCCCGCCCATGATCATTACACGGGAGCAGATCGGCGAGATCGTCGCCATCCTCGGCGACGTGCTCGAACAGCTCGCCGCCGAGCTTAACCTTCCCGTCAACCGCTGAGATAGCCACCATGACGAAAACCAAGACGTCGCGCAGGAAGGTCATCATCACCTGCGCGGTGACGGGCTCGGTGCATACGCCGACCATGTCGCCCCATCTACCTGTTACCCCGGACCAGATCGCCTCGGAGGCGATAGCGGCGGCCGAAGCCGGCGCCTCGATCCTGCATCTTCATGCAAGAAACCCGGTGGACGGTCGTCCGTCGGCAGACCCTTCGCTGTTCATGCAGTTCCTGCCACGCATCAAACAATCGACCGACGCCGTCATTAACATCTCCACCGGCGGCTCGTCGCTGATGGCACTGGAGGATCGCCTGGCGGCGTCCTTGCGCGCCGAGCCGGAGATGTGTTCGCTGAACATGGGCTCAATGAACTTCGCCCTGTTCCCGGCGCTGGACAAGCCCACCGGCTGGAAGCACGCCTGGGAGCCGGAACTGCTGGAGGCGACGCGAAGCTCGATCTTCAAGAACACCTTTGCCGACATGGAGTTCATCCTGACGCGGCTCGGGCAGGGATGCGGGACGCGCTTCGAGTTCGAATGCTACGATGTCGGTCACCTCTACTCGCTGGCACATTTCCGTGACCGTGGGCTGGTTTCCGGCCATCTGTTCATCCAGTTCGTCTTCGGAATCCTGGGCGGTATCGGCGCCGATCCGGAGAACCTGACGCATATGAAGCGCATCGCCGACAAGCTCTTCGGCGACGACTACTCCTTCTCGGTGCTGGCCGCTGGCCGACACCAGATGCCGATGATCACCATGGCAGCGGCGATGGGCGGTAATGTCCGGGTGGGGCTGGAAGACAGCCTCTATAATGGCCGCGGGCAGCTTGCGACCAGCAATGCCGAACAGGTCCACCGTATCCGCACCGTGCTCGACGCCTTGTCGCTGGAGGTTGCCACCCCTAAGGAAGCACGTGAACTTCTCGACCTCAAGGGTGGAGATCAGGTGGCATTCTGACGCCGAGGCGCGGGCAAGCTCGCCTACGGCCTTTGGCCGTCAGCATCTAAGGGGAAGACTGTGACGACAACCCAGAGCTTGACTGCGGATATCCGGATTCGCATCGGTGAAATCGGCGACGCGGACACGATACATCGCGCGATCCTGGCCATGGGCCGCGGGCTCGACATGGCGGGCAAGGTGACCTGCACGGCTGACGACTATCGCCATTTCGGCTTCGGCCCAGACGCCGCCTTTGGCAGTCTGATTGCTGAGGTGGATGGAGGTTTTGCCGGCCTTTGCCTGTTCTTTCCGATCTTCTCGACCTGGCGCGGGAGGCCGGGGGTCTTCGTGCAGGATCTCTATGTCGACGATCGTTTTCGCGGCCTCGGGATCGGCGAGCGCTTGCTGCGGGATGTTGCGGCCTGGTCGAAGGCGAGGGGCGGGGACTATCTGCGGCTGGAAGTCGACGTTGAGAACATGGCCGCGCAGCGCCTTTACGAGCGGCTCGGCATCACCTGGCAGACGAAAGATCGCGCGCACGCTGCCTATGGCGAGGCCTTCGCAGCACTCGCCGGAAAATGAAAGCCTGAAGACGCAGGCATTGGAGAGAACATGAAAGCCTTCTACGCACAGGAACAGAAGCGACACGATCCGAAGGCTTTCCTTTCGAGCGGCGCACCGCAGCCGAACCCGGAGCAGCCCGAGCGGGTCGAGAGGCTGCTTACCGGCGCCCGCGACGCCGGCTGCACCATCCTTCGCCCGCGCGATCACGGGCTCGGCCCGATCGCCGCGGTGCACACGCCGGAATATCTCGACTTCCTCGCGCATATCTATGCCCGCTGGCAACGGATCGCGGAGGCCTCGGACGAGGTGATCCCGAACATCCATCCGCTCGCTCGCGACGGCCGATATCCGGCGTCTGCTGTGGGGCAGGCAGGATATCACATGGCCGACACCGCGTGCCCGATCTCGGGAGAAACCTGGGAGAGCGTGCGCTGGAGCGCCTGGAGCGCAGTCGATGCGGCAGATGCCGTCATGGCTGGCGACCGCGCCGCCTATGCACTCTGCCGGCCACCCGGCCATCACGCCTTTGCCGATGTCGCCGGCGGTTTCTGCTTCCTCAACAATTCCGCCGTCGCGGCCCAGCGTTTTCTGTCGAATGCGGCGCGCGTCGTTATCCTCGACATCGATCTGCACCACGGCAACGGCACGCAGGGCATTTTCTACCAACGCTCCGACGTGCTGACAGTCTCGATTCATGCGGATCCCGTGCGGTTCTATCCGTTCTTCTGGGGGCATGCCGATGAGCGCGGCGAGGGGCCGGGCCTCGGTTACAATCTCAACCTCCCGCTCGAGCGCAAGTCCGGCGACGCCGAGTTCCTTGCAGCTCTCGATGTCGCCTTCCGCCGCATCCGTGCCTACGCGCCGGACGCGCTCGTCGTCGCGCTCGGCCTCGATGCCTTCGAGGGCGACCCCTTCGGCGGCCTGTCCGTATCGACGCCAGGCTTTGCGAGGATTGGTGAGGCGGTCGCCGGCCTGGGTCTGCCGACGGCCATCATTCAGGAAGGCGGCTACCTCTGCGATGAGCTGTCCGACAATCTGACATCCTTCCTGACAGGCTTCGGCACAGCCGCGAAGCTCTGAGGCTGACGTTACGTTAGGGGTTTGGTGTCGGCTAATCTATTGCGTCAGCAATGATGCCGATGCATTTGTTTTGCCAACGGTTTTCCCGCGATGCGCCGGCAGATGGAACGTCTCTCCGGCGTCGGGCAACAGTCGGCTAGCCTCGTCGATGAAACCGCGGATCAGCGGCAGATGGCGACGCTCAGCGAGGCAGATCGCGTATTCGTCGATGACCTCTTTGGCGTCGTCGATCGGTACGAAGGAAAGCCTGGCATCGTGGCCGAATTCGAGGTCGGCGACCACCCCGAAGCCAACACCATTGGCGATGGCCTCGCGCACGCCTTCGCGCGAGGAGATCTCGACCAGCTGATGGATCGAGATGCCGTGGTCGCCAAGGTTCTTCTCGAAGATTTCGCGGGTGCGCGAGCCGCGCTCGCGCATGACGAAGGAGAGGCCTTCGAGGTCCTTCATCGTGACGCCGTCGCGCGCTGCCAACGGATGGGATGACGGCACGCACAAGCCGAGCCGCATGCTCAGGAAGTGCACGCCGTGCAGGCGCGGATCATTGGGGATCTGCGCCGTGATCGCGACATCGGCGCGATAGTCGATGATCTGGTCGATGACGCGGGCGGAGTTGTCGACGGCAAGCGAAAAGGTCAGTTTCGGCCGATCGTTCTTCAACCGCGAGAGGATCGGCAGCGCCAGGATGGGGCCGTCGGCCGCAACGCGCAGATGCCCGCCATTCAGGCCGGCTTCTCCCCGCAGAAAAGCATTCGCCTCCTTTTCCGCCTGGAACAGCCGCGAGGTGATCTCGAAGAGGCGCTCGCCATGCGCGCTGAGGCTGACGCCGCGGGCCTTTCGATCGAGCAGGTTCTGGCCGCAATCCGCTTCCAATTCCCGCACGTGCTGCGACAGGGTCGACTGGCTGATCGCCATGTCGCGGGCGGCCTGGGAGAAGCCGCCCGACAGGGCGACGATGTGAAACGCTTTCAACTGGGTGATCGACATTGCTTCCGGTTCTGTTGTCACGCGGGAGCCTGTTGGATCCGCGCCGGCATCATTGTCGGAAAAGCTGACAGGCACATGACACTTCGCCTCGCCAGTCTGCCAGGCCATCCGGCGACGGACGAAACCGATGGCAGCCATCGGAAAACGCTATGGCCGTTTTACGTTTTGTTAAGCAACTGTCATCTGCGCGGTAAGCGTGGCGGCTAACGGTGACGCACGGCCAAGAGCCGATCCCGTTCATCTTTAGAGAGAAAGCCGACATGACTTCCTCCCCCAATTCGATTGCGACGCCAATCCAATCTTCCTCCGATTGGCTCCTGAATATTCCCCGCGTGCAGGCCCAGCAGGGCATTCTCGTATCGCCCGGTGGCACCGGTAATGTTTCGTCCTATAGCCTCGTCTATGATGTCTATTTCCCGTCCGCCGGCTCCAGCGGCTGGATCCCGTTCCTGCAGACGGATGTCACCAACACGTCTGACGGCGATATCTTCGGCAAGGTCGGCGGCGAAAGTTTCGGCCTCGGCATCAACAGCGACTATCGCGGCGCCGCCAAACTCGATGCGTGGAACCGTATTGGTCTCACGATCGACAAGGATGCCAGCGGCGGCGTCTCGATGAAGAAATACATCAACGGTGACTTTGTCGCCGAACAGAAGATGACGGGTTCGCTTGCCGCCCGCTTCACCATCGACAAGGCCAAGGGCTTCCTGATCTTCGCGGACGAAGACGGTGAAACCTCCTCCGGCTACCTCAGCAATTTCCTTTTCATCGAAAAGGTTCTGACCGGTTCGGAGCTCTCGGCGCTCGGCAATGCCAAGCCGGAAGGCATCGTTCCCGATGCACTGAAGGGCGATGCGCTGTCGTCCAACGGCACTGAGTTTCGTTTCGGCGAGGGCTCGACCACGCCGGCATTCGGTCAGGGTTCCCTCAGCGGCCAAGGCACGACCGTGTCGACGACGACGCCGGGATCGGCGGGTATTCCGGCCGTTGGCCAGGACACGACGAACCCCAATCCAGGCTCCGTCGTCAAGACCTTGGCCATCAAGGATATGATGGTCACGCCGGATGCGGCCAATGTGACGATTGACCTGTCGCAGCATTTCTCGGGCGAAAACCTGACCTTCACAGTGCAGAACAGCAAGGGCGAAGTACTCAATGCCGTTCTGACCAATGGCAACAAGTTGGTGCTGGATTTTGCTGCCCTCGGCCATTCCGACATCCGCGTCACGGCAACCGACACTGCCGGTCACGTCGTCACCGACGATTTCCGCGTCCGCGTCGCCGGTGCGAACGCCTATACGATCGCCGTGTTCCCGGACACGCAGGACTACACCTCCAACGATGGCATCAAGCATTTCTTCGGCGACATGACGCAGTGGCTGGTCGACAATCGCCAGAGCCACAACATCGTCTTCATGACCCATGTCGGCGACATCACCCAGAACAACCTTTCCGGCCAGTGGGACATCGCGGAAGCGGCCCTTCGCAAGCTCGACGGCAAGATCCCCTACGCGCTTCTGCCGGGCAACCATGATCAGGCGAACGGCGGCAATGCCGCAGACCACTCGTCGATCCATCTCGATCAGCGCTTCTCGCCCGACAAGCAGACGGCGACCAATCCGGGCACCTTCGGCGGCGCCTATGATCAGGAACTGATGAGCGCCCGCAACACCTACAGCACGTTCACCGCGCCCGATGGCACCAAGTGGCTGTCGATCTCGCTCGAATTCGGTCCCCGCGACGACGTGATCCGTTGGGCAGGCGACGTCATCGAGGCCCATCCCGATTATCGCGTCATGCTCGCCACCCACTCGCTGACGAGCTATGCCGGCCGGCAGGACAATCTGGCTCTTCCGCTCTATGACGAGGGTGCAGGTTACGATTACGGCATGCGCACCGACCAGCGCGGCGCCAATGACGGCGAATATGTTTCGCGCGAACTGCTCGCCCGCTACCCCAACATCGTCATGACCTTCTCCGGTCACATCTTCGGCGATGGCGCCGAGACCGACATCACCTACAACCAGTACGGCGAGCCGGTCTTCCAGTTCCTCGTCAACTACCAGAACGGCGTGTCGCGCGAGATCACCGGCAACGGCAACGAGGCCAAGGGCAACAATGGCGGCAACGGCGCCATCCGCCTGATCACCATCGACCCCGACAACAACCGCATTTCCACCGAGACTTACTTCACCGGCTTCGACGACTACCTCGACGGCTTCCGTACCAAGCCGGAACTCGATCGTGATGGCCTGACGGGCTATTACCGCGGCCACCAGGAAGTTTTTGAGAACATCGACGTCAGCGGCGGCAAGGCCCGTGCCATGGCCGAAGCCGGCGACGACATCATCGCCGATGCCTTGGCCGGCGCCTCGTCCGCCAATGTCGCGCTTTCAGGCGCCAAGTCGCTACTGCCGGCAAGCGTCAAGAGCTGGGTCTGGACCAACGAAAACGGCGATGTGGTGGCTGAAGGCAAGGACGCGAGCGCCGCGCTCGAGCTTGGCAAGCACAAGCTGACGCTGACCACGACCGACTTCAACGGCGTCAAGACCAGCGACACGGTAGACGTCATCGTCCGCGGCGACCGCACGCTGTTGGTCGAGACCTTCAATGACGGCAACGCCAATGGCTGGGCGACCGATATCGGGGCTGCCAACGGCAACACCGGCAACTTCCTGCTCAAGGGAACGGTCTTCTCACGCCCGACCGGAGCAACCGGCCTTGCGGCACCTGAAGCAGCACTCTTCGATCAGAGCGATGCCGCCCGCAACAAGCTGGTCTTCGTCGGCGAAGGCTCGTCCACCTGGACGGATTACGTCTTCGAGGCATCGCTGACGCAGCTCGACAACGACACGATCGGCGTTCTCTTCTACTACAAGGATGCCAACAACCACTACCGCTTCACGCTCGATGGCGAGACCAATCGTCGTCAATTGGTCAAGGTTGCCAATGGCGTAGAGACCATCCTTGCATCGGTGAATGAAGGTTCGCCCTACAACATGGAAATTCCGCTGACGGTTGCGGTCACCGGCGGCGTCATCAACATCTTCCTCGGTGACAAGAATGTCTTTGCCGGACCGGTCACCGATGCCAATGCACCGCTGACCGGCGGCACCGTCGGCCTCTATTCCAGCGGTCAGCGCGCTTCGGTCTTCGACGACATCGTCGTCACCAGGGCGGACACGACGGCAAAAGCCGGCATCGACCAGCGAACCTACGACATCGACGGCGACGGTAAGGTTTTGGTCAAGCTCGATGCCTCCGGCTCGTTCGGCCCGAAGCAGCTGGTCGACTATGTCTGGACCGACCTTGCCGGCAACGTCATCGCCAATGGCAAGACCGCCAACGTCAATCTCGACACCGGCGTCAACAAGTTGCTGCTCAAGGTGACGGCGGTGGACGGCTCGGTTTCGACCGACCGTGTCGACATCACCGTCGTCGACCGCAGCAAGATTCTGGTTGCAGAAGACTTCTCGTCGCCGCAGTCCCTGTCGCGCTTCAACATCGTCGATGAGGGCGAGCTTGGCGGGATCGGATCGGATGGAAAGGCCTCCGAATGGCTGCTTGCCGACGGCAAGCTGGTGCAGACGACCGGGCTTGCGAGCCGCGAGCTGACATGGAGCGGCGCAACGGCATCGGATCTGTGGAAGCGCGGATGGAGCCCGCTTGGCGACGGTGTCAACGTGCTTCGTCTCGGCACCTACGCCCTGTTCAAGGATCCGGCAGCCCTTGCCTGGACCGACTATGCCGTCGAGGCGACGATCCAGACGCCGGATAAGGACGGCCTCGGCTTCCTGTTCCGCTACAAGGACAACAAGAACTACTACAAGCTCGAGCTCGATGCCGATGGCATCCTCGATCGCAGCCCCGGCAATGGCGCCGGCAGCATCTTCAACCTCGTGCGCATGAAGAACGGGGTCGAGGAAATCCTTGCGCAGGTTCCGGGCAAGTATGAGCCGGGCCAGGCGATGAAGCTGCGCGTCGAAGTCGTCGGCGACAAGATCACCGCCTTCCTCAACGATGAGGCGCTGTTCGCCTATCCGGTCGGCGACCGTGGTCTCGATGCCGGTACCTTCGGTCTCTATTCCTGGGGCAATGCCGGGCTGTCCTTCGACGATCTGACGGTCGTCGATTTGAAGTCGGGCCTCGAAGGCGGCCAGGTGATCAACGGCACCAATGCCCGTGACATGCTGGTCGGTGGTGAAGTCGGCGAGACGATCTATGGCCTTGGCGGCAACGACACGCTCATCGGCAACGGCGGCGACGATCGCCTCGATGGCGGCGACGGCGACGATACGCTGTTGGGCGGCGCCGGACGTGACGCGCTTGCCGGCGGCAAGGGCAACGACGTGCTGATGGGTGGCGAGGGCGCCGACATCATTGCCGGCGGTCTCGGCGACGACGTGATCGAAGGTGGCGCCGGTAACGACGTCCTGATTGGCGGCGACGGTTCCGATACCTACGTCTATGGACGTGGCGAAGGCTCCGACGAGATCGTCGAAACTGCTACGGCGTCGGGCGACAGCGACGTTCTCGTCCTGCACGACATCGCCCGCGGCGAGGCGGTCCTGCACAAATACGGTGAAGCCGTTGAGGTCGAGTTCGCCAATGGCGAAAAGCTGACCCTGAAGGGCCAGCTGGCAGGCGGCGGTGTCGAACTCGTCACCTTTGCCGACGGCACGGTGATGAACCGCGCTGCGATTGCCAATGGTCTGGTCAACCGCGGCCCGGTTGCTGTTGGCGACACGCTTGTTGCGATCGATGAAGATGCGCCGTCCTTCGTCATCCCGTTTGCGAGCCTGCTCGCCAACGACAGCGATGCCGATCTCGATCAGCTGAAGGTGACCAGCGTCACCTCGGTCGTCGGTGGTGCAGCCACCGTCGAGGAGGGCGGCATCCGCTTCACGCCTTCCGCCACCTTCAACGGCGAAGCCTCCTTCCGCTACCAGATTTCCGATGGTCGCGGCGGGTCCAGCGAGGCAGGCGCCACCTTCACCGTCAAGCCGGTCAACGATGCACCCGTTGCGTCGCCCGTTGCCGTCGAGACGAACGAAGACACGTCGGTCAGCGGCACGGTCACGGCGACGGATGTCGATGGCGACACACTTGCCTACGCCGTCAAGACCGGGGCGGGGCCGGCCAATGGCAGCGTTACACTCGACGGCAGGACCGGCGCCTGGACCTATACGCCGAACGCCAATGTCAACGGAACGGACAGCTTCACCGTCGTCGTGTCCGACGGCAAGGGAGGAAGCAGCGAAAGCACCGTCAGCCTCACGGTCAAGGCGGTCAACGATGCACCGGTGACGATCGCCGACACAGGAACTGTTGCCGAGAACGAGACCGCTACATTCGACCTCGTTGGCAACGATACGGATGTCGAGGGCGACCGGCTGACGCTCGTCGGCTTCGCGGTCACGGCCGTCACTGGATTGGCGCTGACGAATGCTCAGGCGGCCGCGGCCTTCTCGATCATCGATGGCAAGCTCGTCGCCGATCCGTCTTCCGCCTTCCAGGCGCTGGAAGACGAGCAGGCTGCCACGGTTACCGTCACCTACACGGTGCGTGACGCCCAGGGTGGGGAATCGACCGGCACGGCCACGATCAAGATCGACGGCTACACGGAGTACAACGTCGTCGAAGGCACCGACGGCAACGACACGCTGGTCGCCACCGACGGCAAGGACATGATCGAAGCCGGCAGCGGCAACGACACGGTGCTCGCAGGCGATGGCAACGACATGGTCGATGCCGGTGCAGGTAATGACCGGGTGGTCGCCGGCGACGGCAACGACGTGGTCGAAGGCGGGGCCGGCAACGATGTCCTGATGGGCGGGGCCGGCAATGACGTGCTCAGCGGTGGCTCCGGCAACGATCAGCTGAACGGGGGTGCGGGCAACGACACGCTGAACGGCGGTACGGGCAATGACGTGCTGACGGGTGGTGCGGGTGCCGACACCTTCTTGTTTGCGGCCGGCGACGGTCGCGACGTGGTGCTGGACTTCCAGGCCGGCGCTGAAGGGCAGGATGTGGTCGTGCTGTCGAAGGATGTGTTTGCCGACTACCAGGCGCTCCTGTCTTCTGGCGCATTCACCGACGGTGACGCTGGTGCCCAGATCGCGTTCGATGACGGCTCCTCCATCACCTTCAATGGTGTGAAAACGGAAAACTTCGTCATCGACGACTTCCGCTTCGCCTAACCAAAGCGAGGGGCGCACCTTCCGGTGCGCCCCTTTTTTGCGCGGCATCGGCTTCAGCCATCTCAAGCATGTCATCGCTTTGTGATGCCTGCCTGTTACCGCCGCGATCTCAACGGATCAGGGACCATGCGCGACAGTTCATCCAATAGAAATTCCAGCCAGTTCAAGGGCGTATTCGCCGGTTGCGCCAGCGCCTTCGTCGGCATCGGCCTGATGAGTGCCGTCGTCAATGTGCTCTACCTCACCGGATCGCTCTTCATGATGGAAGTGTACGATCGTGTGCTCCCGAGCCGGAGCCTGCCGACGCTGGTCGCCCTTCTCGCCATCGTCGTCGTGCTCTACGCTTTTCAAGGGTTGTTCGACGCGCTACGGGGCAGGCTGCTGGTACGCATCGCCGATCGGCTCGACCAGGCCCTTTCGCCAAGGATCTACGATGCGATCGTCGGGCTGCAGATGCAGGCACCGATCAGCGCTCGCTATGCTCAGCCGCTGCGCGATCTCGATACCATCCGGGCCTTTCTGTCCGGCAGCGGGCCGACAGCGCTCTTCGATCTGCCTTGGCTGCCCTTCTATATTGCCATCTGCTTCGCCTTCCATTTCTGGCTGGGTGTCACCGCGCTCGCCGGCGCCATCATCCTGGCCGCCATCACCTTGCTGACGGAACTCGTTTCACAACGGCCGGTCGAAGAGGCTGCCCGCCATTCCTCCAAGCGCAATCGCATGGCCGAGAGCGGCCGCCGTAACGCCGACGTGATCTCGGTCATGGGCATGGGGCCGCATCTGAGGAGCCGCTGGCAGGAGGAGAACCGTGCTTTCACCCGCGAGCAGCGCCGGGCAAGCGATGTCTCCTCGGGCTTCGGCGTGTTGAGCAAGGTGCTGCGCATGATGCTGCAGTCCGGCATTCTTGCGGTCGGCGCCTGGCTCGTCATCAACGAGCAGGCGACGCCCGGGATCATCATCGCCGGCTCGATCCTGTCTGCCCGGGCGCTGGCGCCGGTGGATCTGGCGATCGCCAACTGGAAGGGTTTCATTGGCGCGCGCCAAAGCCGACGCCGGCTGCAGAAGACGCTGGCGCTTTTGCCGGATGCAGCCGATCGCATGGATCTGCCTGCGCCCCGTCACGCTCTTTCCGTCGACCGCGTCAGCGCCCTTCCACCGGAAACAACCGAGGCTGTCTTGCAGGACGTCACCTTCACGCTGGAGGCAGGCACTGGGCTCGGCGTCATCGGCGCCAGCGGCTCCGGCAAGAGCTCGCTTGCGCGACTGCTCGTCGGCATCTGGCGGCCGGCGCGCGGTGCGATCCGCCTCGATGGCGCGACGCCCGACCAATGGCCGGCGGCGGCGCTTGCCCGCCATATCGGTTACATGCCGCAGTCGATCGAATTGCTCGACGGCACCATCGCCGAGAATATCGCTTCGTTCGATCCGGATGCTGAGCCCGACGCCATCATCGCGGCCGCCCGCGCAGCCCGAGTGCACGATCTGATCGTCAGTCTGCCCGAGGGCTATTCCACCGAAGTCGGTGAAAATGGCCGCCCGCTTTCCGCCGGTCAAAAGCAACGCATCGCGCTTGCGCGTGCGCTCTACCGCGACCCCTTCGTCGTCATTCTCGACGAGCCGAATTCGAACCTCGATTCCGAAGGTGAGGAGGCGCTGACGTCGGCGATCCTCGGTATCCGCGAGCGCGGCGGCATCGTCGTCGTCATCGCTCACCGCCCGAGTGCGCTGCTTGCGGTCGACAAGGTGTTGATGCTTGCCGCCGGCCGCCAGCAGGCCTTTGGACCGAAGGACGAAGTTCTCTCGAAGGTCCTGAGGCAGGCATCCGCCAATCCGGGTGCGCTCAAGGTGGTGCAATCCGCAGAAGCAGCAAAGGCATGAACATGGACGATTGGCAGACACTCAGACGTTCGATCCGCACCCATCTGATTGTGGGCGCCCTCGGATTTGCCATATTGGTTGGGCTCTTCGGCGGTTGGGCGATCGGCACGGAAATCGTCGGAGCGGTTATCGCTCAAGGCTCAGTCGTGGTCGAGAGCAGCCTGAAGAAGGTTCAGCACCCGGTTGGCGGCGTCGTCAGCGAGCTGATGGTGCGCGACGGCGACCGGGTCAAGGCGGGGGATGTCGTCATGCGTATCGACGCGACGATGACCAGGGCCAATCTGGCGATCATCCTCAAGAGCCTCGACCAGTTCGCAGCTCGAAAGGCGCGGCTTGAAAGCGAGCGCGACCATTCGGAGAATGTTGCCTTCCCAGAGACATTGCTGTCGCGCGCCGGAGATCCCGAAGTGGCGGCGATGATGCATGCCGAACAGCGGCTCTATGAAAGCCGCCGGGATGTGCGCGAGAGCAAGAAGCGGCAACTGGAGCGGCGCGTCCAGCAGTTGAACGAGGAGATCCGCGGAATGGAGGCCGAGCGCACTGCCAGCAGCCGCGAGCGGGTTCTCATCAACGAGGAACTCGGTCGCTACACGTTTCTGCACGACAAGGGGTTGATGGAAAAGAGCCGGCTCAGCACACTCGAGCGCCAGGCAACCGATATCGACGGCGAGATGGGCAGGCTGCTCGCGGGGGTGGCTGGCGTGCACGAGAAGATCGCCGAGACATCGCTGCAGATCATCCAGGTCGACGAGCAATGGGCCGAAGAGGTCGGAACGGATTTGCGGGAAATGGACGCCCGGATCGGCGAGTATGTCGAGCGCAAGGTGGCGGCGGAAGATCAGCTGAAGCGGGTCGATATCGTCGCGCCGCAGAACGGCATCGTTCACCAGCTCGCCGTTCATACCGTTGGCGGTGTGGTCGCTCCCGGCGAGCCGATCATGATGATCGTGCCGGATATCGACAAGCTCGTCGTCGAGGCCAGGGTTGCGCCGCAGGACATCGACCAGATCTATTCCGGGCAGAAGGCGATCCTGCGTTTCTCCGCCTTCAGCCAGAAGACGACGCCGGAGATCTCCGGTGCTATCGAACGGGTGTCGGCTGACGTGTCGGTCGACCAGCGAACCGGTGCGAGCTTCTACGTCGCGCGCATCGCGATCACGCCTGAAGAGATAGAGAGGCTTGGCAACGTCGCGCTGATGCCGGGCATGCCGGTCGAAACGTTCATTACCACCGGCGAGCGCAGTGTTGCGTCGTACTTCATCAAGCCGCTGATGGACCAGGTCAGCCGGGCATTCCGCGAGAGCTGATCCGCCTCGTTTCGCGATAGATCCCTTGCTGCCAGCGAAAATGCAGCCCGTCCCATCCGGTCTTTCGACCGTGGCGGGGCGGGCTGTTTTGGTGTGCGAGGAGCAATGTTGCAGCCGAAGCCCAACGGACTTCGGCCCGCATACGGTTCGTCTTGAACCCGCTGAAATCGGTTGATCGTGTCTCCCAAGGCATGGATCTGCTTCAGTAACTGAGCAATCGTCCGGCTGCTCACGCCAGGATTGCAAGCTGGCGGCGGTTCAAAGCCACTGATTTCGTGTGGTTTTCCCCCTGAAAATTAAGTTTGCCAATTCTTGCCAACATAATTGTCGACAAAATAGTTGACATTAGCGCCAACAACTTCAAATCTAGCGTCGTCAGCCTCCAGCGATCGAAGGATCGTGGACCGACCGGATCGGGACGGCGACGAATGGGAAAAACAGAGGGAACCACATGAAACTGAGAAAGCATCTCCTTGCGGGGTTGGCATTCGCCTTTCTCGCCTCGACGGCACAGGCCGAAACGCTGCGCTGGGGCAGCCCGCGGGATATCTTCTCGCTTGATCCGTATTCCTACGGCAGCACATCGAACCTCGCCTTCCTCAACCACGTCTATGAAGGCTTGACCCGCTACACGCCCGAGTTCGTCGTCGAGCCGGCACTTGCCACCAAGTGGGAGCTGGTTTCCGAAAAGGTCTGGCGCTTCCATCTGCGCAAGGGCGTAAAATTCCAGAACGGTGCTGATTTCACCGCCGATGACGTCGTCGCCTCGATGGCCCGCGTCAGCCACCCGACCTCGCCGCTGCGCGGCAACATCCCGGCTTATGTCTCGACCACGAAGGTGGACGATTACACCGTCGATATCGAAGTGAACTCGCCGAGCCCGCTGTTCCTCAACGACATGACCAACATCTTCATGTTCGACAAGGACTGGCTGATCGAGAACAAGTCCGAACTGCCGACCGATGTCGGCGGCAAGGTCGAAGGCTACACCACCTATCACACCAACGGCACCGGCCCGTTCATCGTTGAATCACGCGTGCCGGACAGCAAGACCGTGCTCGTCAAGAACAACGGCTGGTGGGATACGCCGAAGCACAATCTCGACCGCATCGAATTTACCCCGATCACGTCGGCTGCGACCCGCGTCGCAGCATTGCTCTCGGGCGAGATCGATCTCACCGACGGCGCACCGGTGCAGGACCTGGACCGGCTGAAGAGCGATCCGAACATCAAGGTTGTCGAGCGCTCCGACTTGCGCACGATCCACCTTGTCTTCAACCGCAAGGACAAGCTCAACGACGGCCGCGACAACTTCTTCAACGACATCAAGGTCCGCCAGGCAATCGATCATGCGATCGACCGCCAGCTGATCTTCAAGCGCGTCATGCGCGGCAAGTCGCACGTCGCCGGCACCATGGTTGCGCCTGAGATCCCGGGTTACAGCGCCGAACTCGACGTGCCGACCAGCTATGATCCCGAGCTGTCGAAGAAGCTTCTCGAAGAAGCCGGCGCCGTCGGCACCGAGTTCACGCTCGTCTGCATGAACGACGAGAGCGTCAACGAGGAAGACGTCTGCAGCGCGCTCGTCTCGATGCTGTCGCGTGTCGGCCTGAAGCCGACGCTTGATATCGGCCCGCGCGCCGTTCAGGCTCCCAAGCGCGCCGGCGGAAAGTCCGACGCCTACATGATCGGCTGGGCCAACGAGCCGACGCTCGATGCCTACTCGCTGCTGATCCAGGTGCTTTCGACCCGCGAGGGTGCGGCCGGCGTCGCCAACTACGGCGGCTGGTCCTATCCCGAACTCGACGCCATGGTGAAGAAGGCTGCTGTCGAAATGGATCGCGACAAGCGACTGGCCATCGAGACCGAAGCGCTGAAATTTGCCAAGGATCAGGTCATCATGATCCCGTTGCATCAGCAGCCTATGGCCTGGGCGATGTCCAAGGAAGTGACCGACGTCACCATCCGCGCCGACAACAAGCCGCGCCACTGGCTGACCCGTATCGGCGATTGAGCCCACATTGCCCCGGCAGAGCTTGCTCTGTCGGGGTTTCTCACTGAGCGGGAAACCCAATGATTGTCTTTCTGATCAAGCGGCTGGCCAATGCCGTGCTGGTCATGCTTGCCGTCGCGCTGATGGCCTTCATGATCTTTCGTTTCGCCGGCGACCCGGTCGAACTGATGGCCAATGAACAGATGTCGCAGGCCGATCGTCTCGAACTGCGTGAAAAGCTCGGCCTGAACGATCCGTTCGTCACCCAGTATGTGCGCTTCGTCGTCAATGCGGCACAGGGTGATTTCGGCATCAGCTACCGCAATGGCCAGGACGTGATGACGTTGATCGCCGAGCGCTTCCCGGCAACGATCGAGCTGGCGCTGGTGGCGACAGCCCTGTCACTTCTGATCGGTATTCCACTCGGCGTTCTCACGGCGATCCATCGCGGCCGCTGGTACTCGGAAGGCCTGCAGTTCGTCAGCATCATCGGTGTCTCGCTTCCAAGTTTCGTCGTCGGCATCCTGCTGATCCTCGTCTTTGCCGTCTCGCTTGGTCTGGTGCCGGCCTTCGGCCGCGGCGACGTCGTGCAGATCGGCTGGTGGAGCACGGGTTTGCTGACCGCATCGGGACGCGCTTCCCTGCTGCTGCCGTCCTTTGCACTGGCCCTCTACCAGATCACCCTCGTCATGCGGCTCGTGCGCGCAGAGATGATGGAAGTGTTGCGTTCCGATTTCGTCAAGTTCGCCCGTGCCCGCGGCGTGCCGCGGTGGCGCATCTATTTCCGCCATGCGCTTCGAAACTGTCTGATGCCGGTCGTCACCATGACGGCAATGAATGTCGGCTCGCTGATCGCCTTCGCACTGATCACCGAAACCGTGTTTCAGTGGCCGGGCATGGGCATGCTGTTCATCCAGGCGGTGACCTTCCTCGATATTCCGGTGATGGCAGGTTACCTGTGCATCGTCTCCTTCATCTTCGTCACGCTAAACACGCTGGTCGATATCGCCTATGCGGTCATCGATCCCCGTCTTCGCGATACCACACGCTGAGGCCGCCCCATGACTGACCAGGCTCAGGAAACACCCACGACAGCCAAGCTCGGCCGGCTCGCACGCTGGCGCCAGAGCGATCTCTGGTGGTCCTTCACCCGCAGCCCGTCGGCAATCGCCGGCGCGCTGATCCTCACGATCCTCATCCTTGCTGCGCTTGCAGCACCTTTGATCTCGCCGCAGAACCCGTTCGATCCGGCGCAGCTCGACCTTTGGAACTCGGAACTGCCGCCGATCTGGCAGGCTGATGGCCAGTGGCCGTTCATCCTCGGCACCGACACCCAGGGCCGCGACATGCTGTCGGCCATCCTCTACGGTTCGCGCATCTCGATCCTGATCGGCGTCTGTTCGGTGATCCTGTCGCTGACCGTCGGTCTCAGCCTCGGTCTCGTCGCCGGTTATTTCGGCGGCATCGTCGACAACATCCTGATGCGTATCGGCGACGTGCTGCTGTCGATCCCGACGATCCTGATCGCCATTCTCGTCAGCGCCGTTGCCCGCCAGATGCTGCCGCCCGAACTGCGCGATGTCGGCTCGGCAGCTGTGCTCGTGCTGGCGATCACGCTCAGCGCCTGGGTGCAATATGCCCGCACCGTGCGCGCCCAGACCATCGTCGAGCGCGGCAAGGAATATGTGCAGGCGGCCCGCCTGCTGAAGACGCCGGCGCGCCGCATCATGCTCAACCATATCCTGCCCAACACGCTGACGCCGATCATGGTTGCCGCCACGCTGAACTTCGGCATGGCGATCCTGACGGAAGCGACGCTCTCCTTCCTCGGTATCGGCATGCCGCCGAGCCAGCCGAGCCTTGGAACGCTGATCCGGCTGGGCAACCAGTTCCTGTTCTCCGGCGTCTGGTGGGTCGTGCTCTTCCCGGTCTTGCAGCTTTGCCTTCTCGTCGTCTCCGTCAACCTTCTGGGCGACTGGCTGCGCGACGCTCTCAATCCGAAACTGAGGTGAATGATGTCCAATCTTCTGATCCGTAACGTCCGTCCCAACGGCGGCACACCGACGGATATCCTGATCCGCAACGGCAAGATTGAAGCGATCGGCCAAAACCTTCAGGCCGAGGGCGTGGCGGTCGAGGATGGCCTTGGCCACATCGCCATTCCCGGCCTGGTCGAGGCTCACACGCATCTCGACAAGTCCGTCTGGGGCATGCCCTGGCACGAAAACGCCAAGGTGGCGACGCTGCGCGAACGCATCGATTTCGAACGCGAGAAGCGGCTTGAGATCGGCATCGATCCGCATCGTCAGTCCATGCGCCAGGCGATCCAGCTCGCGGCAAACGGCGCCAGCCATATCCGCAGCCATGTGGATATCGATACCACCCACGGCCTGGCGCTGATGGAAGGCATCATCGAAACGCGCGAGGCGCTCGACGGCGTCATCGACATCGAGATCGTCGCCTTCCCGCAATCCGGTCTGGTGACGCGCCCCGGCACTGTGGAGCTTCTCGACAAGGCTCTGAGCAATGGCGCGGAAGTCCTTGGTGGTATTGACCCTTGTGGCATCGACCGTGACCCGAAGGGGCATCTGGATGCGGTCTTCGGCCTTGCCGAGAAACACGGCAAGCCGATCGATATCCACCTGCACGAAGCCGGCGAGCTCGGCGCCTTCAGCATGGAAATGATGTTCGAGCGCATCCGCGCGCTCGGCATGCATGGCAAGGTGGCGATCAGCCACGCCTTTGCACTCGGCGCTCCGGACTATCTGCGTGTCGCTGGCCTGATCGAACAGATCGCCGAGCTCGACGTGCGCATTGTCACGACCGGTTCGCCGTCCTCGACGGTCCCGTCGATCATGCGCCTCAAGGACGCTGGCGTGAAGGTCGCGGCCGGTTGCGATGGCATTCGCGACACCTGGGGCCCGTGGGGCCAGCCCGACATGATGGACCGCGCACGCATTCTCGGCATGAAGAACGGCCTGCGGCGCGACGTCGATCTGGAGCATGCGCTTTACGTCTGCTCGACCGGCGGTGCCGATGTCATGGACATCGCCGGCTACGGCCTCGACGTCGGTTGCGACGCCGACTTCACCCTGCTTGCCGGCGAAACGCTCGCCCATGCCGTTGTCGAAGTTGCGCCGCGTCCGCTTGTGGTCAAGCGCGGCCGCGTCATCGCCCGCAATGGCGTCGCGGAGGTCGCCATCCCATGATCGATCTCAAGGATTTGAAACTCGGCGCGCGCGCCGACGGCCGCACGCTTCTGACGGCGCAATGGGTGCTCGGTCATCGTGACGGCAGCCATCGCCTGATCCCGAACGGCGAGGTCGTTATCGAAGGCGGAAGCCTCACCTATGTCGGCCCGCGGTTCGAAGGCGAAGTCGCCCGCCGGATCGATTTTGGGGCTGCGATGATCAGCCCCGGCCTGATCGATCTCGATGCCCTGTCCGACCTCGACACCACCATCCTTGCGGTCGACCATCAGCCCGGTTGGGCCAAGGGCCGCGTGTGGCCGCGCTCCTATGTCGAGCGTGGTCCCTATGAGATGTACAGCCAGGAGGAGCTGGCGTTCCAGAAGCGCTTCTCCTTCGCCCAGCTGCTGCTGAACGGCATCACGACGGCCGCACCGATCGCATCGCTGTTCTACCGCGAATGGGGCGAGACGGTGGAAGAGTTCGCCGCCGCCTCGGACGCCGCCGGCGATCTCGGCCTTCGCGTCTATCTGAGCCCGGCCTACCGCTCGGGCGGCATGGTTCTGGAGGCCCCTGGGCAGCTCGACGCCGTCTTCGACGAGGCGAGGGGGCTGCAGGGCCTCAACGACGCCATCGGCTTCATCCGCGATCACGACGGCCGCCATGGCGGCCTGGTGCGCGCGCTTCTGGCGCCCGATAGGGTCGAGACCTGCACGGAGACGCTCTTGAGGCGAACGGCGGACGCCGCGCGCGATCTCGACTGCTCGATCCGGCTTCACTCCGCGCAAGGCACGATGGAGGTCGATACCGTTCGTCGTCTTCACGGCAAGACGGCGCCCGAGTGGATGGCGAGCCTTGGCTTCCTGAGCTCGCGGCTGATCGCGCCGCATGCCACGCAGGCAACGGCCACCGATCTCACGCTTTATGCCGACAACGGCGTCAGCATCGTGCATTGCCCGATGGTGTCGGCCCGCGGCGGAAGCACGCTCAACTCCTTCCGCTCCGTCAAGGAGCGCGGCATCAACATTGCCATGGGCACCGATACGACGCCGCCCGATATGTTGATGAACCTGCTCATCGGTCTCATCACCTGCCGCGTCGTCGAGGGCGACACGGCCGCAGTCAGCTGCGCCGATCTCTTCGATGCCGCCACGCTCGGTGGCGCGAAGGCCCTGGGACGCAGCGATCTCGGGCGCCTCGAAGCGGGTGCCCGCGCCGATATCGCCGTCTTCGATCTGATGGATCATCATATGGCGCCAGCGATCGACCCGATCACCACACTGGTGGTTGGCGGTTCGGGGCGGGTGACCAAGACGGTCTTCGTCGACGGCCGCCTCTCGATGCATGAAGGCAAGGTGGCCGGTTTCGACATGGATGCGGCCCGCCACCAGGCACAGCAGCAATTTGACAGGCTGATTGCGAAATACCCGGAGCGCAGCTGGGCGCATCCGCCCGTCAGCGAAATCTTCCCACCCAGCTATCCCCTGGAGGTTCTGCCGCATGAGTGAACCCAAAACTTCGCCGGTCCTAGACGTGCGCGGACTTTGCGTCGAGTTCCCCGGACGGCACGGAACCGTGGCAGCCCTTTCCGACGTCTCGCTCAGCATTCGCCCAGGCGAGATCCTCGGCGTGGTCGGCGAATCCGGCGCGGGCAAGTCGATGACCGGTCTTGCCGTCCAGGGCCTGCTCGAACCGCCGGGACGGATTTCCGGCGGCGAGGTCTGGCTCTCCGGCCGCCGCATCGACCAGCTGTCGGACAAGGACATGCAGAGCGTGCGTGGCCGTCAGATCGGCGCGATCTTCCAGGATCCGCTGACGTCGCTGAACCCGCTCTTTACCGTCGGCGCACAATTGGTCGAGACGATCCGTCTTCACCTGAAGCTGTCGAAGCAGGGGGCGAAGGATCGCGCGATCCACCTGCTGAAGGAGGTCGGCATCCCGGCACCGGAGGCCCGCTTCGATCACTATCCGCACCAGTTCTCGGGCGGGATGCGCCAGCGCGTGGTCATTGCTCTTGCACTCGCGGCAGAGCCGAAGCTGATCATCGCCGATGAGCCGACCACGGCGCTCGACGTCTCGATCCAGGCGCAGATCACCTCCTTGCTCCGTCGCCTCTGCGATGATCACGGCACGTCGGTCATGCTCGTGACCCACGACATGGGCGTCATTGCCGAGACCGCCGACCGTGTTGCGGTGATGTATGCGGGCCGCCTGGTCGAGATCGGCCCGGTGGAGGAAGTGCTGCGCAATGCGCGCCATCCCTATACCCGCGGGCTGATGGGATCGATCCCGGCGCTCGGCCGGCGCGTCGAGCGGCTGAACCAGATCGACGGCTCAATGCCACGTCTCAACGCCATCCCGCGCGGATGCGCCTTCAATCCGCGTTGTCCCGAAGCGGGGCGGCGTTGCCGTGAAGATCGCCCGGAACCGACCCCGGTCGGCCACGGCGTCAGTGCTTGCTGGCTCAATGCAGGAGGAGTTCTATGAGTGACGCCCTGACCGTCAATGATCTGACGTGCAATTTCGATGTGTCAGCCCCGTGGCTGAACCGGGTACTGGAGCGCAAGCCGCGCCAGTTTGTACGGGCGGTGGACGACATCAGCTTCACCGTGCCGATGGGCGGTTGCCTGAGTCTCGTCGGAGAATCCGGCTGCGGCAAGTCGACGGTGGCTCGTCTTGTCACCGGCCTCTACCGCGCTTCCGAGGGCGAGGTTCGTTTTGCGCCAGGCCGCTCGGGTGAACCACTCTCGGCCCAGATGATCTTCCAGGATCCCTTCGCCAGCCTCAATCCGCGCTGGCGGGTGAAGAACATCATCGCCGAGCCGCTTCGCGAACTGAAGCTGCGCAATTCGGACGCCGAGGTGATGGAACGCGTTGGCGAGCTGCTGCGGATCGTCGGCCTTGCGCCGTCGGACGGATCGAAGTTCCCGCACGAGTTTTCCGGCGGCCAGCGCCAGCGCATCTCGATTGCACGCGCGCTTGCCGGAGAGCCGGAGTTCCTCGTCTGCGACGAGCCGACTTCGGCGCTCGACGTCTCGGTGCAGGCGCAGATCCTCAACCTGATGCGCAAGCTGCAGGACGAGATGGGGCTCACCTACCTTTTCATCAGCCACGACATGAGCGTGGTCCGTCATATGTCGGACCGGATCGCGGTGATGTATCTCGGCCGTATCGTCGAGGAAGCGGACACCGAGACGCTGTTTGCCAATCCGCGGCATCCCTACACGCGGCTGCTGCTGGAAACGATCCCTGACATCGCTGAGCCGAAGCGCCAGCGCAGCATTACGGCAAGCGAAGTGCCGAGCCCGCTCAACCCGCCGTCGGGCTGCACCTTCCATCCGCGTTGTCCGCTCGCCGACGCCCGCTGCAAGAGCGAGCGCCCGGCGATGCGAAGCTTTGCCGACGGCTCGCGCGCAGCATGCCACCGCGTCGAGGAAGCTGCTGCTGCAACGACAAAGGCGACGCAGGCCGCTTAAGCCGACCGCCATAGACAGAACGAGAAAAGCTCCGGAGGGATTTTCCTCCGGAGCTTTTTGTTTTCAGAGGTTTGCTGTCGTTTGTTAAGCGACAGCATCCACAGGGCGGGCGACTACGGCTGACTTGACCCGTGGGTAATCATAGGCGCCGACCTTCGAGGTGGAATAGCCGGCCCCAACCAGGGCTTCGGCGAGCTTGACGGCAGCGGTGACGCCATCGATCACCGGCATGCCGGTTCTCGCCTTCAGCCGGTCGCACAGTTCGGACATGCCGGCGCAGCCGAGAATGATCGCCTCGGCGCCATCCTCCTGCTTGGCGCGCAGGATTTCGCGCACCAGCATCTCTTCCGTGTGGGCCAGATCTTCCTCCAGCGCCAGCACCGGCATATCGACCGAACGCACCTTGCGGCATCGATGACCGGCGCCATAGGCGTCGACCAGGTCCTCTATGATCGGCACGGAGCGCGGCAGGGTGGTGATGATGGAAAAGCGTGTGGCGATGTTCATTGCCACCTGGATGGCGGCCTGGCAGATGCCGATGACCGGTCCGCGGGCGATTTCACGGGCAGCACCAAGGCCGGGATCGTCGAAGCAGGCAATGACATAGGCATCGACGCCACGGGCCTCGCCAGCGCGGATCTCGGCGAGCATCGCCGGCACCGCCATGGCCTCGTCCGCATGGCCTTCGATACTGGCTGGGCTCGTGGTCGGATTGACGGACTCGACCCGGGTGGTGGCGGCTACCACGCGCTCGGCACTGCGGTGCGCCTGTTCGGTCATCGAGGCGGTGGAGTTCGGATTGACGAGAAGGATGCGCATGGATCAGGCCGTTTTCGCTTTGAGGGCGGTAAAGGAAGCGATGTCGGGTGCCCGCATCTCGAACTGTCGGTCGGAGGTGATGTAGTTGTTGGCGTGAAGCCGCGCGATCGGCTGGTAGCTCGACGGGTCGACATAGTGGCCCTTGTCGTCAAGGCAGTCCTTGCGCACATGCATGTGCACGACTTCGCCCAGCACGATGACCCGGCGGTCGTATTCGATCAGCTGTTCGACGCGGCATTCCATCGAGCAGGGCGATTCGACGATGCGGCGGGCGCCAACCTTGACGCCGTCGGCCGCGGTCAGCCCTGCCATCTCCACTTCGTCGACGTCCGGTTCGAAGGGGAGGCCGCAGACGAGCATCTGGTCGGAGATTGCCATGTCCACCATGTTGACGACGAACTCGTTGGTGCGGCGGATGTTGCTGACCGTATCCTTCTCCACGCCATCGGGGCGTGTCTGGATGCCGAGGATCACGATCGGCGGATCGTGCGAGAAGACGTTGAAGAAGCTCATCGGCGCGGCATTGTCCTGACCGTTCGGCGAGAGCGTCGAGACGAGGGCGATCGGCCGCGGACCGATGAAATTCGTCAGCAGCCGGTAGCGGTCCTGGGCGGGCAGTTGGGTGAAGTCGAAGTCCATCAGTGAGCTCTCGGGGTCAGGCGCGGTCGGTTGTCATACCGGTCGATGGCCGTTGTTTAAGTGGTTGCCACAGCATATCAAGTCACGGTACACAATATTGTCTACAATTTTGTAGTCAATATCAAACTGCAGTGAGTGGAATTGACTTTGAACGCTGGCCGGCCAGAGTACGCGAACGGCTAAGGGAGATTTCATGTACAATGCGGACGAAACCGCCGGAGCGCCGACGGCTATCATTTGTGAGAAGATCTGGCTCGCCATCGCCGAGCGGCGGTTGCGCCCCGGCACGCGGCTCAAGGAGGAGCAGCTTGCCGAGATTTTCTCTGTCAGTCGAGCCCGTATCCGCCAGGCGCTGACCGCGCTCGAACGCGATGGCCTGGTGACGATCATGCCCAACCGGGGCGCTTTCGTGTCGGAGCCATCGGTGGACGAGGCACGCGACGTCTTTGTTACCAGAAGAGCGATCGAGCAGCGCGTGGTCGAGCGTCTTTGCGAGCGTGCCTCGGTTGAGGACATCGAGCGCATGCGCTCGCATATCGATGAAGAACGGGTTGCGGGCAGGGCAGGCGATCTCTCTGCAATCGTTCGCCTTTCCGGGGGATTTCACCTGCTTCTGGCAGAACTTTCCGGCTCCGCCTTCCTGTTCGGCATCCTGCGTGACCTGGTTTCGCGCACGTCGCTGATCACTGCGATGTACCGCTCGAACCACCTGCACAATTGCGGGCCGGACGAGCATATGGCGGTCGTCGACCGCATCGCGGCGCGGGATGTGGATGCCGCGATCCGCGAGATGGCCGAACATCTGCACCACGTCGAGGCGGAACTGGATCTCGATGAGGAGAAGGATCAGCCGCGCGATCTGCGCGCAGCCCTGCTTTGACAAACCACTGGCAATGAACCCAACCGCGCCGCTCTTGTGAGGAGGCGGTGCCCGCTTGAGAACTGAAGGACGGAAATGACTGGTCGTAACTACTATGCGCCCCATGGCGGCGCTCCGGCACAAACGCAACTCCTGACCGACCGTGCGGTCTTCACCGAAGCCTATGCGGTGATTCCAAAGGGGACGATGATGGACATCGTCACCAGCTATCTGCCGTTCTGGGACAAGACCCGCCTGTGGATATTGTCGCGTCCGTTGTCCGGTTTTGCTGAAACATTTTCGCAGTACATCATGGAAATCGCTCCTGGCGGCGGCAGCGACCGGCCGGAACTCGACGAGGGCGCCGAGGGCGCGCTGTTCGTCGTCGAGGGCGAACTGACCGTTACGCTCGACGGCAAGGAACACCGCATGCTGCCGGGCGGCTTCGCCTTCATCCCGCCGGCCAGCAACTGGGCGGCGCATAACAGAAGTGAAGCGCCCGTTCGCTTCCATTGGGTCCGCAAGGCCTACGAATATGTCGATGGGCTTCCCGCGCCTGAAGCCTTCTTCACCAACGAGGCCGATATCACGCCCAATCCCATGCCCGGCACCGAAGGGAAATGGGCGACGACGCGCTTCGTCGATCCGACGGATCTTCGCCATGACATGCACATGACGATCGTCACCTTCGAGCCAGGCGCGATTATTCCCTTTGCCGAAACCCACGTCATGGAGCATGGCCTCTACGTGCTTGAAGGCAAAGCGGTCTATCGCCTCAATCAGGACTGGGTGGAAGTCGAGGCTGGTGACTACATGTGGCTTCGCGCCTTTTGCCCGCAGGCCTGCTACGCCGGCGGCCCCGGCAAGTTCCGCTACCTGCTCTACAAGGACGTCAATCGTCACATGAAGCTGCGCGCGCGCTAAGATCCGCGACGAAATGCATACGGAAACAGCGCCTCGCAAGCAGGCGCTGCTTCTTTTTAATCAATGGGATGCGCTCATATGTTGACAGGCGGCATTAAGAGCAGCGAAGTCAATCAACCAATTGCGGGTTGGTGGGGCGCAGGCTCTTTGGCCTGATCAGGCGCAGCGAACCACCGGCGGCGTCCTTCTCCAGTTCCAGCACGCGGGTGAAGAAGCCGTTTGCACGCTCCTTGCGGCCGATGTTGACGATTGCCGCCTTGCCGATTTCCTGGTCGAGGAAGGTCATGACCTTGCGATAGCTGTCGTCCTCCAGCGTATCCAGGGCCTCGTCGATAATCAGCCATCGTGGCTTGTGCAGTCCCAGGCGCGCGATCGCCAGCAGGCGCATTTCCACTTCGCTCAGATTGAGCTTCTTGCGCATGTCCTGATCGAGGCGGTCGGCAAGGCGGCCAAGACCGACCTTGGAGAGCACGCCGCTAAGTTCGCCGTTCCTGAAGCTGTCGGGCGTCTTGGGATAGGCGAGCACCTCTTCAAGCGTGCCTGGGGCAAAATAGGGCGAGCGTGGAACGAAGACCAGGCCGTCATCGATCGGCAGCGCGATGCGTCCGTGCCCAAAGGGCCATAGGCCGGCAATGGCGCGGAAGAACGGCGCCTTTTCCACTTCCGGCGCGCCGGTGACGAGAACCCGCTCGCCGGGATTGATCGTGACGTTCGGCTCGGAAAGCTTGATGCAGCCGGCAGCCGAGACGATTTCGATGTGGTCGAACGTCATCTGCGGGCCGTCTGAGGTGACGAACTCGATGCGCTTGTCGCCTTCATGCCGGTCGTCGACGACGAGCAGCGCTGAGCGGAAGGCGGCGACGCGCATCAACGTAGCGCGCCAGTCGGCAATGGCGCCGATGTTGTCGACAAACCAGCGCAGCGACGCGTGCACCTGGTTGAAGGCGCCCACGGCCATCATCAGGCCGCCGAAGCTGAGGTCGCCGGCAAAATAGACGGGCGAGGCGATGACGATTGGTGCGACAACGGTGATCCAGCCATAGCCGGCCGTCACCCAGGTCAATCGCGTGACGGCAAGCAGCAGGCTTTGGCTGATCTCGAGAACCGAAGCCAGATCCGCCTGCAACCGGCGTTTTTCGTTTGCCTCGCCCGATGAAAGCGAGACGGCCTCGATATGTTCGTTGATGCGCATCAACGAGAAGCGCAGCGACGCCTCGCGGGCGTAGTGTTCGCCGTTAAGCTTCACCAATGGACGCCCGACAAGCCAGCTCAGCCACGATGCCGTACCGGCGTAGAGAATGGCTGCCCAGACCATGTAGCCGGGGATGTTGATGGCCATGCCCGAGATATGAAAGACGAACCCGTCCGACAGCGACCAGAGCACGCCGATGAAGCCGGCGAGCAGGATGCCGGATTGGATCAGGCCGATCGTCAGCCCTGCCGAGAGGTCGGAGAGGTGGCGGGCATCCTCGTGGATGCGCTGGTCGGGGTTGATGCCGATGGCACCGGCATTGGCCAAGCGGAACGCACGCGCCGGCTTCATCCATTCGTTGATGAGGTCGAGTGTAAGGCCTTCCCGCAGCTTTAGCCGGACAAGCTGGCCAAGCCAGGTCTGCAGAACATTGAGGACGAGCAGTGCCCCGGCGATCTGGGCGAAAATCACGAGCTGGTGCAGGAAAGCCTGCAGGTCACGCCGTTCCAGCGTGTCGTAGAAGGGCTTGTACCAGCGATTGAGGATGATCTGGCCGAAGGCGGTGGTGACGATGACGGCCAGGATGCCAAGGGCGAGCCAGATGATCCTGTTTCGGAGTGGCGAAGCCATGAAGGCTGCATGCATCATCCGCAACTGGGCGCTAAGGGGTTGTTCGTCGTTGGCCTCTACCCGACCATTGTTCTTGTCATTCTTAGGCTTCGGCATCGATGCGAATCTCTCCGTCACGATCTCCACGGGGCAAATATAGCCTGCCGAGCCCGGTCTCCCTAGCGCCGATTGTCGTTATGCAAATCAGCAGGAGGTAATTTACGGGCACCCTGTTGCCAAGATAACAGCATTCGAACTGCGTATCCCGGTTCGACAGGGCGCTGGATGTCGGCGCAGAGGGCGCACCAAAAGGCGCGAAATTGATTGTATCCTGATCCAGAGAGTTCATAGTTCCGATGGACGAGACAGGGAGCGCATCCACGGGAGGAACGTGCATGTCCAGCAATCTCGACCAGATTCGTGAGCAGCAGAAAGATATCTGGGACCGGTTCTCGACCGGTTGGAAGAAGTGGGATGCGTTGGTTCTGAGCTGGCTCGCTCCGTTCGGCGACGCAATGATCCACAAGGTCAAGCTTCGGGATGGCGACCATGTCCTTGATGTCGCGGCCGGAACAGGTGAACCCGGGCTAACCGCTGCCGCCCTGATCCCGAATGGACGCGTCACGGTAACGGACCTTTCCGAGCGCATGCTCGACGTGGCTGCCGGAAATGCCCGACATCGCGGCCTTAGCAATTTCACGACCGAGATATGCGACGCCAGCGCCCTGCCGTTTGCTGACAACTCTTTCGACGCCGTATTGTGCCGGTTCGGGTTCATGTTCTTCCCGGATGTCGGGGCGGCGGCACGCCAGTTCGCCCGGGTGGCGAAGCCCGGCGCGCGCATTTGTACGGCCGTTTGGAGCGCGCCTGAAAAGAACCCCTGGGCGACAACAATCATGGCGACGATTGCGCGGCACGTGACACTGCCGGCGCCGATGCCCGGAGCACCCGGTCTTTTTCGCTGTGCCGCCGGAGGTATGATGGCGGCGGCCTTTGCCGATGCCGGTCTGCTGGATGTCGACGAACAGGAAATATCGACGACGATGGTGCATGAGACGCCGGAACGCTACTGGACCTTCATGACCGAAATTGCAGCGCCCGTGGTCGCTGGGCTGGCTCAAGCCGACGCCGCGACGCGTGAGACGATCAAAAATGAGGTTCTTGATCTGGCCCGGCAGTCCATGCGCGCCAACAAGGTCGAGCTACGTTCTACCGCAACGATTGTCACAGGAACACGGAACTAAGGCGCGCCCCGCCGTTCCCGGAATGAAGATCCGCAGCGTGGGAGGACCGAATGGGTGCAGCTCCGACAGAACACGAACTCTTCGAAGAAGACACGCTTGATCCACAAGATTGGGGTGAACTGCGGGCATTGTCACATCGGATCGTCGATGACGCCATCGATTATGTCAGCGGCGTTCGCGACCGTCGTGTCTGGCAGGAAATGCCGGAGGAGGTGCGCGCATCGTTTGCCACAGCGCTGCCACTGGCGCCGACGCCGACCGAAGACGTCTACCGCGAGGTGGCCACGAACATCCTTGGCTATCCGATGGGCAATATCCATCCGCGTTTCTGGTCCTGGTACATGGGATCAAGCAATTTCACCGGCGCGCTCGGCGACTTCCTTGCAGCCATTCAAGGCTCCAACCTCGGTGGCGGCAACCATGCGGCCGCGCTCGTGGACCAGCAGGTCGTCGATTGGTGCAAGCAGATGCTGGGTTTTCCAGCCTCGGCGAGCGGCACGCTGGTCAGCGGCGGATCGGTCGCCAATATCATTGGCCTTGCTGTCGCCCGCAATGCTAAAGCCGGCGTCGATGTCCGGGAGTTGGGAGTCGCGGCAATCGAGCAGCCATTGCGCTATTACGGTTCCGACCAGATGCACAGCTGTCATCGCAAGGGGGTGGAGACGCTTGGCCTCGGAAACCAGGCTCTCCGGCGCATTCCGACCGATGCCGAACTGCGTATCGATGTGGATGCGCTCAGGCGTGCGATAAGAGAGGATCGCGCGGCCGGGTTCAAGCCTGCCTGCGTGATTGCGACAGCCGGCACGGTCAACACTGGCGCCATCGACGATTTGCAGGCACTCGCCTCCGTCGCGGCAGCGGAGGACCTCTGGCTGCACGTCGATGGCTGCATCGGCGCTCTGATCGCCATTGCGCCTGAAAACCGTTATCGCGTCGCCGGGATCGAGAAGGCCAATTCGGTGGCGCTCGATCCACACAAGTGGCTGCACGCGCCATTCGAGGCTGGCTGCGTGCTGGTGCAGGATGCCGGAGCCCATCGCGGGACCTTCGCGGTGACGCCGGAATATCTGGTCGCAACCGCGCGCGGTCTGGCATCAGCGCCTTGGCTCTATGACTATGGCCTGCAGACGACACGCGGCTTCAGGGCTTTGAAAATCTGGATGGCGGTGAAGGAGCACGGCATTGGCAAGTTCGGCCGGCTCGTCGACCAAAACATAGCCCAGGGACGGTATCTTAGCGACTTGATCGAGGTGGAGCCTTCACTGGAACTGGTCGCGCCGACCAACATCAACATCGTCTGCTTCCGTTACCGTTGCGAGGGCAAACACGCCGACGAACTGAAGGCGCTCAATACCGAGATCATGTTGCGCCTGCAGGACGAGGGGACGGCAGTTCTCTCCGACACCACGGTGCACGGCGAGCATTGTCTGCGGGTCGCGATCAACAATCACCGCACCAAACGTCGTGACTTGAAACTGCTCGTAGAAGAGGTCGTCAGGCTCGGTCGGGAAATCGTGCGGACGGATACGGCGGCCTGATCGGCTGCGCAAAAGGCGAGTATGATGCCCGTCATCACGGTGTTAGCGGCGGTCCACCTGGCATGACGATGCGGTCCGAGTTGCCGTCAGCAAGAAGGCGAAGCATTTCCGACACCGCGGCTTCCCGTTGCGGATCGCGGCCGGCGGCATAGGCAAGCGGAAGGTCGACAGGAATGTCCGGGGTTATCCCGTTTCCTTCCAGCCGGACATCGTCGTCGATCACTGCATCCGAAACGGCAATTTCCAGCAGGCTGTCATCGGGCAGAATGTAGGCGCGGCCCGCCAACAGGGCGCCGGCGGTCCGCTTGCCCACAAGCGGAATGCCATTGATCCGCAATGCATAGGCAAAAAGCTCAAGGCCGCTGCGCGTTCCCTCGTCGATCAACGCAACCACCGGACCGCGCCAGCGAACATTCGCGAGCGTTGCCCGTCCATGCCGCGGGATCAACCGGAACGATGGGGTGTCGCCGACGAAGAGTTCGGCCGCATCGGCAGCACCGCCGCCCCAGCGCCCGCGAAGATCCACGACCACGCCGTCGACACCACTCAGGCGGCCGTCGGAAAGCTCGCTGGCGACGATGTCCAGCCCGTCACGCGTCGACAAGGTCCAGAAACGGACATAGCCGATCTTTCTCCCGCCGTGTTCGCGCACGGCGATACTGTTCTCAATCGCTTTTTCGAACGTCGGCAGCGGCCGCAGCCGCTCGACAGCGACTTTGACATTTGTCGGCGCCACATCGGCCTTGCGGCGTAGGCGAATATCGACCGACTGCCCGACCTTTCCCTGAAAAGAGGCGATCTCACGATAAGGCAAGCCATCGACGGAAAGGATCTCATCGCCCATCACCACTCCAGCCTTTGCGGCCGGTGAACCGTCATAGACATCGCCGACGAACCGCTTGTCGCCTATCATGCGCGTTACCAGGCCGATGCCGGGATAACTGACCTCTCCTTCGGGCGGAAACAACCGCGACAGGTCGTTGCGGATCGCGAAGCGAAAGATGTCGCTTAACTCGAAATAGGCGATCGTGTCCGGTTTGAAGCGGCCGTTGTGTGAGGCCTGCAGGCTCGCAAGTGCTCCGTCGATGGCTGCATCCACGCGTGCGGTCGAGGCGTGTGGAGGCAGTGCCTGCCCCACGTCTTCGATCTCTTTCTTGGCCGTTTCGTTGAAGCGGTCCAGCGCGCTTTCGTCGTGAAACTCGGAGTTCACCAGCGCGATGACGCGGTCGAACACCAGGTTGCCCGATCGTGGTAGCTCGGCCGCTGGTACGCCTGCAGGCATGAGCACCAGCAGCAGCGCAGTTTGCAATAGCCTCAACATCGCGCCATGCATCGCCGATCTTTCGGTTGGTTTCTGCTCATTATCGACCGAAGCACGGCGCAGGCGAGGCGCTGGGGCGCAAAATTGCGTGATCGACAGATGTCGGGCGCGCGACAGGCAATCTCGAGGTTCACCCGCGACGGGTTGTGCTTAGCCGGTGGCCTGAGAACGCGCGCGTCGTTAGGCGGGCAAACACGGTTAGAACCCTGCTTGCCGAAGCTCGCTTGCGAGAAAATCGGTGAAGAGCTTCACTTTGGGCAGAAGCAGGCGGTTGGTGGGGTAGACAGCGAAGATGCTACGCCGGGCCAGCTTGTGCTGTGGCAAGATCCGCAGGAGCTTGCCGTTCCCGAGAAACGGGTTGGCGATAAAGGATGGCAGGACGCCAATGCCGATGCCGGACTGGATCATCTCGCACAGCATCAGGCTGTTGTCGGCCACGAAGCGTGCGGGCACGTCTATGCTCGTGGCGCCATCGGGACCTTCCAGCACCCAGCTGCCGGGTTGGTCGGCGAGGCGGTACGCCAGGCAATGGTGGTTCTTGAGATCGCCGACAACTGTCGGTGTGCCGCTCGCCGAGAGATAGGCGGGGGCTGCGCAGATGAATTGTTCGACGTCTCCCAGCCGCTTGGCGATCAGCGATGAATCCGTGAGCGCTGCGCGCACGCGAATTGAGACGTCGAACCCCTCTGAGACGACGTCAAGGAGGTGATCATCAAGCGTCATGTCAACCTTCAGCTTCGGATGATGCATCATGAAGCGGGCGAGCATCGGCGCCAGAACGGTCAGTCCGAAGGACAATGGTGCATTGATACGAAGCCGGCCATTGATTTCGCCGGCCTCCCCGGACGTCGTGCGCTCCAGGTGGTCGAGCTCATCGAGCAGCCGGCAACATTCCGCGAAGTAGCTGCGCCCGTTTTCCGAGAGGCTCATGCGACGTGTCGTGCGAACGATCAGTACCGTGCCCAGACGGGTCTCCAGCTGTCGGATCTGCTTGCTGATCGACGCATTCGATTGTCCCTGCTCTTCAGCAGCTTTGCTGAAGCTCTGCAACTCGACGACGCGACGGAACGAGCGCATGGCTGCCAGCAGATCCATATTTTCTCCGTTGTAAATTATGTTTTCAGATTATGGCAGATTATTCGCTTCGACGCTACCAATAGGGTGAACTCAGCTTCCCGATACCTGGGCAAGCGAGAAGAAGGAGTTCATCATGTTCGACACCAGAATTATCAACCGCGCTTTGGCCGCCTCCCTCATCGCCGGTCTCCTCGGCAGCGCGGCCATCGCGCAGGAAGTTGGCAAGAGCCCATGGGGCCCGAAGGATGAAATCGGGCGCCTCAACCTGATCACACCGGAATCCCGTGCCGCCATCCTGGCGCGCGTCGGCGGCGGCAGGTCCTACGATCTCGCTGTCGAGTATTTCATCGGCATGCCAAGTTGGGAGGCGGCGGGCGACCCGCCTTACCAGATGTGGATGACCCACACGCCGCACGGCACCGCGGTTTCCGATCCGATGAAAGTCGGGAAGGAAATGAATGACTACGTCAGCTACACCGGCTCGGCCGTGTCGATGTATGCCCATATGGGAACCCATATCGATGCGCTGAACCACTTCGGTCTGAACGGCAAGATCTGGAACGGCTATGCAGCAATCGATCATCTGGGCGACCAGGGCTGGACGGTCACAAGCGCTGAAAAGCTGCCGCCGATTATCGCGCGTGGCGTCATGATCGATGTCGCGGCAGCCAAGGGTATGCAGATGCTGCCGGATAATTACCGGGTGACACGCCAGGACCTGCAGGAGGCGCTCGACAGCCAAGGTGTGAAGCTGCAACAGGGTGACGTGGTTTTGATCCGCACCGGCCGCATGCAATTCTACGAGAACGCCTCCGCCTATATGAGCAATCCTCCGGGGCTGAGCATCGACGCGGCCAGGTTCCTGGTTGAAGTCGGTGGTGCGATGGTGGTGGGCGCCGACAATCTCAGCTTCGAGGCGTTTCCTGCCGAAACGTCGAACAACTACGTTCCTGTGCACACCTATCTGCTCGCACAACAGGGCGCGCCGATCATCGAACTCGTCAACCTGGAAGGGCTGTCGAAAGATCGCGTCTACGAATTCGCCTTTGTCGGCGCCTCGTTGAAGTTCCGCGGGGCCGACGCGGCGCCGATCCGCCCGGTGGCCTTGCCGCTGCGATAGGACCGAATAGCCGGCCACCGGGAGCAATCAATCGAGCAGCCGTGCGGACAGCGTGCGGCGCTCTCTTCGCTTTTCAAGCCGCACGTCGAAGATCTTGATCCTTATGCCGTCCGGCGGGCAGTGCCTCACTGAGGTGCCCGCCTGAGCGACGCCGATAGAAGGCCGGCAGGCTACCCTTGCCCATTTGACGTACCCTTCCAGTGCAGCCGCAAATGCCGCCATGACAACCAGAAGTAGCAATTCGGGGCTTGGCAGGTTTTCGGGCCGAAAGCGGCTGGTGTCAGTTACCGGCGCCTGCCGTGAGAAATCTCTACGATCTTGACGCCGATGGCGGTCTTGGATTCGTTGAAAACGATCTCGCCCCGGCCAATGACCGTGCCGTTGACCTTGAGGTCCACCGGGTCTCCGAAATTGGCGTCGAGATCGATGTGATCGTCGCGATGCAGTTTGGAAAGCTGCGCCACGGTCAATCTCGAACGGCCGAGGACGGCCTCGATGACGAGGGGTATGCCCTGGACGGCATACTCGCCGATTGGCGCGCTCTCTTGCAGGATCGGGGCATGCTCGATTTCCGGCAAGCCATTGTACAACGTTTCGTTCATCATCATGCACCACCCAAAAACACTGGTTTACAAGTCCTTAACGAAAGGGTTGCGCCAGTTCGCCATGACAGGCAATGGCACCGGGGAGGGCAGGACCCGTGCGTCTTATGCGAGCGTTAACGTTCCGTTAACATCCACAGAGCCCGCACCTGAAACGCCTCCTACAGTGTCATTGCGGACCAACTTCCTTCCTGCTTTTCGAACCCGATCGCGCGACGGCCATCCGGCAGCTTGTCACCGAGTCGCACGACATAGACATAACCGCCATAGACCATCAGCCCGCGATCACCGTCGCTGTATACAATCTCGAACTTCGGCGGGCTTGCGGCAACCGTGCCTTTTGAAGGGTCGGCCTCAGACGTGAATTCCACGGCGGGTTCACTCCACGGCAAATTCAGGGGAGGTCCCAGGTAGAATATCGCTGCCATGGCTGAAAGCGCGCAAATGGAAAGTGCTGCCATTTGTGGATTGAATCCAACGGACCCTGTAGTATTCGGCTGAAGCGTCGCGGTGGCCAATATAAATTCCTCCTGTAACTGATGTGGTGACCGGCCAGATCTGGGCACGTGATATTGTTGCGAGGTGGGCGCCTCTCAATTCACGGCACGGCAACAGATTGACCTCGGAAATTCGCTTCATCGCGCGAATCGGAGCTTTTGGCGCTTGCTGCGAAACATTCCATTCCGACTTTCGAAGAACAATGTGATGGCGGCGCTTTCCACATCTTTCGATTGCTCGCTTGATGCGATCACACTCAATGGCTTGCGCTGGCCATCGCATTAGACGGACAATCACACGCGCAAAACGATCGGGTGGAAATGCCGGGCGTAGTGCATGCCCGTAGGGCGCTTGTGGCAAGCTCAGGCTCGGTTCCGACTTCGGCGCGATGCCAGGCAGGTTGAGATTGCTTCGCCGGGTTTACCCGTACCGCCGGAACCATCCACAGCACAGACCGAATGCATCTTAATAAATGAAATAGCATTTTCGTTAATTAACGTGCTCGCTTAATTAACTATTGGGCAGCGACTGGTTCGTATCCCATCAAGGCGCTCAATTGGCCTCTATCAGGCTGCTTAGAGCCTGCTGGCATTCCCCGGTTTGACCGTCGACAAACCGGGGAACGTGATTGCTTCGCGTCAGTCTATGCCGCTTCGAGCTTTTTCTCACAGTGCAGGAGCATACCATAGAGGTCACGCGGTTCGTCGGGATCAGCGAGGAGGTCGAGTTCTGTGAACATACCGTGTCCGGCAATCTGGTCCCGCACGTAGCGGAGGGCGGAGAAGTCCTCGATCGCAAGCTTGAGCGAAACGCAGGCCTCAGGTGTATCATCAGATGATCATCGCCGGGGAACGACGTTCGCCGGATAGTTTGAACCAGTTGCGACAGGATTGTGCAACACGGAATTCCGACACTGTCAGGGACGGTAAGACGATCAGGTGCCGGGTTTGTTTCCGGTTTGTACGTCTGGGATCGCATAATGTATCGACTGTAATGATACCCGCCTTGGCGCGGCTTGGTTGGATGATGCCGCTTGGCCCAGTTGCACTCGGCATCGAATGTGCAAATATCCTAAAGTGGAGGGGTGGAGCCAGTTGCCAGCTCGATGCGCGCCTGGCCTACCGGCCGCTTTCCGTGGGGCTAATCGCGGAGAGGGCTTGAGACCCTCGCACACCGATTAAGGAGTGTGATCATGCGTAAGATACTCTCGTATCTAACAATCGCTTCGTTCTTCTCTTCCTCTGCGTTTGCGGATCCCGCGATCCTCACGGCAAACGTGAATTTCAGGGTTGGTCCGGGCACCGGATTTCAATCGATGCGCGTTCTTCCTCAGGGCGATGAGGTCGATATCAAGGAGTGCGATGCGGAAGCCTCCTGGTGCGCCGTCGGCTATTCTGGCACCAACGGTTTTGTTGCGGGGAAGTATCTCAATCAGTCCGACTCCACGGCCCCGGCGTGGCCGCGGGTCTTTACCACCGACACGGGTGCGACGATCACGCTGTTTCAGCCGCAGATAACCTCGTGGAAAGGTTTCCGGGAGCTCGAGGCGCTGCTCGCGACCGAACTGAAATCCTCCGCCGACGCGACGCCGGTCTACGGGGTCATCGGGCTTTCAGCCAAGACCGTGGCTGACGATGCGAATGAAAACGTCACGCTGACAGATGTGAAAGCGACACGGCTCGAATTCTCCGCACTGGACCGCAAGCAACTTGCAGATCTCGCACTCGATGTCGGAAAGCTTATTCCGACCGAGCCAATCGTGGTGTCGCAGCAGCGCCTGGCAGCGAGCCTTGGCGATTTCGAGCGGCTCGCAGACGTGCCGGATATCAAGTCCGACCCGCCGCCAATCTTTATCAGTGAGACACCGGCGATCCTGTTGCAGACTGACGGTGCGGTCGTCCTGGCTCCCGTCAAGGGTGTTAACGGCCTATCGTTCGTGGTCAATACGAACTGGGATCTCTTCAAGGTGGATCAGTCGGGCGACTACTTTTTGCGAAGCGACAAGAACTGGCTCACCTCAAAGACATTGGAGGCAGATTGGGTTGCGACGGAAACGGTTCCGGATCTGATTTCCAAACTTCCCGAGAGCGAAAACTGGAAAGAGGTAAAGACCGCGCTCCCGCCAACACGCTTCAACGAGGACGGGATCCCGAGGGTTTTCTATTCCCAGAAACCAGCGGAGCTTTTGCTATTTGAAGGAAAGCCTGTGCTCGAACCGGTGGCGGGTACCGGACTTGACTGGGTCTCCAATACCACCAGTTCGGTCTTCTTCCATCGTAGCAGCAAGAACTGGTACACCCTTATCTCCGGCAGATGGTTTTCATCCGCCTCGCTCAAAGGACCCTGGACCTTTGCTACTCCAGACCTGCCGGACGATTTCCGGAACATACCGGACGACGCGTCCTATTCGGCAGTGCGCGCCTCGATACCTGGCACGTCCGAGAGCGCGATGGCGCGCCTGAGGGCAAGCATTCCGAAGCTCGCGCGCGTTTCCACCGATGGGTCATTGAAGGTCGATGTACGCTATAATGGCGAGCCGAAATTCGAAGCGATTGAAGGCACGTCCTTGTTTTATGCCGTCAATGCGAATGAGCAGGTCATCAAGGTTGCGGATAAATACTTCGTCCTCAAGGATGGCATCTGGTTCGTCGGTGACACACCGACCGGTCCGTTTGCCGTTGCGCGCTCCGTTGCGGACGAGATCTATACGATCCCATCATCGTCTCCGTTCTATAACGCGACCTATGTCCGGGTCTATGACACCGAGCCCGACGCCATCTGGTACGGGTACACTCTCGGCTATCTCTATACTTATCTCGCCTGGGACACGGTCGTTTGGGGGTCGGGATGGTATTATCCGCCCTATTGGGACTACTACGACGACGATTGGCCCTATTATCCGCCTCCGATAAGCTACGGCTTCGGCGCTTCCTACAATCCGGCTTACGGAACCTTTGGACGCTACGGTTACGCCTACGGCCCCGAAAGAGGTTTGGCGTTTGGTGCGGCTTATAATCCAGTGACTGGAACCCGGTTCCGTGCCGGCGCGGTGGCAGGACCTGGTGGCGAACGAGGCTTTATCTCCGCCTACAATCCAAGCACCGGCAACGCCATGGTCGCGCGTGGCGGACAGAATGTCTACGGTTCGTGGGGCAGTGTGTCCGTCAAGCACGGCGGCGAATTCGCGCGCATAAGCGGAGGAACGACCGGGAGTGCTGGCGGTCTGCGCTGGCGCAACACCGAAGGCGAAAAAGGCTTCATCGTCGGTAGCAAGGGTGGTGACGTCTATGCCGGCCGCGACGGCAACGTCTATCGCCGCCAGGACGGGCAGTGGCAGAAGCACTCACCGGACGGTTGGCAGCCCGTTCAGCGGCCTGACGCAGAAAGCGTTCGCAACGCCGCTCAGCGCGCAGCATCCAACCGGCCGCAAGCCGCGCAACGCATCCAGAACCGGGCTGAGACGAGGCCCGCGCCACGCCGCAATCAGCAGGTTCGGCAACGGGCACCGGATCATCTTTCATTTGATCGGGCCGGACGACAATTTGGCAACCAGAACGAGCTGAGCCGCAACTATGGCCGTCTCTATCAGCAGCCTGGCGGCAACTTCCAGAACTTTGACCGCGGCAGCTATCGCGGCGGCGGTTTTCAGGGCGGCAACCGCGGAGGTTTCCAAGGGGGCGGCGGTCGCGGAGGCGGACCAGCCTTCAGTGGTGGCGGTGGTGGGCGTGGTGGTGGGGCAGCCTTCCGGGGTGGCGGCGGCGGGCGTGGCGGAGGCGGTCGGGGGCGCTAAGAAACCGGGTCAAGTCAGGTAAGAGCCGGCCGATCCATCTGTCTCGGTAACTGCTGTCGGCCGCTCCGTCGATAGTCGGCGCGGTTGGCGTATGCGCAGTAGCTGCCCCTTGCTGGGACTGCCGGTGGTCACAAGCGGATGGCTTTCCAAGCCCACTGACCGTCCTCGTGGCATTCCAGCACGGCGTCGTAGAGGTCGCGTTTATTGGATCGCTCACCGTTGTTGACGCACGTGATCGACTTTGCGGAAAAGAGATGCAGCACCCTGTCGAACTGGTCTTGCCGCAGCATTGACTCGACGCGATCCATAAAGACGAACTGTGGTTTCGACAGGAGGACCTTGGCGATGGCCAGGAGCTGTTGGTCGCCCAGCGAGATTTCTCTATTTTGTTCTTTGCCCAGCCCTTCGACATCGCCGGCGAGTTCCTCCAAGCCAAGTTCTCGCAGGACCTGCCGGAGCCGGGCATCGGAGGTCGCGCTGACTTCGCCCGGAGGAAGCAGAATTTGTCGCAGCGAGCCAGGCGTCAGGTAGGGTCGCTGCGGGAGAAACATGAGGTCTTCCGAGCCCGGTCGAATGATCCGACCGGCTCCCGCCACCGGGATCCCCGCAGCCGCCCTGAACAAGGCTACCCCGACGGCCGGGCTGGCTCCCGTAACCAGCACCCGGCTACCAGCAGGTATGCTTATCGAAAGGTCGTTCAGAAGAGGCGATCCATCCGGCAACCGCAGTGTCACCCGCTCAAATGCGAATTGTCCCTTCTGTTCTTCGAGTTCAATGCGCGATTCATCGCTTGTATGGGTTCGTTCAATCGCTTCCAGCAATGAACTCAGACGAGAAACGACTGCGGCAAAGTTCGAGATCGAGTTGAACTGGCGAATGATCAATGAAAATGCGCCGACGAGCATCGCAAAGGCTGCGCCCGGCTGGGTGATGACGCCAAACTCGATTTCGCCTCGCATGAAGGCCGGGGCTATGATGAGGTCCGGAATAATCTGGATCATCCAGTTGTAGCCGTTGGTGAAGAAGCCCAGGTTCCGGTTGACGGCGATGATACTGCGAATGTTGGCGACCAGATCGTCAATGCGGTGCAGCAAGCGGGTTCTCTGCCGATCCTCGCCGCGCGTCACAAGAACGGATTCGGCGTTTTCACGAACGTGAATGAGGCTGGAGCGGAAGTTGGCCTCCTTGTCGAGCCGGTCGTAGTTCAGATCAATGAGCGGTCGACCCAGGACGATCGTCATGTAGGAACCGGATGCCGCGTAGAGGACGGCCACGCCAAACAGCAAGGGACTTATGGACCAGAGCACGCCGGAGAAGCTCACCACCGTCAAAGCGCTGCTGAACAGCATGATGACGTAGGAAAGCGTCGTGACGGTGAAGGCGCGGATATCCTCGGCAATGCGCTGGTCCGGATGAGCGAGTTGCCCGGATATGTCGAGGCGATAATACGTCCCCTCTTCAAGATAGAGGTTCACGGCGCGGCGCGTGAGGAATTCACGCCAAAGCAAGGCCAGTCGCTCTTCGGTGAAGCGGGCGATGACCCCGACAATGGTAAGGATAGCGAAAACGCAGATGTAATAGACCGCCTGTCGGACGAACTCATCGGTCTGGCGCTCCGCGATGGCGGTCATGAAGTTTCGGCCGACATAGTTGTTGACGACATTGAGACCGTTCAAGCCGAACAACAATGCCACGAGCCCGGCGAACGTCAGCTTCGCCCTCCCACCTACCTCGGAGCGCAATAGAATTCGCACGGATCGCAAGAAGCGAGCCGCCGTCACTTTGAGTGACGCTTGCTGGGTCTCCATGCCGTTTTCCTTCGCGAAAACGCCGGCTGCGAAGATGGAGCCCTAGAAAGCGGGCACCAAACCTCCAATCAGGACCACTGCCCGTCAACCTTTTGCGGATCGCACGGCGCGCCGTGCGATGGCGGCTGCCTACCCATATCTCCTGCTATTGTTAACCTGTTTACCAACGATCTCCCTGATGATCGTCAGGGTTTCCCTGGCAGCGTCTCGCGGGTGCAGCGCGGTGTCAGCCACATTGCTCACAAGTCTTGTGGCATCGTGGTCGATACCCTTCTGCGACCATCGCTTGCCCTTGGCGACCGTGATGTAGACCGAGTATGCGTGGTGCGTTGTGCCCGGTCGCTCACCGATAATATGGAGAATCCCCCTCAGACTGTCTGGGTCCGACTTCTCAAAGAGCGTTTCGCCGATGCGATATCCGGCCCGCACTCTTCCACTGGTGACGAGGATGTTGTCTTCGCTCATGGTGACACCGGCGTCCGAAAGCAGCTTGCGCACTTCCTCCAGGTAAGGTGCAAGATGCCCGTCGTCCATGATGGCCTTGGCGTTAAGGCCGTCGGAAATGACGATCTGGCCCTTGGGCATATCGTTTCCCCAGGAGGCCCTTATCCGTTCAATCTCCCCAATCGACTCCGGGCTCAGCGTCTCACCGGTGGTCGGGTGCGCGATGTAGTCGTTCCGATCCTTGGACAGGGTGCGAACGGGAACGACGTTGGGGACGGCCGCGATAAACCCCGGTGTAAGTTCGGCCCAAAGAGAGACTTTGGCGTCGTCATAAAGGCCCCTGACTTTTGCGGCGAGGGCCGGATTGAGGTCCCAGATCTTCTCCCCATGCCCCATGGCCAGGTCGACGCCCCTCGCTTCGACTTCCCGGACCTTCTCACGACCTTCATCGTAGATCGCGTCCTGGGGCCTGCCATCACCCTTGGCGAGGCGATATTGGTAATAGACCCACAGAGGATCTCCGTAATACCTGGTGAAACGCCCGTCCTCGCCAACGACCCCGATGCGCTTGTAGAAATCCCACATCGCGTCGTTGACCTTGAAGCCAAATTTGTCCCTCACGCGCACATGATCCTGGAATGCAGTCGTGAGATAGCTCAGCATGGGGTCGTTCTTGGTCGGCAAAGCAATCAGATAGGCGGGGTTGGCGGGCATGATCTGGTCCTGGCACCAATCGAGATCGTCCAGGCTCACCGTCATGTGCAGCGTGGTGCAAACATCGAGGCCGATGGTCAGCCCATGGAGCTTGCCCATGACCATGTCCTCCAGACAGCACCGCACGAGTTGTTCGCGGCTCTTGAAGACCTCCGGTCCAATAAAGCCGGCAACATCATTGACATGGAGCCAGGCACCTTCGGGTTGGACCTTTGCGAGTTCGATGCCGACCGCTCGGCTGAAACCATACTTTCGAGACTCAAGCACCACCATGTCGACACCGTTGGCGACACTGTTGGTGAATTCCGAACCTTGCCCTGTTTCAAAATAAAGACCGTAACGCTCTCCGGCCTTCGCCTGTGCGTATTTGAGGATCTTCTCATTGGTAATATCGAAGATCTTGTTGCAGTCATCCGTGCCGGCGAGGCTCTGGAACATCGTGGAAACCGTTCCCGGGAACCTTTCGCTCACCTCGCTCTGGACGTCGATGTGGGCAAGCACGCACCACGGGATGACATCGCCCAGTTTGAAGGTGTCCACGATGTCCTTGAGCGCACGCTCCACCGTGACGACGCTGTCAACAGTGCTGTCCACCGGGTTGGTGCCGATGACGATGTCGCCCGTAGCATAGGAAAATGCGTCGAAGACCTGCCACATAATGTCGTCTGGGTGGTCGGTTGGCGAATTCGGCTGGATACGCGCACCCATGTAGCCCTTGGCCCCCAGCTTGGTGCCCGGCATGACGTTGAAAATCTTCTGACTGACGGTGATCAGTTCTTCGTTACTCATCAGTTTCGGCACGCATCCGATCGCGTCGCTGGTGAGGCCGTTCATGATGGCTTTGATGCTTTCCTCCGGCTCTTTGAGGAGAAATTCCTTCAGGTCACCCAAAGTCCACTCTTTGATCTGCTCGAACTGGGCCTTGTCGGTCGTCTCCCAAATCAAACGCTGCAGATCGTCCTCGAACAATGGGTGCTGATGGAGATTGCTGATTGTCGTCCTTGTCAGAAGGCTGCGCGCATAGCGCCGTGTCGCGTCGTCTTCGGCGCCAACTCCAATTGTCTGGTCGCCTTCCTTGAAATCGTTCGCAGCGCCGATGACCTGCTGATAGGTCTTCTGATCGAAGCTGCCCTTGGTCCTGCTGACATAGGCAAAGACGTCCTCGTCCGGCTTGATCTCCACGATCCTGACGGCATGTTCGCTCGCCGCCGCTTGCGCTGCATGACTGGAATTGGACAGCGCAGCAGCGGCAGTTCCGGCAATAATCAGGAGATCCCGTCTGTACAATCCGGCACTTTGATTGGAGAACAAGCCCTTCCGCATGGCGATTTCCTTTCATCAGAAGGCCGCTCCCGGCCCTGGATTGAACGACGCGGAGCGCTTACAGCCAACCGCCGGAAAAGCCGGCGCGGCGCAGCCCCCTCACCAGGGGCTCTGATCGGCGCATGATATTCCACAACAGCCCGGTCCTGTAGTTTTCGATCATCAGCACCACGGGCCCCTGGTCGATGCCGAAGTGGTGGGGGCTGACCCACCATCCCGCCTCGGCACCTTCCACGGCATAGCTCCGGTTGAACGACGGTTTGAATCCGTAGAGGCGCGTCATGCCGAGATTCATGCGGGCAAAGTTCCAAACCGTTGGGATGACGATCTCCGGAGCAAACGGTAACGATGCGACGACGGCCCATGGAGACACAGTTCCGTCGTCCGGTCCGAAGGGTGCACCGCGGGCAAGGTAGTCGAAGAATTCCCTTTCGACGCCGTCGACGGTGCGCTTGACCCATCCTGGTCCGTCGCTAGCCGTGAAGCCCCAGCAGAATTCGCCGTATCCGGCGAAGTTCAGCGGGTTGTGGATGGCATATTGCTGTTGGACGTAGGTCGCGTGCCGGCTGTTTTGGAAATAGTCGCTGTCACGTTCGCGCATGAATTCGTCACGGATGCCGCGGAAGTCGATCCACATATGCGAAAGCTGGTGGGTGAACAGCGGTCCCGAATAGAGTAGTTCCCGCCCATAGAGGTTCCGCCAGTCGTAGCTCTCGGTATAGGCGGAGTAGGATTCCGGTGGCAGCGGATGAGTGGGCGATCCAAGGCCTAGGATGTAGAGCAACAGGCCTTCGTCATACCCGCGCCAGCGATAGGGAATAAAGCCGTTTTCCGGTCGCCAGCCATGGGTCAGCGTGAGTCCGTGATCGCGGGCCCAATTCCAGTCCGCGCGTTCATAAAGTTCGTTTCCCAGCCGACGAATTTCCGCCTCTTCCGGCGCATCGGCGTCGAAGTAGGCGGCCACCGTCAGTGCCCCTGCGAAAAGAAACGCTGAGTCGATCGTCGACAGTTCGCATTCCCAAACGCGCCGGCCAGTATCGATATCGAGGAAATGATAGAAGAAACCCTTGTAGCCGGTGGCGTCAGGCTCCGGCCCCTGCGGACATTCCAGGAGAAATTGCAGTCGCCTGCGGGCAATTTTTGCCGCGAATTTGCGGATGACAATGCCCCGCTCGACAAGCACGGGGATTGTGGCAAGCGCCATGCCGATAGCGGCAATGCTTGCGGGTGCGTCTTCTTCCGTCTTGTCGCGAACGAGCCCGTTGTCGGGGTTGGTGCAGTGCAGATAATACAGCAGTGTCGTGAATTGCAGCCGGGCGAGATCCTGCTCGGTCGGTATCCGGCTCAGTTCTTCATCTGTCGACAGCGCTTGCGACATGGTCAGCCAACCACGAGATGTATGTTGTGATCTCGTCCGTCGTCCACGAGTGGAACACTCAGATCACCGACACTCTTGCCGTCGAGGGTCAGCGCATAGGAGCCCTCTCCTGATTTGGCATCATTGCGTACCTTGATCCGGTAAATCGACCTCCCGTGTCGGAAGTCGACTTCGTATGTCGACCATTCCGTCGGTATGCACGGTTTCACGAAAAGCCGATTCCCCTGACGGCGAATGCCGAGAATAGCTTCCAGCCCTACACGATACATCCAGGCGGCCGATCCGGTGTACCAGGTCCAGCCGCCGCGGCCGGTATGAGGCGGTGCACCGTACACGTCGGCGCTGACAACATAGGGTTCGACCATGTAGCGCTCGGCGTCTTCAGGTGAAAGGGAATGGTTGATGGGATTGAGCATGCTCCAGAGCTGAAATGCTCGATCGCCGTCCCCAAGCAACGCGGTTGCAAGGGCCACCCAAGTGGCTGCGTGGGTATATTGGCCGCCATTCTCCCGAATGCCGGGCACATAACCTTTTATGTATCCAGGCTGCAGCGCGCCCTTGTCAAACGGCGGATCGAAAAGCTGAATTAGCTTGCTCTCGGTGCGAACGAGCCTTTCCCAAACCGCTCGCATTGCCGTAGAGGCGCGTTCAGTATCGGCGGCGCCCGAGATGACCGCCCACGCCTGAGGTATGGCGTCAATCTGGCATTCGTCGTTGAGGGATGAACCAAGGGGAGTGCCGTCGTCGAAGTAGGCACGGCGGTACCAGGATCCGTCCCAGGCATGGCGCTCCAACGACACGCGCAATGCCTCGGCTGCGCCAGTACACCAGGCGACCCGATCTTTGTCTCCCATGACTTTCGCGATCGCGGCAAATGATCCGAGCACGGTCAGGAAGAACCACCCGTTCCACACACTCTCACCTTTGCCCTCGGCGCCGACCCGGTTCATGCCGTCGTTCCAGTCGCCCGTTCCCATGAGTGGAAGCCCGTGGCGGCCCAGTCTCAAACCTTGATCGAGCGCCCGGCAGCAGTGATCATAGACGGTGCCGCGCTCTTGGCTGACCCCGGGGACCTCGAAGCGTTCCTCCTCTTGGTTATTAAGGGTTGGGGATACGATGAAAGGAACCAGCTCGTTCAGGAGCTTGTAATCGCCAGAGATCGTCACGTAACGATGGACGACGTATGGCAGAAAATACAGATCGTCGGTCATGCGGGTGCGCACGCCCGCGCCCGATGGTGGATGCCACCAATGCTGAACGTCTCCTTCGGTGAACTGGCGGGCGGCCGCGCGAAGGATGTGAGCGCGCGTTTCTTCAGGCGCGCTATGGACGAGGGCGGCGACATCCTGGAGTTGGTCGCGAAATCCGTAGGCGCCGCCGGACTGGTAGAACCCTGTTCGAGCCCAGATGCGGCAAGACAGCACCTGATAGAGCAGCCAGCGGTTCATCATGAGGTCAAAGGCCTTGTCGGGCGTACGAACCGTGACGGAGTTCAGCAACTGGTCCCATTGGCGGGAAGCCTCTGCCAGCGAACGCTTTGCACTCCCCGGTTCGGCGTGTTCACGGACGAGCCTGCGGATCTCTTCGTGATCCTTTGCCTGTCCCAGCACGAAGACCAGTTCGACGGTTGATGCCGGTGAGATTGAAACGTCGACCATGAGGGCGGCGCACGGGTCGAGCGGGGATCCGAGGCGCCCGTCGAGCTCCAGGCCTACCAATCCCGCCGGCTGAGAAATTGACCCCTCTCTGCCAAGAAACCCGAGCCGGTCGCATGTGAAGGATCGCACCGGCGCACTCGATGCCACAAATGCCAGGTCTCCGGAAAATTCTCCCGTCCCGCGGCGCGCAGCGACGATGGCACTGCTTTCGATGTCGAATTCACATTCGATCAGAGCGTGCCCGTCTTCCCGCAAGATGCCGAGCACCCATTCAACGAAATAGGTGGCGGTGAGATTGCGTGCATATCTTCCATCGTTGCGCAAGGAGAGGCGGACGATCTTGACCGTGGCTGCAACGGGCACATGGACGGTCAGTTCATGATGAAGGAGCCCCAGATCGCTCTCGTATCGCGTGTAACCCTGCCCATGCCGCACTGTCGTCGCTGAGGCCTGCCCGAGAGGCAAAGTCGTCGGCGTCCACAACGTCGCTGTCGACTCGTCGCGCAAGTAGACAATTTCGCCGGGCTGATCTGAAACCGGATCGTTTGACCAGGGCGTCAGTCTGTTCAACTGACTGTTGCCTGCCCAGGTGTAGCCAAGACAACTGTCACTCGTCATGCAGCCGAACACGGGGTTGGCAATGACGTTGCACCACGGCATCGGTGTCGCGCGATCACCTTCAGTCGCGATGACATATTCGCGCCCGTCTTTCGAGAAACCTCCGCGACCATTCCAAAAGTGCAGGCCGTCTCGCCCCGCTCGACGTTTTGCACCCACGCCGGCAAGGGGCGCTTTCGTCGGTTTCCAGATCGGCAAAGCGATAGCGGGCGCTGGAGCGAGTTGCTCAGCAAGCGACCCGCGACCACAACATAGTACCGCACGAGCCCTGGCCGCGATGGCATCCCCCACGTTGTTCGTGTCCAGCACATGGATACCTCCGGCTTTGCCCAGCGTCGCTTTCATATGGACAGATGCCTTCGTGCTCAGTGGCAATATTGCACTCGCCCCCGTCTCGTCGAGGATGGCAAGATCGAAGGGAAATCCGCGACCGGTGATGAACGCGTGGGCGTTGACGGCGGTATCTAGCAGGGAGGCTTCACCCTGTTTGTCCATGCGCAGGAGCAGAATAGGGAAGTGTCCCGAGATGCCCGATAACTGGAAGCTGCTGTCATCGGTATGCACCTGAGCGGTCATGTCATGAGGGCCCGAGTGCGAAAACAACAATTGCCCCGCCAGCCGATTGTAAAGGGTTGCCTCTTCGGGGGAGGGGGATGGAAGGCAGCCGTCATCGGCGCGGCTGGCAGTGGCGTCAGACAAGGCGCGACGAGCGGCACCGATGTCGGCGAACCGCTTTGCTATCGTTGCTGCCGTTTCCTCATCCTCCGCAGCCCCAGTTGCAAACGCAACCTGTTGCGTCTCGGCCGGGCCGAGAACGACCACTCGGCGCAAGCTGAAAATGGGATCGAGGACAGGGCCGGTCGTGCATGAGAGGCTTCTTCCCGGCCCCAGGGCGCGCGGGTCTGTTGGTGTCCTGTGCCGGCCGAGAAATCTGTGGCGATCGGTGTCATGCTCCACCGAATGATGGGTTTCGTCGCTGGAGGCCGACACATGTACCGCCCAGATTGGCTTCTCCGCCGCGCTGCGCGGTCGACGCCGCGCGAACAGTGCTCCTGTTTCGGCGTCGAAGCGGGTTTCAATGAAAAGCTTGGCAAATGCCGGGTGTGCGCTGTCGGCGCGTCGGCTGTTGAGGCATATTTCGGAGTAGCTTGTCAGCTCGATCCTTTTCGTTTTGCTTCCGGTGTTGCGCAGGAAGAGCACGCGAACCTCCGCATCGCAATCGGGCGCGACGCAAACCTCCCACCGGATGTCTATGTCCCCGTAATGACAGTGGTATTCGGCGCGATCGACGTGAAAAGAATGTTGGTAGGCAGCCGCTGGATGACGGATCGGTTGTCGCCCGATTGTCCAGACTTCGTTGCTGTCAAGGTCTCGGATGTAGCAAAACTGGCCCCAACAGTCGCGCGTACCGTCTTCTCGCCAACGGGTGATGTCGAGGCCGCGCCAAGATCCATATCCAGAGCCGGCCTCCGTAAGAAGGACGCTGTATCGACCGTTCGACAGGAGGGAGACATTCGGCAGCGCACCTGCCTCGCGGCTTGCGCTGACACCACTCTTGCCAACCGGATGAACCATCAAACCGACCCTTCAATCAAAACTAGACATTGTCACCTTCCGTCGACGTCGATGCCTTTGTTTGTCCCGAAGCTTTGACGCCCCATTTCCAGCCGGTGATCGACGGCATGTCGTCGCCATGTTTCTCGATGTAGTCGCGGTGCTCGAACAGCTTGGCCTGAATGGCCTGCTTGAAATAGGCGGCGCGAGCGCCGAGCTGCGGCAGGCGGTCGATGACATCGCTGACCAGGTGGAAACGATCGAGCTCGTTGAGGACGACCATGTCGAACGGCGTCGTTGTCGTGCCTTCCTCCTTGTAGCCGCGCACATGCAGGTTGCCGTGGTTGGTCCTGCGATAGGTGAGGCGATGGATCAGCCATGGGTAACCGTGGAAGGCAAAGATGATCGGCTTGTTCCGGGTGAAGATGCCATCGAAATCCCGGTCTGAAAGGCCATGGGGGTGCTCTTCGGCAGGCTGCAGCTTCATCAGGTTGACGACATTGACGACACGCACCTTCACTTCCGGCAGGTGCTCGCGCAGCAATTGCACCGCCGCCAAGGTCTCGAGCGTCGGGACGTCGCCGCAGCAGGCCATGACGACATCCGGCTCGCTGCCTTCGTCGTTGCTTGCCCAATCCCAGATGCTGACGCCCATGGCGCAATGGCGCACGGCCTGTTCCATCGTCAGCCATTGCGGCCCTGGTTGCTTGCCCGCCACGACGACGTTGATGTAATTGCGGCTGCGCAGGCAATGATCCGTGACGGAAAGCAGCGTATTGGCATCCGGCGGCAGATAGACGCGCACGACTTCTGCCTTCTTGTTGACGACGTGATCGATGAAGCCGGGGTCCTGATGGCTGAAGCCGTTGTGATCCTGGCGCCACACGTGCGAGCTCAGGAAATAGTTCAGCGACGCCACCGGCCGGCGCCACGGGATCTCGTTGCAGACCTTCAGCCACTTGGCATGCTGGTTGAACATCGAATCGATGATGTGGATGAAGGCCTCGTAGCAGGAAAAGAACCCGTGGCGGCCGGTGAGCAGGTAGCCTTCGAGCCAGCCCTGGCACTGGTGCTCGCTGAGCACTTCCATGATGCGGCCATCCGGGGATAGATGATCATCCTCGGGGTAGATCTCCGCCATGTAGCAGCGGTTGGTGACCTCGAGCACGTCCTGCCAGCGGTTGGAGTTGTTTTCGTCGGGGCTGAACAGGCGGAAGTTGCGGCTGTTCATGTTGGCCTTCATCACGTCTCTTAGGAACGTGCCCATGACGCGGGCGGCCTCCACCGTGGTCGCGCCGGGTTGCGGGACATCCACGCCATAGTCGCGGAAGGCCGGCATCTTCAGATCGCGCAGCAGCAAGCCACCGTTGGCATGCGGGTTATCGCTCATCCGGCGGTGGCCCGTAGGTGCAAGCGCGGCAAGTTCCGGTCTCAGTCGCCCTTCGTCGGTGAAGAGTTCCTCCGGGCGATAGCTTTTCATCCATTGTTCCAGGATGCGAATGTGCTCCGGCTTGCTCATCTCGCCCATCGGTACCTGATGCGCTCGCCAGTAGCCCTCGCATTTCTTGCCGTCGATTTCGTCCGGGCAGGTCCACCCCTTCGGTGTGCGGAAGACGATCATCGGCCAGGCCGGTCGTTTCACATTCCCCCTTTTTCGGGCGTCATCCCAGATCTGCCGGATCTCGGCCATGGCCGTGTCGAGCACGCCTGCCAGCTGCTGGTGAACGCTTGCCGGGTCATCGCCTTCGACGAAATATGGCTTGTAGCCCATGCCTTCGAAGAATTTGCGGAGCTCGTCATGCGGGATGCGGGCGAGGAAGCACGGGTTGGCGATCTTGTAGCCATTCAGATGCAGGATCGGCAGGACGCAGCCGTCGCGAGCGGGGTTCAGGAACTTGTTGCTTTGCCATCCCGTCGCCAGTGGACCGGTCTCGGCCTCGCCGTCACCGACGACACAGGCAACGATGAGGTCGGGATTGTCGAAAGCTGCGCCATAGGCATGGCTGAGCGCGTAGCCGAGCTCGCCGCCCTCATGGAGGCTGCCCGGCGTTTCCGGCGCCACATGGCTCGGAATGCCGCCGGGAAAGCTGAACTGCTTGAACAGCCGCTGCAGGCCTTCGCTATCCTGGCTGACGTTGGGATAGAACTCGCTGTACGTCCCCTCGAGATAGGCATGGGCCACAAGCGATGGCCCGCCATGTCCCGGACCGATCACGTAGATCATGTTGAGGTCGTCGCGCTTGATGATCCGGTTGAGATGCACGTAGAGCATGTTGAGGCCGGGCGAAGTCCCCCAGTGGCCGAGCAGGCGTGGTTTTATGTCTTCTCGCTTCAGGGGCTTCCTCAGGAGCGGATTGTCGAGCAGATAGATCTGGCCGACCGAAAGATAGTTCGAGGCCCGCCAATAGGCATCCATCAGGCGAAGTTCGTCTGCCGTTAGTGGCTTTGCCGGTTTTGCGGATGCTGCCTCGTTCATCGATGCTGTGTCTGGCGTGACCATCTGACCCTCCCGGTCGACAAGACTTTGCTTGGACTTTCGGCTGACTGTGACGCGTTAGTGCAGTCGCAGAACGATGCGACCGTCGATCTTGCCTGCTTCCATCCGATGGAAGATGTCGTTGATGTTCTCGAGGCTCTCCCACGAAAAGTGAGGTTTCACCTTTCCTTCCGCCGCAAACAGCAGGGATTCCTCCAGGTCCTGGCGGGTGCCGACGATCGATCCGCGCACGGTGATGCGCTTGAGGACCGTCTCGAACACAGGCAGCGACATCATTCCTGGAGGCAGGCCGACAAGTGCCATCGTCCCCTTCGACCGCAGGAAGCCGAAGGCCTGTTCCATGGCGATGGGAGACACGGCGGTCACAAGGACCCCATGAACGCCGCCATTTGTGGCGCGCGTTACCTGCTCGATGGCGTCTTTTGCCTTGCCGTTGACGGTGATGTCAGCGCCAAGCTGCTTGGCCAGGGCCAGTTTCTCTTCAAAAATATCGGCGGCGACAACGTTCATGCCCATGGCCTTGGCATACTGCACCGCCATGTGACCAAGTCCTCCGATGCCTGAGACGGCCACCCATTCGCCCGGGCGAACTTCCGTCTCTTTCAGCCCCTTGTAGACGGTCACCCCCGCGCAGAGGACGGGCGCGGCAGCGCCGAATTCCAGGCTCCTGGGAAGGCTGCCGACAAAATCAGGGTCGGCCAATCCAAACTCTGCAAACGTGCCGTTGACGGAGTATCCGGTGTTGGTCTGCGAGCCACAAAGGGTCTCCCAGCCGGTTCTGCAATAGGGACAATAGCCACACGCGGAGTGCAGCCAGGGGACGCCGACCCTGTCACCCTCCTTCACCCTCTTCACGCCGGTGCCTGCGGCCGCGACGAAGCCGACACCTTCGTGTCCGGGTACGAAGGGTGGCGACGGCTTTACCGGCCAGTCGCCGTTTGCCGCATGCAGATCCGTATGGCACACGCCAGTCGCTTCGTACTTGACCAGTATCTGCCCCGGTGCGGGCGTTGGAACTGTCATCTCCTCAATAACGAGCGGAGCGCGAAACTGCCGTACGACAGCCGCCTTCATTGTCTTTGCCATTTCCATGTTCCTCCAGCTTGGTAGACCCAGAAGATGCATTGAGGATAGGAAGGGAAGGTACCGTGCTAGTGCGGATACGGTTCCGGGAAGTGCTCGACCACGCCTCTGACGCCGCGAACGTTTTCTGCGAGTATGCGTGCGGCCCTTCGGCATTCGGGTGCTTCGACGTTGCCCCACAGGTGCACGACGCCATCGCTGACCGCGACTGTGACATCCAGCCCTTCAAGGCCCGTGTTCTCTCCAAGTCGAACCAGAATGCTGCGGCGGATCGCATCGTCGCCCAATGCGGTCTCGTCATGTCTTGCCGACAGGATTGCCTGCAACAGATCGGCGCGGCTGATGATGCCGACAAGAACGTCGTTTCGAAGGACGGGAATGCGCTTGATGCCGCGTTCCTGCATCAGCGCCGCCACCCGCGAAACGGACGCGTCTTCATTGACCGTTACGGGATCAGCGGTCATCGCGTCGCCAACCCTCCACGACGACCGCCGCAGATAGGCGTTAGCCCTGACTTCGGTCGTTAGGGAGGCATCTATAACAGGCACACCGCCGCCAAGCTCAATCCGGCGGATCAGGTCGCCTTCCGTGATCAGGCCCACCAAATGCCCGTCATCGTCAACGACCGGGAGGCCGCTAACGTGATTGTCGAGCATGATCTGCGCTGCTTGCCTGACACTGTTGTCTGGTGAAAGCTTGACGACAACTGTCGTCATCACATCCTGGGCGAGCATGTCGATCCAACCCCCGATAGGACTTGTTGGCACCGTCATCAGGACGGGTAACGTAAACCCATCCCAGTCGTTCGACAACCTGTTCGCTTAGGACCGGTTATTCCTTGTTGACCGGAGCAGGCGATGCAGAATGCATCTTTCACGAGAATGTCACATTCTCCGAGGTGTACGCGCGTACTGACGACACCATTCTTTAGCCCGAACTCCTTGGTTTCAGTCCCATCATTTCAGCTATAAGATGGGGGACATCGCCCAAAGGGGATTCAAGGCCAATGCCCCCAGAGCAGAAGGACCGTTCGCCTGTTGCGCTGGAACAGCGCGACGTAAGCGCCGACAAGCGCATGTTCTCACCTTCCGCTGCGCGGAATTCGGTGCCGATCCTAGCGGTCCTGAAACGTGTCTTTCCAGCAGGTGGCGCCGTGCTGGAGATTGGATGCGGGACCGGCGAGCACGCCGTGTGTTTTGCGAAAGCAATGCCCAACCTCACCTGGCAGCCGAGCGATCCGGATGCCGACGCCCGCACCAGCACGTCTAGCTGGATCAGATACGCAGGGCTGAAGAATGTGCTGGCACCGCGGGATATTGATGTGTGCTCAGGACAATGGGGCGTCGAACAAGCGGGGCATTTTGACGCCATCGTGTCGATCAATATGATCCATATCGCGCCATGGGCGGCAAGCTTAGGACTGTTCGCAGGAGCTGGCCGTTTGCTTCACGCTGGTGGGCTTCTTCTTCTCTACGGCCCATTCATGTGCAAGGGGGCACACAACGCCCCCTCGAACGCTGCTTTCGATGCGGCTCTAAAGGAGCGCAACCCATCCTGGGGTGTGCGTGATATCGCTGATCTTGAACAAGTTGGTGAGGCCGTTGGACTTACTCTCCGCGAGACGATCGAGATGCCTACCAACAATCGGTTGCTGGTCTTCGCCAGCGGTAGTGCTTGAACGACAAGTGGGCGCAAAAGAGACGTGGGCCTATAGCAGCATTCGCGCCCTTTGGTTCCGTTCGAGGTCGATCCGAGGACCGCGCGGTATGTGCTAGAGTGCGGCCGAAGGCGGAACGCGAGACGCACTGCGAGGGGCGGTGTCATCGAAGCGGAATTCGCGCGAGCGAGTGCCGCGTTGTGTGTGCTCTTGGAAGGGGAGACCAGGACTATGCCGACACAAGAGCAACCCAGTCTGATCGTTCGACAGAAATCCCCACAGAACACCGAGTTTCCGTTTGCGTCGCTCTCCGATTGGCTGATCCCAACCGGGCTGTTCTTCGTGCGAAACCATTTCCCCGCGCCGGACCTCGATGCGCGAGACTGGAGGTTGCACGTTGGCGGGGCGGTGGAGCGGCCGATCGAACTTGACCTCGACAGCATCAAGGCGATGCGGAGCACGACGCTCACCGCCGTCGTCGAGTGCGCCGGGAACGGCCGCGTCTACTATGTGCCCCCGAAGGAGGGGCTCCAATGGCAGAACGGAGCCGTCGGCAACGCTGCGTGGACAGGTGTTCTTCTGCGCGAGATTTTGGAAATGGCGGGCGTTAAGCGAACCGCACGTGAGGTTCTGCTCGTAGGCGCAGACAGCGGCGTCGTCGACACGAACAGGAAGACGGCTTCTCCCGGCCCCATCGCTTTTGCCCGCAGTTTACCGCTTGAGAAGGCCATCGCGGACAGCACGATCCTTGCCTATTCGATGAACGAGGAGCCGCTTACGCGCGATCACGGCTACCCGCTACGCGCGGTCGTGGGTGGCTGGTACGGCATGGCTTGGGTCAAGTGGATCACGCATATCACGGTTCTGGAACAACCGTTCCTTGGCTACTGGCAGGCGCGGGACTACTTCCGTTGGGAGCGCAACCTCGGGGAACCCAGGCTGGTCCCTCTCGCGGAGATGGAGGTCAAAGCGCAGATCGCGCGACCCGTGCAGGGGGCGCGTCTCATCGCCGGCCAACCGTATCGGATTTTCGGAGCCGCCTGGAGCGGCGAGGCTGCTATCCGGCAGGTGGAGGTCTGCACCGGAGATGGTAGGGGTTGGCGCGAGGCAAGGCTCCTCGAAACAGAACATCCCTTTGCATGGCGCTTGTGGGAGTACATGTGGACCCCTCAAGAAGTGGGGCCATATAAACTGCGATGCCGCGCGATCGATGGGGCGGGGTGCGTGCAGCCCGACCTGCAGCGTTCCGACTGCGAGAGCTACGCGGCCAATTGGATCGTTCCGGTGGAGGTTACGGTCGTTCCCGAGCCACAGACGTATGAGGAGGAGTTCGTGATCTAATCACCCGCACGGTGCGGAATGGCGGCTTGGCGCACCTGCGAACCGCGTTGCCACAACGGCGGCCGGCGGCGCGACGACCATTATAAGGGCGCGAAGCGGAAACAATGTCCGCTTTCAGCCCTGGAGGCAACGGGACCGACCGCGCCGGAGCACCAGGCACGGACGCTTCCTAGTCCCCGACTTCGATTCATCGCAGCCACTAGACTGATGCGGTTGGCTGGGACGTGTCAGGCCCGCCCAACCTTCACTTACGAGATTGAGAACCTGCGAAGAGGTGTCCCAATGCCCGGCCGCTCGCGCGGCCGGGCAGGTAGGGAACGTAAAGAAGCGAATTCCCGAGGTGTAGGATACGACGTTCAGGCTGACCGGACGTTCTCGGCCTTCGATTTTCCGGTCTTGCGGTCCTGGCCAAGCTCGTAGCTGACCTTTTGGCCGTCGCGCAGTGAGGTTGCGCCATCAAGCGCCGACACATGGACAAAAACGTCCTGTCCACCGTTATCGGGCGTGATGAAACCAAAACCCTTGTCCTGGTTGAAGAATTTAACAGTACCGGTTGCCATAGTCATCCTTGTCAGCTTGAGTGTTCTGCGTTTTACCGCAGAACCTTATCCAGCGACGGCCCTGGCGGCAATCACGCATGCACCAGCACTGACAATTTCGGACTCGAGGGAGGCGAGCGGAAGCGGCTCGGGATGGGTAGGCATGGGCTCGGCTCGGTCTGGTGGTTGATGCGAATCCGCGCGAATGGGCGTTTCGTTGCAAAAAATGCGAGCGCTCATAACAGGCCGGCCGGCGCCGTTCAGCATCTTCGTAAAGCAGGCGGCGGATGGCCTGAGCTCCCAATCTCGTGTGGGCGGCAGGGCACAATCGGAAATGCTAGGACGAATCGACATTCACCTCAGCCAAAACATAGCGGCGAGGCGATAGAGGAAACCTTCGAAGTGGATTGTTCTGCGGTCGTATCGGGTGGCAAAGCGGCGGAAGTGCTTCATTCGGTTGAGGCACCGCTCGATGCGGTTGCGATGTGTATAGGCGGCTTCGTCGTGGGGGATGATGATCTTGCGCGAGCGGTTTGACGGGATGACCGCTTCGGCTCCGATGCTGGCAATGATTTGCCGCAAAGCGTTGCTGTCATAGGCTTTGTCGGCCAGCACGGCATCACCGCTCTGTCCCACCAGAAGTGCCGGTGCTTGGGTGATGTCGCCGACCTGGCCAGCGGTAACGATAAGACGCAGCGGCCTGCCCAAGGCATCGGCCAGCATGTGGATTTTGCTGGTCAGCCCGCCTCGGGAACGCCCCAGCGCCTGATCTTTGGCCCCCCTTTTCCCGATGCTGCCTGCTGATGAGCACGCACGATTGTGCTGTCGATCATCAGATATTGATTGTCCCGATCGGCCGTCAGCGTCTCGAACACCTGCTCCCAGATGCCGGCATGGCACCAGCGGCTGAAGCGCTTATGCACTGTCTTCCATTTTCCATAGCGTGCCGGCAGGTCGCGCCAATGTGCGCCAGAGCGCAAAACCCATAGGCAGCCATTGATGAACAGACGGTTGTCGGAGCCGGTGCGCCCTGGATCACCAGCTTTGCCGGGCAACAGAGGCGCAATCTTCGCCCACTGAACATCGCTCAACTCATACCGACTGGCAGCTATCCAAAGACCTCCGTGTTCCAACACGGTGTCCTATGAATCAGCATTCAAGTGATTTGGGAATCCTGAATGTCGATCGACCCTAGGGAACCCAGACGATGACGCCGTCCAGACAATCTGGTGTCGACGCGCAACCCATATTGCGAAAATGTCGGGCGTGCCGCGCTGGCGGACTTTGGTCCTATCTATCATCCGACTTCAGTCCGCTTTGACAGCAACCCGCTTCTTACGCACGCTGAGTACACTGCCGGGCTGGTGTCGCGAACATGTCGATCAAGAAATCACTGCGCCAATTTCTTTGTCTGCCGGTTCGACAAGCGCCAGCAAGCAAAATCCATGATCTGGAGACCTTTCTCGACGTATGGCAAGCCTATAGCGTGGCAGTGATGGAACTGCACAGACTGCATGCCGAAAAACCGCCGCGGCAAGAAACGATCCGCGAGTTTGAAATCCTTTGCCGCCTTATTGAAGAACGGTTGATGTCAGCCCTCGACATGAAGGATCGGGCCGGAAGCACGGATGGATCGGGGCAACTGCCTGCTGGATTGCATTGGTCGGGGGAGCCTTGAAACGTCGTGCCTTCATTGCCCTGGTTTATCGAGGCGGGTATTTGGGACGGGCATATTCGGGGGTTGGTCAGATAGCGGAGATCGCACAATCGCGACAACCTGTCGAAGGCCGGGTGAAATTCTGATCTGAGGAAATGCCATGTCTACGCGTCGGAAGTTACTTGCCGCAGCCTGTTCGACGGTTGTTTGTCTGTCTACCCTTGCGTTTCCTTATAAGCTCCAGCCCGCTGGTTCGCTTCTTCAGCTTGTTCCCCAGGAGGCCTTCGCCAAGAGCGGGGACAACAACGGCAACGGCGGTGGCAACGGTAACGGTGGGGGCAACGGTGGTGGAAACGGTGGAGGCAATAGCGGAGGAAATGGCGGAGGTAACGGAGGGGGCAGATCCGGAAATGAAAAATCGAGCGGGGGCAATGCTCGTGGCAGTTCGACGGGCGCCAGGGGTGGGGGAGCCGCTCTCGGCGGCGGTGCTGCCAGGATCGGCGTGCGTCATGCCGATGGCATGAGCGAGGAGATCAGTGACGGCCGCTACATCATGAAGGATGCACGTGGGCGCATGATCATCAACCGAAGGGCGACGCTGGCCGACATGAAACGAATTAAGTCCCTCACTCCGTGAGAGGACGCCAATCGGCCGCGTCGCGCAGTAGCATGGCGGCCTCAGTCCGGTTGGTGACACCGAGTTTGGCCATGATCTGCGTCATATGGTGCTTTACTGTTTTTTCCTGAAGGTCGAGCTTCCGGGCGACGTGCTTGTTGCTCATGCCTGCGGCGACAAACTGCAGCACTTCGTGTTCGCGCGGGGTCAGGCTGGCGACCAGGGCCGTCAGGTTTGTTGTCGCGCGTGCCCGGTTGGAAAGGAGTTTGGCCGAGAGTGCGGGAGTGACGTAGCTTTCGCCCGTCGCGACGCCGCGAATGATTTCCGCAAGCGCTCGACCGCCGACCCCCTTAAGGACATATCCGAGCGCGCCTCGGTCAAGGGCCGCGGTGACATCGTCGCTGGTCTCGGAAACGGTCAGCATGATAATTTTCTGTGATGGCGACAACTCGAGGATCGGGAGGATTGCGTTCAAACCGCCCCCGGGCATCGAGATGTCCAGTAGCAAGACGTCCGGACGTAGGTTCTCGGCAATAAGCAGGGCTTCGTCCCTGGAACTCCCCTCAGCAACGATCTCGAAGCCACCGATCTCCAGCAGACTCCTTGTCACGCCCTCTCGAAACAAGGGATGGTCGTCGACCACGGCCACGCGTATCGCTGTCGTCATGCCGCTTTTGTCTCCTCGGTGCTGATTGTCATACGAACGAGAGTGCCGGAGGTAGAGACCATAATCTCGAAGGTTCCGCCCAAACTCTCGATACGCTCTCTCAATCCCTCAAGACCAAGTCCGGTTGGCTCGACGCGATCGGGGTCGAAGCCGGGTCCATTGTCGCCGACTTCGATCGTCACGTAGTCACCCGTCACCGATTGCAAGACACGTTGTCCGGCGCCTCTGGCATGACGATAGGCGTTGTTGAGGGCTTCCTGTACGAACCGGTATATGCAGATTTTTGCCGAAAGCGAGATATCAGCCGGTGGGTCGACAATCGACAGCTGCACCATCGTCCCCGTTCGCTGTTGATGAGCGTGAACCACCCGCTTCAAGATCTCGGGCAGGGTCGCGGTCTCAATCTGCGGCAGGACGAGGCCGCTGCAGATCGTCCGGATCTCCTGCATCGCCTCATCCAGACTTTCCTTGATTTCGCCTATGACGCGCTCGCGTGCGGTGCGTGCCGATTTCGGGTTGGTGAAAGCACCGCTGTCGAGCCGCAGGGAAGCGAAGGCCAGCAACTGAGCCGGCCCATCGTGCAGATCAGCGCCGATGCGACGCAGATGGCTTTCGTTGAGCGCAGTCGTGCGTTGCGAGGCGCGCTGAAGTCTCGCGCGCAACCCTTCGTTCTGCTCAAGCAGCGTCGAAAGCTCCGCGATCCGCTCCTTGAGCGCGTGGCGCTGGCTTTCAATCGTCCGGCTGCCTCGCAGCACGATCGCGGAAAGGACCACGAAAAAGGCGAGGGTAAATGCCGCGACCGCCAGCCAGGTATATAACCGCGCTTGCTTCAGGCCGTGTTGAAAGTCGTAGGAGACTTCATGAAACTCCGAGACGGCGACGACGGCTCCCGACCACGGTTGCAGCACCGGATTATAGATCTCAAGGACCGGCATGTCGGCTGGGCGTCTGTCGGGCTGCTCCCCTGATTGATCGAACAGCGCCACCATGCTGCCCGAAAACGCCGTTCGAAGCTCGTCGCTGAGTTCGAGCCTTTTTCCAACTTGAGCCTCGTCGCTGGAATAGAGGACCGTCCCGTCTGCCCGCCACAGCCGGAAGGACAAAAGGCGGTCCCCCAGTGCTCCTTGGCCAAGCGTTTCGTCGAGTGCGCGCGCAACTGCACCGTCAAGCACCTGTGTCCGTTGCATATCGGGCAATAGCGGTGCGATCACACTGTCCACATAAAGAGCCGTGGTTGCGGCGGAGTTCCGCGTGACCGCCTCCTCGATAATGCGTGAAACAAACGCACCGACCAGCACCATTGCAGAGATTGCAACGAGGCCACCTATCAGCAGGAACTGACTCGCCAGCGATCGGGAGTTCCAATTTTTGATGAGTTGGTTGGCGCGCAAGAGACTTCCCGGGATCGACCGCTGGGTTGCCAGCGTCGTTGTAGGACAACAAACCCACGATAGCCTAACCGCTTGGACAGGCCGGTCAATGCTGTGGATCGGTTCTCAATCCTTGTCGGACCTTTGGCTGTCTGCCGGATAGGACCAAGGTCCGATCGGCTGCAGCAATGGTCCGGGGGGCATAGCCGCTCACTTTTGCCCAAGATAAGTTCGGACCTTCTACAAGCCCGGCCTTTGTCAACCCCCTGTGCCGCGGCGATCCTAGGAGGAATTCTAATGGTTTTCAACAAAGCAATCGCTCGTGGCGTCGTGGCGCTGAGTTTGGCCGTAACTCTTCCGGTGGGCGGGATGGTCGGCGCGCCGGGCACTGCCCTTGCCAAGGACGGCCATGGCAATTCCGGTGGCGGTGGAGGTGGTGGGAGCGGCAACGGAAATGGCGGCAGCCACGGCGGGGGCTCAGGTTCCAGCCATGGGAAATCGGAAGCCGCGCGCGCAAACAAGGACTCCCGGTCCAGCAAAGCCAGCGACAAGTCGACGTTGAAGTCGTTCTTCACACGCGACAAATCACCCGAGACAACAAGAAAACCTGCCAAAGCGGACAAGCTGGCCAAGGCGGAACCGGTCGGTGCCGGCGTCGGCACTCCGGGGCTACGCTCGCTGAACCGCAACTATCACGCCTATATCAACTCGAACGATCCGCGTATGGCTGCGGTTTCTGCGTACGCGATGGCCTACGCCGAGTTCGAAGCGGAGAACGGCGTCGACGCCATCCCAAGTGACCCGGCTCTCAGCGACGAGGCATTGCGCGATGCGCTGGCCAGCTTCACGAAGGATGGCATCGTTACCGATGAGGTGCTTGACGAAGCCAAGGATATTCTTGGAGTTGGACCCGAGGTTGGCAAGATAGACCAGATCCGCGACACGCTTCCTCCCCCGTCCGTGGATTAACAGGCCGGTTGGCCAACCAGGTAGACCCAAGCCGATATTCGCCGAGCCCCAGTTGTCGTGGTGGACAACTGGGGCTCGGCGTTCTTGCTGGCATTGCTCCGGTTTGCCCCCCGTCGCCCTGGCGCACCGCATTTTAGACCGGCGAACTGGAACGATTTCGCATTTGGATGCTTTCTCCCCTGCATACAATCAAGGGAGAACGTTTATGAAATCGCTGGCTGATATTTTCGAACACACGCTGCAGGACGTTTATTTTGCCGAGAACGCCATCACCAAGGCGCTTCCAAAGGTCGCCAAGGCCGCAAACAGCGCCGAACTGAAGAAGGCAGCCGAGGACCACCTTTCGGAAACGAAAGAGCAGATCAAGAAGTTGGAGCAGGTCTTCAAGTCAATCGGCAAGACGGCATCCGGCGAAAAATGCGATGCCATCGAAGGTCTGATCAAGGAGGCCGACGGCTTGATGAAAGAGGCTGAAGGGACGGCACTTGACGCCGGTCTTCTGGCTGCTTGCCAAGCTGTCGAACACTATGAGATCGCCCGCTATGGTTCGCTTCGCGAATGGGCAAAGGACCTCGGCCATGATGAGGCGCACAAACTTTTGAGCGAGATCCTCGACCAGGAGAAGGCGACCAACAACAAGCTCACCAACTTGGCCGTCACATCGATTAACAAGACCTCGGCGCGCTTCAAAGCCGCATAGTAATAACAAGGGCGGCAATGTCCGCCCTTTTCCATTTCATATTTCGCGGCGGGCTGCTGCTTGCTCACGTCAGCGTTTCATAGCGCGGGCTCGCGCAGGAGCAGACACCACAAAGCCGGCAAGTGAGCGATCAAGTAACCGTCGTGATCAGCCAGACTAATCCGACGACCCGGACACGAGATGCCCGCACGCTGCCAGTTCCGCGGGACCGCCCACATTTGATGATGGAGTTCAGGCGAGGCGTCCGACATCTTTCAGAATTGCGTACAGTTCCGTCGCCGCCTCGTCTTCTCCGCCGGCATCGACCCAGATTGGTCCGATCGCAAGTTCGATTTCTTCGCGATACTTCTCGCCCAGTACCATACTGACGGTGTGCAGCCCCACGGCCTCAGACGTTGTCAGATTGACGGCAATGTGAAAGGAGCCATTCGCAATATCGTGCGGCATGTCGTAGATCCGCGTGATAAAGCCCTGAAAGTCATTCGTATCGCCTCGTTGCTCGAGCGCTGTAAGCAACGAAGGATGAAGGATCTCTATCGCGACGCTTTGTGGCACAAGCCAGCGGGTGCCAGGCTCAATGACGTCCTCGACGTTACTTTGGTCAACTGGTTCATTGAGCATACTTGTTCCCCCCTTCACGGAAGGTATTGCAGTGTGCGGATGCGTCAAGTGATGGTGACGTTGTTGTTCGGGTCGACCGATAAATAGAGCTGGAAGTGGACGGGTGTTGCAGGCGGATTTGGCTGATCTCGCGATAGATCGCGAAGCGGTGGTCGCGCTCGCTCGACAAGCCGGAACTCGTCCTTAGGGACTCGCGGGTGACATGCTTCGAGGGGGACGCGTAAAGTGAGGGAGGGTCACCGGATGGAATTGCGCGCGGGCCGAGCAAAAGAACATCGCAAAATGTATCTGCATAACAGGACCCATGTACGACTTCTCGCCTCGGTTTCAACCGGAGCATCCTGGTGAGCTCCACATCTAATTGCCGACACCGTTCTGCCGAGCACCCAAGCCTAGTTGCAGCATTGGGTGCCAGCGCACTCTTGGCGATCACTCGATCAAGGTTGATCTGATGGTAGAGGCAGCCGTTGCTGCGCTTAGCGTAGTCCCGAAGTGGCAGTAGCAAATGATTTCATGCGACTGCGCATGCGCGCCCACATCGACCCGTTGAGCACTGACTTCGCAACAACGCGGGAGTATCCTTCGACGGTGCCTGACAGGGTCGAGCCCGATGCCAGCGATTTGCCGCTCAGATGCGACGCTTTATGTCTGACCTTCAACTTTAACGCCAATGGCCTGCCCGGCTCGGCGGGCCTTGGCGTTCGGCTCGCGCCCGTTTGGACGCTCGAACAGCAGAACCGCAATTTTCAGTGCAGGAAGGTGAGGGGTATCGATGTCAGGATCGGGTCTGGGTTGCGCAGAGCGTATTTGGTAAATGGGTCCAGGCCAAGTGGCAACCTGGTCGTTACCTCTCACACAGCCGTCGCTCTCCCCGATAGGGTTGGTAGGTGCAATCGGAAGCCCGAAACGATCGATAACTCCGGGCGCAAGCTCTGATGTTGCAGGATGCCGCAGGCGTTCTTTGGCTTGTCATGAGCCCGGTCTCCGGATCAATCGGCTGTGCCGGTTGCGACATAGCCGCATGCATGAAGTCCCGCCAGATGCGCGCCGGAAGCGCTCCACCGGTCACGCCTTTCATTGGTGTATCGTCATCGTTGCCGACCCAGACGCCCGCAACGAGATCCTCCGTAAAACCTACAAACCAGGCATCGCGGTTGTTCTGGCTGGTGCCTGTCTTCCCGGCAGCAAATGCGCCCGGCGAAGCGTCTTGGCCAGTGCCGCGCTCGACCACGAGCTGCAGTAGGCTCACCAAGTCCTGTTGGTAGGAGGCGAGATCGATAGTTGCTGGAACCAGCGGCCCGACGCGGAAGGCCCTGGTTTGGCCGGACGCCTGAAAGTCGATGACGCCCCAAGGTTCGACAGGAGATTTGCCAAGACGGATCGAAGCATAGGCGCCCGTCAGATCAAGCAAATTGACTTCGGATGATCCAAGCGCCAATGCCGGCACCGGATTAAGTGGAGCGTCGATACCAAGGTCCCTCGCGGCGGCGATAACATTCTCGACGCCCACGTCCTGCGCCAGCGCGACGGTCGCGCCATTCAAGGATCGGGCGAAGGCTTCGGCAAGTGTCACCCAACCGCGGTAGCGGCCGGTCGAGTTTTGCGGCGACCAACCGTCGATTTCAATCGGACCATCGAAGACCCTATCACCCAGGGTAAGCCCGTTCTTGAGGGCTGCATAAAAGACGAATAGCTTGAATGTTGAGCCGGGCTGCCTCTTGGCGGAGACGGCGCGATTGAACTGGCTGATCTTGTAGTCTCGTCCACCGACCATGGCGACCACCGCTCCATCCGGCGTCATCGCCACAAGCGCTGCCTGCGACGCACCTACCGCTTTCCCGTCCTTGTCAAGATTGCGGGCCACCACCTCCTCGGCGAGTTGTTGAAGGTGGGGTACCAGCGTCGTGCGCACTGTTGTCAAACCTGGAGAGGCTCCCGCAATTTCGCCGGCCTGGGGTGAGATCCAGTCTGCGAACCAGCTGCCCAGGCGCGGGGTCGGGCTGGTTGGGTGCAACTCAGCAAACTCTGCTTTCGCGGCGATCGCGTCCTCTGACCCCAACTTTCCGTTTGTTACCATCGCGTCCAGGACCGTTGCCGTCCGTTCACGTGCGGCGTCAAAATTGTCGATCGGATTCAATTGGCTCGGCGCCTTCAGGAGACCGGCAAGCATGGCGGCCTCCTGCACGCTGAGTGCGGCGATATCCTTGTTGAAGTAGATCCGCGCCGCCGCCGGCATTCCCGTCGCGCCTGCCCCAAGGTAAACGGAATTCAAGTACCGCGTCAGGATCTCGCGCTTGCCCAGTTTCCACTCGAGCCAGAATGCGACGACCAACTCCTGCAGTTTGCGCTTCAGCGTACGATCGCTTTCAAGATACTGCAGCTTGATGAGCTGCTGGGTAATGGTGCTGCCGCCCTGGACGACCGTGCCGGCCTGGAAGTTTCTGAGTATCGCCCGCATGATCCCTCTAGCGTCGACGCCGTAGTGATCCATGAACCGGCGATCTTCGATTGAAAGCACTGCATCGAGCAAATGTACGGGGAATTCCTCGTATCGGGCGTAGCGACCCTGGAAGGGGCCCTGCCTTACGATCGGATTGCCGTCAGCGGCTTCAAGTACCACAATCGGTTTCAGAGAGCCATCGGCAATTTCTCTCCAGGGCACGTCCTTCAGTGCCCACGTCATCGTTCCGATCGCCAAGATCAAGACGCTCAGCAGCACCGTCGCAATACCGACCTTCCATGACCGTAGCGGAGCTCGCAGGAAACGAAACCATACCGGCGTGGTGATGGCGCCTATCGCACCGGGTATGCCTCTGGTCACGGAAGACAGCGTGGTCGCCGCCTTCAACTTCATACCGTGCGGCATTCGTGCGCCCAGAGCGCTCGCTGCCGATTTGATCGTGTTGATCAGCGCGGATGAAACTGTCTCGAAATGCCGTCCGATCGTGCCGAGATCACGTCGAAATGCAGATGCGAGATGGCGAAGCGCGAGCTTGCTTTCCGTGAACGCCAAAGGATGCGGCGCCGTGATTTCCGCACCTCGTTGCGGAGAAGACCCGTTTTCTGTTCTGCCGTCATTGGAGCTGAGAACTGCCTCAACGGACACTCCAAGGTGTTCTGGTTCGGCGCCGGAGGCGGCATTTTGCTCATCGGTCCGATTTGAGTTGTCTGAGGAATTATTCATTTCCTGCCGGCGCTGTTGTTGCATCTAGGATTTAGCGCGGGAAAAGGCGGAAGAAAGGCGTTGACCGGAGCGGCTGCTCACGCGGTCGACGAGATTTGCGTTCCCAGTCTTTGCGACGGGGAACGAAGCGCCAGAGATATCGGGAACCTTACCGGTCCTTCATCGTTCAGTTCTCAATGGTCAATTGAACTTTACTGAGGAGGCGGACATGCGAAAGTCCCTTCACAATTTTCTGGCAGCGGGCCTGCTGGCAGTGGGCGCCCTTTCTGCCCTTTCATCGACGTCATCGGCGCAATCATTGGATCTCTATATAGGTCCGGATGGGCGACCGGACACATGCAGTTCCGCGATCAAGACCGAGACCGCCGATACTACGACGAGGAATATGAGCGGCCGGGTTGTAGCGAACGGCAGGCGCTTCGTCGCGCATCGCGACTTGGTGTACGAGATCCTGAGATCCAGGCGGTAACACGCCGACAGATCGTTGTTGACGGTGAGCGACGTGGGCGGTTCGTGACCGTGGCATTTGCCAATAGGCCCGGTTGCCCGCGCCTCGGCTGAGCGCAACGCCGAGCTCGGATGCTGTACTGACTTCTAAGGCAGCGTCTGCGCGCCATTTCACGACCGGCCCGATGAGGCTTTACCCGCGAATGGGGGCTACGAAGGAGCCGGGCTATTGGTTGCTTCAACCCGCATCGCCGCTATCATCGCTCCGATCGCGAGGATGTTCCTGCAGGACAAGCTATTTCGCTGCCACGCTTCATCTCATGCGCGTGTTGGAGCTGCAACCAATCTCTTCTCTGAGGGAGACAAGTTCTGCATGGAGGCCGCCTTTCATTCGGCTGGCAGCAATCGCACGCGAGAACACTTTTGCAGCCGACCCTTGATCGCCTGCCCAACGATCGTCAGCAACGGCTCGCCACGCACGAAGCTCTCTTCGACGAGATGAGACTGCTCCAGTCGGCCGACGACTTTTTCTGACAGGTGTTTGTCACCAACCAGCCAGTCGCTACCCCCTGGCCGTTCCATGGCCAGACTTCAGTCGCATGGGGGGGGCGACCCTAGTCTGCGGGCCTTTCAGACGATGGTCAGGCGAAGCTTCGTTTAACTCCAAAGTTCAGTGGCGGCTCACCGCGGATACGCTTGCAGCCCGGCCGCCGAGCGCCGCCTGCAACAACCGCTGCCGACATCGACGAGCACCGCCGCCTCGCCTTCAGGGATCATCGCCGATGGGCCGAGTGCCTCTATCGTGGGGAACTATGTGTCCAGTCAGGGCCACCACGGGTCAGCTTGTGCAGGCTCGACGGGTCGACATGCACCGCCAGGATCGCTCCCTCGTCAGGGCTGGAGACTGGCTCCACGTTGTGCGCCGAAGTCACCAAGTCGCGCAACGTCCTCAAGTAGAGAATTGGATGGTTTCCTATCACTAAAGTTATAGTACTTCTGATTGAGGGGGCGCAGATTTACATATAGTTACCGATACTATGTAACGGCACCGAGCACTTCAAGAAGCGTGCGCGAATACATGCACGAGAAACCCACGAGGTGAGGACAATCCCGTCGCGACGTTGTCGATATGCGGGCGTAGGCTCCGCACTGAAATCTCCGGATCCCGCCCGAATTCGGCGCAACCAAGCGAGATCGCCTCCACCCTCGTAGAGCCGACCGGCTCGAGCGGCATATAGGACCTTTGCGGGGCGGCCATAGGACTGAGGTCCTATGGCACGCGATATTCTTGGCGCTAAGTGATTGGGTAAGCGGCTTCGCTCTGTTCACCATCGGAAGTCAGCCCGAATTCCACGCGCAGCCCGTTAGTGGCGCGTACTAATCACAGACATCTCTTAGCAGGAAGCTTTTGGGTGAAGTCATGAAAACAATAGGTACAATATTCGTAGCAGCCGCTACGGCATTGTCGGCGGTCTCGGCTCAGGCCGTGCCTATGTCTCCTGTTACGGGCGGCAAGTCTCTCTCTCAGTCCGTCGAGTTTGTCCACCACAAGCCAGGTCACTACGGTGGCCCGCCGCGCTCACGGGGGTACAATGGCTATCGTTACGATGTGGGCCCGCGATACGGCTATTACAATGGCCACCAGGGTTACCGTTACCGTCGGGACGGGTATCGTCGACACAGTGACGGGTGGTGGTACCCTCTCGCTGCTTTCGGAGCTGGAGTGGTTATCGGTGGTGCGATCGCCTCACCTCCCCGCAGGGTCTATTCCAACGCGCCATCAGCGCATGTCGAATGGTGCTTTGACCGGTATCGGTCATACAGAGCCTACGACAACACCTTCCAGCCCTATTATGGACAACGCCAGGAATGTGTGTCGCCGTATTATTGATCAGGACGCCTCTCGCTCCGGGAATGAGCCGTGCCGCTTTCGATGCTTTACATTCGGTAGCCCGCATCGGCCGCAAGTATCCCGATATCGAGCTGCATATTTCCAGTGGCTCGACCAACGACATCATCCGCGGGCTCGAGAACGGCCAAATTAATCTCGATTTTATTCGCCCGGTCGAAAACATCGGCTCGGTCCGTTTCTTCTCGATCGCGCATGAGCGCTACCTGCTGGCGATGGAGAAGAAGAGCGCGCTGCTTACCCGAAGTGAGATCGGCTTCGAGGATCTAAAGGGCGAAAAGATCATCTCGTTCTCGCGGCAGAACCTCTCGCTATTTCGCGGAGAAGTTCGAGGAGCACGATCTTTCGAAGAGTGTCGCCTATACCTGTGACGACACCTTCTCGCTGGTGTCAGCCGGACTTGGCATCGGCTTTGCGCCGGAATGGACGCTGGATCTGCCCAACCGCAACTTCGAGCTTCGGAAGGTGAGGGGCGTCGACTTCCGGATCGGGCTCGGTGTCGCCTGGTCGAAGGACGACCCGACGGCAGCGCGCGACGACATCATCGATATCGCGCGGTCGTTAGTCAGGTCGGGGAAGTGAGGGCGAGGTGGCCAAGGTTGCTCCTGTTCGCAATCCCTTATCAAACGGAGGGGTTTGCCGGTAGCCTCTCTACTAAGGTAGTTAACAAGGCGACGCTTCCTGGACACCTGCCTCTCAGAGTGTGTCCCGTTCTGCGCGAAGATTGGAGACCACGCGCCGATTCTGCACCTTGCAGGAACGCTCCGCGCAGTCGCGCACCTCGCGGTCGTTGCCATAGCCCTTGGCCCACATGCGGCTGGGGTCAACGCCCTTCGAGGCAAGATAGGCCATCGCCACATCGGCGCGCTGCTGCGACAGATCCGCCATCTTCGAGGCGGAGCCGCTGTCGTCGGAGAAGCCCTGCAGCTTGACCAGCCAGCGCGGATTGCTGTTGAGCCAGGTCGCCTGCTTGTCCAGAGTTGCCTTGGCGACGGGGTCGAGCGCGGCCGAATCCTGCGTGAAATAGGTTCGGCGGCCGACATTGAGGATGAAATCCTCCTCGCTGCCAGCCGAGACAGTCTCGAAGCCGGGAGCCGGATCGTCGGTTCTTCCGGTCATCGGCACCGCGGCTGGTTCTTCGACCGCAGCAATCTCGGTGGTGTTGCAGGCGGTCAGCGTCAGGAGAATGGCCGCAGCAGAAAGCAGCCTCATATAGCCAGGCATAGCGGGCATCAGGGCGGTGTTCCTCATTCGACGGGGGTTGTGACCGGAGTTGCTTGACTGACCTCGGGGGCCTTGTCGGCAATGTGTGGCAGGACCTGAACGGCGGTGCCGATCGGGCAGCGCTGATAAAGATCAATCGCATCTTCATTGAACATGCGGATGCAGCCGCTGGAGGCATCCTTGCCGATACTACCCGGCTCCAGCGTCCCGTGGAAGCGATAGCCGGTGTCGATACCATCACGAAGCAGGTACATGGCGCGCGGGCCAAGCGGGTTCTTCGGCGAGCCCCCGTCGACGAACTCAGGCAGTTCGGGGTGACGTTCGCGCATTTCCGGCGGCGGTGTCCAGCGCGGCCAGAGCGATTTGCGGTCGATCGTAGCGCGGCCATACCATTTGAAGCCCTCGCGCCCGACGCCGACGCCATAACGGATGGCAGTCTTGTTCTCCATGATCAGATAGAGAAAATGGTGCCTTGTATCGACAACGACCGTGCCGATCGGCTCGGTGCTGAAATATTTGACGACCTGACGCTGCCATTTCCTGTCGATCTTGGCGAAATTCGTGCTTCGGTAGGTCACACCATTGTCGACTGCAGGGCCGGAAAAATAGGACGTCGCCGCAGCGAAGACCGGTTTTTGGATTGCGCCGGCGCTTAGCAGGGCCAGACCACCAAGCATAATATCCCTGCGGGTGCATTCCATCGGCAATATCCCCCGAAAAGCCAAGCAGCGAGCCGCAGTAAAACAGATTGGTAATTTTCTACAATATAAAATTCCCCGGCATCTCCAGAGAGGTGATTGCACCTATTCCTGCGTGCCGACCACCGGGGATCGTAACGTCGGGGTGTCCATCATGATCAATAGACAGGGCCGCGGCCGCGCTTTGCCCAGCGCTCGGCGAGGTGGGCGTTCTCAAACGGCGTTGACATGTCACTGTCTTCATCAATGGTGCGTGTGTCTACGACCCGTTCTAGGCCTCGTCCACCAGCATAGCCAAGGGAAGTACGGGTTCTTCCTTGACAGTCTTGGTAACGATGTAGGTGAAATAGCGAGCGATGCCGAGCTCCCGGTCAAGCAGCGCATCGATCAGGCGCTGATAGGCGTCGATGTCGGCGGCGACAATTTTCAGGATGTAGTCGACGCCGCCGCCAACCGACCAGCAGCAGACGATTTCTGGAACGTCGCGGACGGCTCGTTCGAACCGGTCGAAGTCAGCCTGGCGGTGGTTGGCGAGCGTTAGCTCCACCAATAAGCTTGCAACCGGGGCCAGCCGCCGCAATGCCACATGCGCATGGTAGCCGCTGATAATGCCAGCCTTTTCGAACTTGCGCAGCCGCATCCAGCAGGCCGTGGGAGACAGGCCCGCCTTATCGGCGAGCGCAAGTTTGGTGATGCGGCCGTCTCGCTGGATGGCATCGAGAATGCGCAGGTCGGTCGCATCAAGCCTCATCACAAACTCCCACACAACTTGCCTGTCAGCTCACTTCAGACCTTGGCGCGCAGCGCGGCCTTTTCGGCATCCATTTCGGCGATGTCCTGGAAGCGGTCGGCAATGCGGGCATGGGCGCGGCCGCTGTCTGAGGCACCGATTGCAACGATGATCTCATCGGGACCCGGCGCGTCGGCGATCTGGAAATTGGCCGTCAGGAAATGCGATCGTTTGCCGCTCTCGCTCTTGTGCATCATCGGCAGGCAAAGCAGCGCGCCGGCTGCGTTGCGGGTGTTCGCGAATTCTAGATAGTTCGTACCGCCGATCGCCTCGCGGAAGGGATTGCCGAAGCGCAGCGTATGGATCATCGCCGAGGCGTGCTCGATTTCACCGTTAACGCCGACTGCAGCTGCCTTGCCGCAAGCCTCGATCCGCTCGGGCTCCATTTGCCGAAGCAGCCGGCTCGTCATTTCGTGGCTGAGCTCACTGGCAATGCGAATGATTTCTGGCCTGAGGTCTTCGACAAATCCGCGGCCGGCCCAGGGGTTGTGGATCACCGCCGCGACCACGACGATATTGACGGGACGGGGCGCTGCCTTGCCGCCTTCCACCAATGTCTCTTCCAGGAAAGTGTAGAATTTTCGAATGCCGATCGTCATGGGATGTGCCGTTGCTGTTTGTTGGGATTGTCTCGCACCCTAGCGGGATCGCCGAATGACGCTTCCTACGTTTCGTCGGATGATGTGCGCATCGGCTTCAACGAAGCAGAGTAGACTTTGGCCTTCGGCACGCGCATGGTTGCTTGATGAATGTCAAGAGGCGAGACGACTTGGATCAGAAGTCCCGGATACTGGCGCTCCGCGACGTCGCCAGTCAGATCAACAGTGGCGGCGATCTTCAGACAGTGCTGCAGCAGCTCATTGCGGCCGCCTGTCGCCATGCGAACTGGTCTCTGGGGTCGATCATGGGCATCGATGCCGCTCATGGTTATGCGCATGTCATCGTGCGCTACGATCCGACGTTGATCCAGCGGGCGCTGCCCGACAAATGGGAACTAGCGACAAGTCCTTCCCTGATCGCGCTGCAACGAAACGAACCCGTCTACATCCGCGACGCGCGCGAAACCGCCGAGTTTCCAGGCTACCGCAAGGAAGCCTTCGAGCGCGACTATCGCACCGTTCTCGTCATGCCGATGAACTGCAGCGATGCGGAAGGCCGGCCGATGGTCCTGAGCGTCATCGCAAGGCAGGTGACGGATGTTACCGAGGACGATCTCGCCTTTCTCGGCACGATCATTCACCTGGGCGCCGTCGCCGTCGAGCGCGAACATCAGCTGGAAGCGCAGAAGGTCTCGGCCCAGCGTCTGGAGCGCGCATTGAAGGCGCATACGTCGCTTCTGGAACATGTGCTGACCGACGGTTCGGTTTCGTCGCTCTCGGCCATGGTTGGAACGATGCTTCCCAATCCGACGGTCGTCGTCGATTTCACCGCGAACCAGGTCATGGCGGGCAAGTCGCCGAATGTGACCTTGTTCGACGATGCTGGTTGGCAGGAAGCGGCCTCGACCGTCCTTGCCCGGCCGCTGATGAAAGCAGCGCGTGACGCTGTCGAGAAGGGGACGACCGAGGGAACGAGCCTGTTCCTGGATGACGGCAAGCAGCGCTTCCGGATCAGCGCGCGTATCGAGGGGCTGATGGTCGATATGCAGCTCGTCGGGGCGCTGATCATCTTTCCGACATTGCGGGAGTTCAGCGAACTCGACCTCCTGATGCTCGACAGCGCCAAGTTTGCGCTGAGCGTGCAGATGATGCGCAGCTTTATTCGCTTTCGTTTTGAGACACGGACGCAGACCGAGCTCTTCTTCGAGGTGGTCGAAGGGCGTTGGCGCAACGCGAACGACATATCCCAGCGTGCGCAGCGTCTGGGGTTCAGTTTCGCCGCCCCGCAGCAGATGATCGTCGTCGATTTCCCGGAAAAGACCAAGGCGTTCGGCGGCGCGTCCGTCGATGTCGAGCACACGCTATCACGCATCCTGCAGCAGGCGTCGATGCAAGCGAACCTTGTTGCCATCGACGGCGGAGTGGTTTGCCTGGTTCCGCCGGAAACCGGCAAGCGACAGGAGCGTATGGCGAAGCTCACGCGCCGCATTGCCGAAGAACTCGGTCGTTACTTCGACGAGGAACCGATCGTAGTGGTCGGCAATCGTTGCTCCACGCTTGGTGACTATCCTGCCGCCTGGGAGCGTTGCACGCGCATGATCGGGATCGGTCGCTCCTTCGGCTTGAACGGGGCGATATCGGCCCAGGATTTCGGTCCCCTTCCGATGCTGGTAGCAGCCTGCGACGCGGGCGATGTGCGCGGCTTCGTCCAAGAAAGCATCGGCGCGATCGCCGACCACGATCGCGAAAACGGAACGCCCTATCTCGAGACCTTGTCGATCTATCTGCAGGAGGGGTGCCGTAGCCAGGCCTGCGCAGATACGATGGGTCTGCACGTCACCACGCTGCGCTACCGCCTGACGCGGATTCAGGAACTCTTCGGCATCGATATCGAGACGCCGGAAAAGCGATTTGCCGTCGAACTCGCCCTTCGCCTGCACGGTGTCATCGACAACCGTTCCTCGGCACGCGCCTGATATTTCTCATCCCGCTGAAGTACCCCTTGCGATAGGGTCGCCATGCTGTTTTTTGGCTTCTGTTGCCCTGCTAGGGATCGGTGAAGAAGTTCTCGATCTCTTCCTATGAAGTCACGGAAGAACAGCCGTGATCGCCACGATAGCCTCCTCTCAATGTAATCGAGAGGAGGTACGAACGCATGGTGATCGAAGATGCATCGACGGACACGCCGATAGATCCCATTGCGCTGCGCCGCGCCTTCGGGACTTTCGTGACCGGTGTCACTGTTATCACGACCCGCGACGAGGATGGCATGCCTCGCGGCATGACGGCGAACTCCTTTACCTCCGTCTCACTCGATCCACCGTTGCTTCTGGTCTGCGTCGCGAAGTCGGCATCGAGCTACCAAGCCTTCACCAGCGCGGGATGTTTTGCAGTCAACATCCTGCACGAGGGACAGGTCGACGTCTCCGGTACCTTTGCCTCCAAGGCGCAAGACAAATTCCAGTCGGTGACGCACGACAACATTCACACAGGCGCGCCGGTGCTGACCGATAGCCTGACCTGGTTCGACTGCACCACCTTCAGCACGGTCGATGCCGGCGACCATGCGGTTCTGATCGGCCAGGTGCGCGCTTTCGGGACGAGCCCGACCGCGCCGCTCGGTTTCTGTCGCGGCCGCTATGCGAGCGTCAAGGATCCGCTGCCGAACGGCTGGCTTGCTTCTCATGGAATGATCATCGGCTACCTGATCGAAGCGGGTGATCGCCTGTTGCTGCGCGCGGATGGCAAGGGGGGATGGGTGTTGCCCTCGGCGCGGCGTCGCAAGGCGGATAGCCAGCTCGTCGTCGATGGTGGCGATGCGCTTCGTCTCGTGCCGGAGGAGACCTTCCTCTACTCCGTCTTCGACGTCGCCGACAGCGATCCTGGCTATCTCGTCTACCGCGCGCGGCTCGCCGGTGAGGGGACAAATGTGCCCGGTGATCTCCGGTTCTTTTCTCTCGACGATCTGCCTTACGACGCGATCGGCACCCACGAACTGCGATCCATGCTGCGGCGCTATGTGCGTGAGCGGCAGGCGGGACGCTTTGGCATCTACATGGATAGCAATGACGGCGGCCGCGTCGCGATGATCGACGGTGAAGCCCGTGCCTGGCTTCAGGCCTCCCAAGACCAAGGACAATGACATGAAAACGACAGTCAGTTCCATTGAAGGCTCGCGCCAGCCCCTGTTTATCGGCGGGCAGTTCGTGGCGCCGAAGAACGGCAAGTACATACCTAGCTTCGATCCGACGACGGGTGAGCCCTGGTATCACTTTGCCGAGGCGGATGCTGATGATGTCGAGGCCGCCGTGGCCGCCGCCAACGCCGCCTTTCGCAACCCGGACTGGCGGCGCATGACACAGACCGATCGCGGCGCGCTGATGCGCCGGCTTGCCGAACTCGTCCGCGCCAACGCCGATACGCTCGCGGAAATCGAGACGCGCGACAATGGCAAGCTGCTCAAGGAAACCCGGGCGCAGATGCGCGCCATGCCCGACAGCTACTACTACTTCGCCGGCATGGCCGACAAGCTGCAGGGCGAAACGATCCCGATCAACCGGCTCGATACGTTGAACTTCAATCTTCGCGAGCCCTTGGGCGTCGTCGGCATGATCACGCCGTGGAACTCGCCGCTGATGCTCTTGACCGGCACGCTGGCGCCTAGCCTTGCGATCGGCAACACCGTCGTCATCAAGCCCTCGGAACACGCAACGGTCTCGACGCTGGCGCTTGCTGAATTGATCCACGATGCGGGCTTCCCGGCCGGTGTCGTCAATATCGTGACGGGTACGGGAAAAAGCGCCGGCGAGGCGCTGACCCGTCATCCCGGTGTCGCTAAGTATGTCTTTACGGGCAGCACGGCCACTGGCCGGCGCATCGCTGGAAATGCGGCCGAGAACCTTGTTCCCTGCTCGATGGAGCTCGGCGGCAAGTCTCCCAATGTGGTCTTCGGTGACGTTGACATCGAGCACGCTGTGAACGGCGTCGTCTCTGGTGTCTTTGCCGCGGCCGGTCAGACCTGCGTGGCCGGTTCACGATGCTTCGTCGAGGCGCGCGTCTACGGCAAGTTCATCGATGCGCTCGTTGCCAGGACCGAACGCATCCGCGTCGGCCTGCCGACGGTCGACGACACGGATATCGGTCCGCTGGCGCTCGCCGACCAGCTCTCGAAGGTGGAAGGATACATCGTGTCCGGCGTCAAGGAAGGGGCGAAGATCGCAACCGGCGGCCGCCGCCCTGAGAGGGAAGGGCTTGCCGAGGGAGGCTGGTACTTCGAGCCGACCGTCATGATCGATGCGCAAAACGACATGTCCTTCATGCGTGACGAACTCTTCGGCCCGGTGGTCGGTGTCATGCCGTTCCGTGACGAGGAGGAGATGATCGAGCTTGCCAACGACACGCGCTATGGCCTCGCATCCGGCATCTGGACCAAGGACATCGATCGGGCGCTGCGTTTCGCCAACCGGATCGACGCCGGCACGGTCTGGATCAACACCTATCGCTCCGCCTCGTTCATGTCCGCCAACGGCGGCTTCAAGGAAAGTGGCTACGGCCGGCGCGGCGGCTTCGAGGTCATGCACGAGTTCTCGCGGCTGAAGAACGTCATCGTCGACTACTCCGGCGCCATGCAGGACCCCTTCATCATTCGCCTGAAATAACAGCAGAAGCACGGGCACAGGAAAGGCAGAAACCATGAAGTTCGCAGTCTCCCTCACGATGGAACGCTTCTCACCGGACGTGCCGATGGAGCGGGTGAAAAGCAACCTGCTTCAGCTCGCGCGAATTGCCGACGAAGGTGGTTTCGAGGCCCTCTGGACGGCTGAACACCATACGCTTGAATGCACGATCTCGCCGAACCCGTTCCAGACGCTGGTCTGGCTTGCCCAGCACACCGATCGCATCCGGTTGGGCACATCCACGCTGGTGGCACCCTACTGGAACCCGATCCGGCTCGCAGGCGAGTCGGCGCTTTGCGACCACCTGACCAATGGTCGCCTGGAGTTCGGTATCGCGCGCGGTTCCTACCAATACGAGTTCGACCGCATGGCAGGAGGCATGCCGCAGCAGGAAGGCGTCGCCTACATGAAGGAGATCGTGCCGGCGGTTAAAAAGCTCTGGTCCGGCGACTATGCGCATGAGGGGCAATACTGGAATTTTCCGGTCACTGCGGCGGTGCCAAAACCCCTGCAGCAACCCCATCCGCCAATCTGGGTGGCGGCGCGCGATCCTGGAACCTTCGACTGGGCGGTCGCCAACGGCGCCAGCATCCTGTCAACGCCGCTCTCTGCGCCAGCCGCAGAAATTCAGGTACTGTCCGACAAGTTCCGCAAGGCGGTCGCTGACCACCCGGAAGTGCCGCGGCCGCGCTTCATGATGCAGCGCCGGACCTGCGTCTACGACAGGCCGGATGGTTGGGAACTCGCCGTCAAGCACAGCATGGACTACGGCCGCGCCTTCGAAAACCTGATGCAGAACATTGGCGCGGTACACAACGGGTTCCCCGAAGCCGTGCCTTACGAAGCGGTCAAGGGCAAGGATAACTACAATCCGGAAAATATCCGCAAGAACCTGATGTTCGGGACTCCGGACGAGGCGATCGAGAAGCTGCTCGCCTACGAGGCCGCCGGCGTCGATCAATATTGCCTCGGCCTGACCTTCAACCTGCCCTTCGAATTGCAGAAGCGCACGCTTGAGCTGTTCATCACCGAAATCATGCCCTTCTTCGCAGCCCGCGAAAATGAGCAGAAGCGCGTCGCGGTGGGACGCTGACGATGGCAGGGATGCAGCGTCATACGATCGGCGAGGTAACGCTCAACTACCGCATCGACGGGGACGGCGAGCCGCTTGTCTGCATTCACGGCGTCGGATCCTATCTGGAGGCGTGGTCGGGCGTGGTCGAGCGGCTGAAGGATCGGTTCACGATCCTGACCTTCGATCTGCGCGGCCACGGCCAATCAAGCCGGGTGACCGGGCGATACGAGATCGACGACTTCGTCAACGAGACGTTGACGCTTGCCGACCGGGCGGGCTTTCCCACCTTCAATCTCGCCGGCTTCTCGCTGGGTGGCCTGATTGCCCAGCGCCTGGCTCTGACCCACCTTCAGCGACTGCGCCGCCTGGTTCTTCTGTCGACCGTCGCCGGTCGCACGCCGTTCGAGCGCGAGCGCGTTCTTGAGCGCCTTGCAGCGCTCAGAGCCGGGACCCCTGCGGATCACCACAATGCATCGCTGTCGCGCTGGCTGACGGAGGGCTTCCAGGAGCGAAACCCCGAGGTCATCGCTAGGCTCAGGTCGCGCGACGCCCAAAACGATCCGGATTGCTATGCCTCTGCTTACCGGGTGCTGGCAGAGACGGATTTCGGCGGATTTCTCGACCAGATCCGGTGCCCGACGCTGATCGCCACCGGCGAGGACGATGCCGGCTCCAATCCGCGCATGGCCAGTTACATGCACGAGCGCATTCCCAGGTCCGAGCTTCGGATCCTGCCAGGCTTGCGGCATTCGATCCTGATCGAAGCGCCCCACGTCATAGCGGATCTGATGGGTGAATTTCTGAGCCAGGGAGTGACGGTCAATGGATGAGGCGCTGCAGAGAAGGGGAGAAACCATCCGGCGCAAGGTGCTCGGTGACGACTACGTCGATCGGGCGATCAAAAACAGCGATGCTTTCTCGCGCCCCTTCCAGGATCTGCTGAACGAGTATTGCTGGGGCACCGCCTGGACGGACGAGAGGCTCGATCTGAAGAGCCGAAGCCTGCTCAACCTTGGAATGCTCGCCGCGCTCAACCGCATGCATGAATTCGGCATCCATTTCCGCGGGGCGATCCGCAACGGCCTGACCGACGAAGAGCTTCGCGCGGCGCTCGTCCAGATCGCGATCTATTGCGGCATTCCCGCGGGCGTCGAGGCCTTCAGGGTCGCACGCAGTGTCCGTGACGAGATGGACCAGAAAGGCGAGTGCTGACTTCCACTGTTTCTAGGAAGGGGCGGCTCCGCGCTGCCTCATATCGCCGGAAGACGGAGGGGCCTTGAGAACTCAAGATCAACCCGATGGCAGGAAGAGGACCCTGCCGGAAAAACCCAGAACGACAAAAGAGGGAACGACAGCATGAACACTTTCACCAAACTGACTGCGGCGGCGGCCTCGCTTGCCATTTCGCTCGCGGCTCTTCCGGCCCATGCAGGTGCCGTACTCGACCGCGTGCTCGACGCAAAAACCCTGAAGGTTGCGACCGACGCCAGCTGGGCGCCGCAGTCCTTTATGAACGACAAGAACGAGATGGACGGCTTCGACGTCGATGTCGCCAAGGAAGTCGCAAAGCGACTGGGTGTCGGCGTCGAATTCGTCACCCCGGGCTGGGACATCATCACAGCCGGCAACTGGCAGGGCCGCTGGGACATGCACATTGGCTCGATGACGCCAACCAAGGAACGGGCCAAGATCTTCGACTTCCCCGCCGTCTACTATTACACGCCGGCTGCGGTCGCGGTTCACAAGGATAGCGTTGCAGTGACGCTGATCGATCTGGACGGCAAGGTCGTCGGAACGACAGCGACGTCCACCTTCGAGGCCTACGCCAAGCAAGAGCTGACGCTCGATGCCGCCGGTGCGCCGGCTTTCGAATACGTGTTCAAGCCGACGGAAGTGAAATCCTACGCCAACTCGTCAACGGCCTTCGACGACCTGCGCCTTGGTGACGGCGTTCGCCTCGACGCGGTGGTGTCGTCTCTGCCGAGCATTCGCGACGCCATCAAGGCAGGCTATCCGATCAAGCAGATCGGCGCTCCCGTCTTCTATGAGCCGCTCGCCGTTGCCATCGAGCACGGCGACAAGGAACTGAACGACAAGATCGCCGAAGCGATCAAGGCGATGCAGAGCGACGGCACGCTGAGCAAGCTGTCCGAGAAGTGGTACGGCGTCGACTACACCGTCGCGAAGTAACCCTTCCCACGTTTGGCGCTCCGGTCGTCCGGAGCGCCTTTTTGTTCAGAGGGACTAAGATGCTTTATCCGGATACAGTCGAGTCCGAAATACTCGTCCACAACCCGCGGTTCGTAGCGACGGTGTTCGCCGCCGCCCTGATCGTCTTCACCGCCTTCAATCTGACCGGGACGACAATGGGAGAACTCATGCGCCCGGTGATAGGCGAACCTTTGCAGAGCGGTTTCTACGGCCGTTTCGCCATCGCCCTCGTGATCGCAGCGCTCTTCAGCCTCAACATCGTTCTGATCGGCTTTGCCAGCCTCAGGGTCCAGATCGCCATTGTATGGCTCGAGCTTCTCGCGTTATTTCTCGCCTTCTTCCAGACGTTTCACTTGAGCCTGCCGTTCATCGAACAAAAGCTGCCTTTTCTGATCGCCCAGGGTCTCGTGACGACCGTCTATGTGTCGGCGATCTCGATCGCTATCGCCTCGCTCATCGCAATCCTTGGCGCGGTGGCCAAGTTGTCGACCAACGGTTTTGCCTATGCGATCGCAAGCTTCTACACATCGTTCTTTCGAGGACTGCCGCTCCTGATGCAGGTCTATCTGATCTATCTGGGTCTGCCTCAGCTCGGCATCATCATCGATGCCGTTCCGGCCGGTATCCTGGCGCTTTCGCTCTGCTACGGCGCTTACATGACCGAGATCTTCCGCTCAGGCATACAGAGCATCGACCGCGGCCAGTGGGAGGCCTCAAGGTCGATCGGCTTCGGCTTCGGGCTGACCATGCGCAAGATCATCCTTCCGCAGGCGTTGCCGGTCATTATTCCCCCAACCGGAAACCAGTTCATCTCGATGCTGAAAGACAGCTCGCTCGTCTCGGTGATTGGCGTCTGGGAACTGATGTTTCTTGCCCGCACGCTTGGCCAGAAAACCTTCCAGCACATGGAAATGCTGATCTCAGCCGCCATGCTCTACTGGATCATGTCCATCTGCCTTGAGCTCATCCAGTCCCGCATCGAACGCCACTATGCCAGGAGCAAGGTCAGATGAGTGTTGAAACCATCATCGAAGTCAGGAACGTTTCCAAATGGTACGGTGCCTTTCAAGTGCTGACCGATATCAACCTGACGGTCCGCAAGGGCGAGCGCATCGTAATTTGCGGCCCGTCCGGATCCGGAAAATCGACGTTGATCCGCTGCTTCAATAGGCTGGAGGCGCATCAGGAAGGCGATATCGTCGTCGACGGTATCCACCTGCATGCCAAGATGCGCAATATTTCGGACGTGCGGCGCAATGTCGGCATGGTGTTCCAGCATTTCAATCTGTTTCCGCACATGACAGTGCTGATGAACTGCATGGTTGGGCCGATGTGGATCAGTGGCGTGCCGGAGGCAGAGGCGCGGGCACGGGCACTGAAGTACCTTGACCGGGTTCGTATTCCTGAACAGGCAAACAAGTTCCCGGTCCAGCTCTCGGGCGGTCAGCAGCAACGCGTGGCGATTGCCCGCTCACTCTGCATGCAGCCGGCAGTGATGTTGTTCGACGAGCCCACCTCGGCCCTTGACCCTGAAATGGTGTCGGAAGTGCTCGAAACCATGACCGGTCTCGCCAAGGACGGGATGACCATGGTCTGCGTCACCCACGAGATGGGGTTCGCACGGGCGGTCGCTGATCGTGTGATATTCATGAACGCCGGGCAGATTGTTGAAGAAGCAAAGCCGGACGAGTTTTTCTCCAATCCCAGGCACGAGCGGACGAAGCTTTTCCTCGGTCAAATCTTGAAGCATTGAAGAGCTCAGCCGGCGCGAGATTGTAAGCTTGGGGTGTGTGGAACGATCATCGACATGATCCTCGAGAAGACCGAGCAGAAGGGCGCCGGCAAATACTGGGTGATCGAGGGAGAACGTGAGCGATGACAGGCAAGAAAGTCTTTATGCGGGCTGGTCGCATCGTTCGGCTCGGTGAGCCAACGGCCAAGCCAAACTCCGATGGAGCCGGGGTTGAAGGTCCGCGCGATGCCGTGCACCAACCTTGAGCCCGGCTGCTACGAGTTCACATAACGGGTCGACTGGGACGATTGTGACCTTCCCATAGGTCTGACGTCCGGATCAGGCCCTCCGCAAAAGTGCCCCATGTGTGTTCGCAGGTCGCAGATGAGAGCAAGACCGGCATCGCCTCGCTGAGGTGTTTCAAGACGTACAATGTTGGAGGTGGTCACCCGCTTCATCCCGCGACACGATTAGCCCTCAGCGGTGTTAAGCGGGGGGCGGGGTGGGGCTGCTGCCCAAAGGGAGCCTAGACGAACTTCGTTTAATGGGAGGTGGCTATCCCCCCGCAAACTATGCGTTCAGCGGATCGCTGAAGCACTCAAACGCACTCATTTGTATTTATGCTGTTGCCTCTCTAGTCTCTTGGATCGACGCCAATCCCGGCGATGCGCGACCTGAGCATCTCCCGCTCAAATGCATCGGATGGAAACCTGCGCCGCAGCTTGTAGCGCCCGCCGGCTACGGCGATGACGAACACCGTGGGCTGGGCACGGCGCGCGCAAAAGCGTGTGCGCAGCCGTCGACAGGCAAGCGCGATGGGTGGTTTTCGCCGATGCATAAATTCTCAACTCCAATCGGTTTTGGAGTACAATTATGAGGCTATCGAAAGGGCTGCAGTGTTTCTAGCGTGCCGAGTTCGACTTGCAGCGCTACAGAGGAAAGGTGAAGACAATGCAAAGGTTTGCAATCGTTGCTCTGTCGCTTGTCACTGGGCTGACATGCGCTGCGCCAGCCAGGGCATTTCCCGTTCTTTCTGCGCCGAAGATTGAAGCGCCGCAAGCTCAACCGGTTCAATACCGCCGATATGGCGGTTATCACGGTGGCTACTACAATGGTCATCATCGCGGTGGCGACGACTGGGCCTGGGCGTTAGGGGGGCTTGCCGCTGGCGCCGTTATCGGCGGCCTGTTGGCGCAACCCCGGTATTACGGCCCGAGCTACTACGAACCCGACTACTACGGGCGGACCTATTATCGGCCGCGCTATTATGCGCCACGCTATTCCCGTCAAGTCTATTATGGCGGCGGCACACACACGCGCTGGTGCTACGCACGATATCGCTCCTACAGGGCCTTCGACAACACGTTCCAGCCCTATCACGGCCCCCGACAAGCATGCATCTCGCCGTACTATTGACAGCGGGGTGAGAGGCGCGAGGGCGTCCGGCGCCGGCGCCGGCGTCATCGACCAGAACCGAACTGCGCGTAAGAACGACACCACGATCCTCCAGTTTCTCCGGTGTCAGGTCGAGTGTTTAGGTTTCAGGCATTACTCTCGTCCTGGGCATCGGCTGGACCGAACAGACGGCGTTTGACTGCCTCGCGCAGCGTCTGTGCGAGAATATAAAGCAGCGGGATGATCACCAATCCGAGGACAGTGCCCACGAGCAGACCGCCGAGCACGGTTGCGCCGATCGCCTGTCGACTGCCCGCGCCCGCCCCCGTGGCGAGGACGAGCGGTACAACGCCCAGAACGGACGCCATCGCGGTCATCAGCACCGGCCGAAAACGCTGCGACGTTCCCTCGGTAGCCGCATCGATAATGCTCATTCCCTCCTCCCGGCGATCCTTGGCGAACTCCACGATCAGGATGGCATTCTTGGCCGCAAGGCCTATGAGCAAGAGAAGGCCGATTTGAGCGTAGATGTTGAGATCGATACCGCCTACCAAGAGTGCTCCCAAGGCCCCAAGAACGGCCACTGTGACAGACATCATCACGGCTATCGGAATGCTCCAGCTCTCATACTGGCCAACGAGAAAGAGATAGGTGAAGACGATGCCCATAATAAGGATCATTACCGTCTGGTTGCCCGATTGTTTTTCCTGCAGTGCCAGCCCGGTCCACTCAAATCCAAAGCCGGTTGGCAGTGTGCTTGCCGCAAGCGCCTCCATGGTGCTCAGCGCCTCACCGGTGCTGGTGCCCGGTCCGGCCTGGCCGTTGATCGAGGCGGAGGGGAAGAGGTTGTAGCGGTTCACCGAATTCGGACCGTAGTGGGTGGAGATCGAAAGCAAGCCCTGCAGCGGAACGAGGTCGCCCGTATCGCTGCGCACCCTCAGTCGCTGGATATCCTCTATCCGGCTGCGGAAGGCCGGCTCGTTCTGAATGCGGATCTGGAAGACCCGGGAAAGGATGTTGAAATCGTCCACGTACGACGACCCGAGATGGGACTGCAGCGTACTGAAGATCGTGGCGGGGGACACGCTGTATAGCTCCGCCCGCTCCCGGTCGATGTCGAGGTAGACCTGCGGTACGTCGGCTGAGAATGTGCTGAACACTGAGGCAAGGCCGGGCGTCTGGTTCGCGCGCATGATCAGACTGCGCATGACCTCGGCAAGCTCTTCCTGGCTCTGCCCGCCGCGCGCCTGAAGGCGGAAGTCGAAGCCGCCCGTTGTGCCAAGCCCCGGAATAGCCGGTGGATTGAAGGGCACGACGGATGCGGTCGAGATCGTTGCAAGTTCGGCCCGTAAACGGCCCATTAGTGCGAAGACGCTTTGCTCCGGCCCCCGCTCGCTCCACGGCTTTAGCGCCGAGATGATCATGCCAGAGTTCGAACCACCACCGCCGATCATGCTCGCACCCGCGATGCCAATCGTATTGGCGATACCGGGCGTGCGCTGCAGGAGCGCGCTGACCTCGGCCATTGTCCGTTCCGTGCGCTCCAGGGAAGCTGCGTTTGGTAACTGCACGTTCATGAACAGGTAGCCTTGGTCCTCGGCGGGCACGAAACCAGTCGGAATGATGCGGTAGAGGCCGTAGATTCCCCCTGCGACCGCGACCAGGACCAGCGTCGCCAGGGCGAGCCGTCGGGCGAAAGCGAGCAGCAGGTTCAGGTAAAAACGCCGGGAAGCGTCGAGGCCTGCGTTCAGCTTCTCGAACAGTCCAAGTCGCCGTCTCGGCGTTGGACGAAGCATGAGCACACACAAGGCCGGGCTGAGGGTCAGCGCATTGACCGTCGAGAAGACGATGGTAATCAGGATCGTGACGGCGAACTGGCGGTAAAGCTCGCCGGTGATGCCGGCAAGGAAGGCCACCGGCACGAAGAGTGCGGCAAGTACCAGCGTCGTCGCGACGATCGGTCCCGTTACCTGCTCCATGGTGCGTAGGGTGGCATCCCGTACGTTGGCCCCGGTCTGGTCCATGATGCGCTGGACATTTTCGACGACGATGATGGCGTCATCGACCACAAGGCTGATGGCGAGGATGACCGCGAAAAGGGTGATCGTGTTGGCCGAGTAACCGAGAACATAGAGGACGGCGAAGCCCCCAATGAGTGAAACGGGTATGGTCAGGGTCGGGATGACCGTTGCGCGCCAGTCCTGGAGGAAGGCAAATACCACGGCGACGACGAGGGCAAAGGTAATCGCGAGCGTTATGAAGATCTCGCGGATGGTTTCCTTGACGAAGGCAGTCGTATCGAAAACGACCGTATAGGCGATGTCGTCTGGAAACTGCCGCGACAAAGCTTCAAGCTCGCTCACGACCGCCTCGGAGACAGAAAGTGCGTTGGCGTCGGCGGACTGGTAGACGACGAGCGTGGCGCTGGGAAGGCCGTTGAGCGTCGACGTGGTGTCATAGGATTGTGCGCCGAGTTCGACGCGCGCGACATCGCGGAGGCGCACGATCGCGCCGTCGCGGTTCGTGCGCACGATCACGTTGCCAAACGCATTCGCGTCGGCAAGACGCCCCAGCGCCGTTACTGTCAGCTCCAGCTGCTGGCCCGACGCCGTGGGAGGTGAGCCTATCTGGCCGGCGGAGGCCTGTGCATTCTGCGCCCGTATCGCAGTGGCGAGATCCGACGCCGTGATGCCCAGAGCCTGCATGCGGTCAGGGTTCATCCAGACCCGCATGCTGTAGGTTGGGCCGAACACGCCTGCCTCCCCGACACCTGGCACGCGGGCGATGGCATCGCGGATATTGACTGTCGCGTAATTGCTGATGAAGACGTTGTCACGCGTGCCCTTCGGCGAATAGATCGCTAGCCCCATAAGCATACTGGACGAACGGCTTCTCACGGAAACGCCCGTCTGGGTGACAGCGGCAGGCAGCCGCGGCGTCGCTATCGCGACCCGGTTCTGCACGTTGACCTGCGCGATCGCCGGGTCGGTTCCTGGCGCGAACGTCACCGTCAGACTGTAGGTACCATTGTTGGTGCTGGAGGAAGACATGTAGAGCATATCTTCGACGCCGTTCACCTGATCCTCGATCGGCGCACCCACGCTATCCGTCATGACGCTGGCATTTGCCCCCGGATAGCTCGCCGTCACCTGCACTTCGGGCGGAGTGATCTGCGGAAACTGTGCGACAGGTATCTGCAGGAGGGCGACAGCACCGGCGATTAGCATGATCACCGCAATGACCATTGCAAGCCGCGGCCGGCCTATAAACGGGGCGGAAATATTCATTGTGAGGCACCCGATTGGGAAGCGGACCTATCGGCGCTATCGTCAGACACGGGAAGTACTTTGATGGCCGATCCGTCGGCAATGTTTGCCAGCCCTTCAACGATCAGCATCTCCTCGCCTTCAAGACCGCTGTCGACGATCCAGTTGCCGCCCGCCTGTTCGGAGACCATGATGCGACGCAGGATAGCCTTCCCGTCGTCGCCGACAAGGAGGACATATTTGCCTTCACGGTCCTGATGCACCGCGCCGAGGGGAACGACCGGGCGCATCTTCCTCTCGTCCCCGGCGATCACCACCGTCACGAACTGACCCGGTACGAGCAGAAGGTCGGGGTTGGCGAACTGTGCACGCACGGCAAGCGTACCAGTCCGCTCGTCGACTTCATTGCCGAAGAACTCAATCTTCCCCCTTGCTTGTATTGCTGCCCGTTCGAAAGGCGCAGCGAAAGCTGGAAGCGTTGGGCAAGTTCCTCCTTGCTGATCTTTCCTGCCGCTACACGCAAGTCCAACACCGTCCGATCGCTCACGGAAAAAACAACCCGCACCGGGTCCATCTGGACGATCCTGGCCAGCGCCGGGGAACTGGCGTTTACGAAGCTGCCTGCGGATAGCGATGCCGCACTGATGCGGCCCTTCATGGGGGAAGATATCTTGCTGTAGCTGAGATTGAGTTTCGCCTGGCTCACCCTGGCCTCGGCGGACAGAACGGCCGCGTCAGCCGTATCGAGGGCCGTCTCGCTTTCCTCCAGCGTCGCGCGTGACACCGTTTGGTTCAAGGCGCGGTTGCGTTGGAAGCGACGTGCGGCATCTGTCTGGGTGGCTTTCGCGCTGGCCAGTTGGGCCTGCGTGACGGTCAACGCGATTTCCAGATCGCGTGGGTCGATGAGGAAGAGGGGTTGGCCAGCCTCAACGACGGTACCTTCGTCGAACAACCGTTTGTCGATAAACCCATCGATGCGGGAGCGAACATCAACAGCCTCCATGGCTTCGACCCGACCGACGAACTCGTACCTCGGAGAGACGTCGTCTACGCGAACCTTCGCTGCACCGACAGTGGCCACCGTTTGCGCCGCTAGTTCAGCAGGCACGAGGCTGGAGACACCGAGAAGGATTGCGCAGCAGACGCGGGTGATACAAGCTGTACGGTTCATGGGGAACTCCAGCAAAAAGTTGGTACGCCGGCACGGCTGACCGGACCCGGCCTGCCGAAGTAAATACTGAGGAATGCGCTCTGCGGATCGGCCGTCAACCTGAACATGCACGACAAAAAATTGGGGCGCTCGACAATGATCGCGCGTTCCAGCAAACGGGTCGTGTTCACCAAGTCGTCAGCGGAGGCAGGTGCCTATTTAGCCCCGTCCACGCTGTCCAGCGACGTTTCCGATGACCGCACCTCGTTCCGTGGGACTGCATCCCGGCAGGACCGTTGCATCGAGCAGAATAAGAATGGGAGCATGTTTCATGGTGCTGCCCTAATCCTGTGTGATCTGCTTTCGCAACGTAACATTGCGTACGCTGCAGTCCATCCCTATTGGCTGTCGCCCTTGAAATAGTTTTATTGGTGCTCGACGAGATATCGTGGCGCGCGCCGGATGCCTTGCTAGATAAGTGTACCGGCATGTCGAGGTGTTCTCTCGCGGGTGCAATGTATGTGGCAACGACCTCCGCGTATTGTGCAGCCGCAGTTTCGCGGCCGGTTGCGAAGGTCAGTGACAGCCGAGTGAGCGCATGCCGCGGCATGACCGCGAGGCCACGTATGTAGGATCGGCTGCGGCCCTTCAGACCCGTGCGCAGTGTCGATCTGAAGATCGGGCTTGGGGTAGCCTGGAATATGGAGGACCCAACCGCATCACGGCACGACATCATCGACATTGCCCGGTCGCTACCGCCGGGAAGGTGAGGGGATGAGACCACCCTTCATAGCGACCTGGACCCTCGAAGGAGCAGAGCGGCTTGCCGGGGACTCGGCTCGATTCCTGACCTTTGGCTATCCGATAAAACCGGGGTACTGCACCTCTTCTCGATTCACGCCCTTGGAATCCAACCGAACCGGAGTGAGCTCCGGGACGTCGGCCATGTGCCGATGCGCAACAAGCCAGTCACGCAAGATCGTCTCAATCGCGGCGGCTCGGCCGGCGGGCGGCGGTGAAAGGCCCGGATCGGTCATGTATGCCGCAAGCCCGGCTTTATATCGTATTCGCCTCACGAAAAACCTGACAGCTGTCAGGGTTCCGTTACCCCATCAAGAGGTTGAAAACGGCTCGTACGTGATAGTTTCCCTCAGCAGAAGCAGATGGGGCGCCTGCTAGACGATAGTTTATTGGGAACGCCGATTTATGCGAGGGATGCAAATAGCCCTTCCGCGCTGAGCGCTATCTAGGCGCCCCATGATTGCAGTCGAGTTGGGTGGCACGTCGCCGATCTAACCAATGAACAATGCCCGCAGTGAAGACCAAAAGCCCATGGGCTTATCGGACAGCAGGACGCGGACTTGGCGAGCCGCTGCCGCCGCACTCACGGTGGTTCCGAAGCGACAATAGCAGACAACGTCATGTAACTCTTCGTCAGAGATCTCGAAAAACCGTATCGCTTCGCCATAGGTATCGTTCTTCATACCGGCCGAATGGAGAACGGGATCGCGGAATGCGACAGTTATCGGAGAATAGTCGCAGCGCAGTGCATTTCGCTCCTCGCTGGATTGGAACTCTGTCTCGTGAAGCGTGTCGAGGTGCCTATGCCGTATTTCCTCAAGGAGCTCGGCCCAGCGCTCAAGTCGCTGACGGCGCGACATCCCATGCAGGTGGAAGAAGGGCTCTATTTGCGCGATGTTCTGCATCTGCTCTAATGTATGGTGCTTCATTGTCGCCTCCAATCAAATGGTGCTGCGAATGCCAGCTCAATCAGCCTGTTCCTCGTCCCGCGCCCTGTCCAATCACGATGCTGGCGAGCGGAGTTGCAGATCTGAGGTCTAATCGCTTGCTCGGTGGCTGCGCATTACGACAACACTTCCAGAAAGACCCTCGGTTCCGTAGTCCGGAGCGCAGGGCGCGAAGCCGAGCCCTGAAATCAGGCCGATGCGGTAGCCGATAAAGACGTTTCCTTTGGGTATGTGCTGCAGGCCTGCCCGGAGTTCCGCGATTACGGCCCGAACGGTGCGCTGGCACGATCTTTTGTCTGCCGCCGTCGTGGTTCGATCGATGCTCGGGGTCAGTCCGAGCGCCTATGAGGAGGCCTGCGGAATCCTTGGGGCCGAGAATGCGGCCGCCGTCATGGCGTGTATCCTCGAAAGGGCAGGGCACATCAATTCTGCCGGAGGCTATCTGAGCGATTTTACGCGAAAGGCCGAGCGCGGGCTCTTGCCAACCTTTGGGTACGAAGCATTGAAAACCGCGGTACCTCGAGATTTGTTCGCGGTATCAGTGTGTTGATATTAGCCTGACCAGCCGCTTAAATCTTCATAGGCGCCGAAGCCACATCGGCCTTCCGGAAATCGGAGCGATATTTATGACCCGCCAACTTTCTCTCCCACGCGACCGAATTTCCGTGCTTCTGCTGGAAGGCATTAGCCAGACCGCCGTGGACTACTTTTCTTCGTCCGGCTACACCAACCTCATTCATTTACCGAAGGCGCTCGACGACAGGTATCTTAGGAGCCACATCGCCGACGCTCATATCATCGGCATTCGTTCCCGCACGCAGCTGACGGACGAGATTCTCGAATCCGCAAAGAAATTGATCGCCGTTGGCTGTTTCTCCGTCGGTACGAACCAAGTCGATCTGGAGGCAGCGCGGCGGCGCGGCATTCCGGTGTTCAATGCACCTTATTCAAACACGCGATCGGTGGCCGAGCTTGTGATCGGCGAGATTATCATGCTGACACGGCAGATCTTTCCGCGCTCGGCTTCCGCGCATCGAGGTGGGTGGGAGAAGTCCGCTGTCGGCAGCAGGGAGGTCCGCGGCAAAACGCTCGGCATTGTCGGTTACGGAAATATCGGATCGCAGCTCAGCGCGCTTGCCGAAAGCATGGGCATGGTCGTGCGCTACTTCGATCTTTCCGATCGGCTGCGCCGGGGCAATTCGGAGTCGATGGCTTCGCTCGGTGACCTTCTCGAAATCTCTGACTATGTGACGATGCACGTTCCCGAAACACCCTCGACGCATAACATGATCACCGAAACCGAACTGCGCCGCATGAAGAAGGGCGCCATCTTCATCAACAATTCTCGCGGCACGGTGGTCGATCTCGATGCGCTTGCGAAAGTCCTGAAAGACGGGCATCTGGCGGGTGCCGCCGTAGACGTGTTCCCCAAGGAGCCGGCATCGAACAACGAGCGTTTTGAGACACCGTTGCAAGGCTTGAGCAATGTCATTCTGACGCCGCATATCGGCGGCTCCACTGAGGAAGCCCAAGAGCGCATCGGCGGGGAGGTTTCAAGGAAGCTGGTCGAGTATTCCGACATCGGCTCAACGATGGGCGCCGTCAACTTTCCGCAAGTACAACTGCCCGAGCGCCCGAACGGCACGCGTTTCATTCACGTGCATGAAAACCGCCCCGGAATGCTCATCCAGCTCAACGAGATCTTCTCGTCGCGCGGGCTGAACATCGTCGCTGAGTTCCTTCAGACGCATGGCGACACGGGCTATGTGGTGGTCGAGGCCGAAGGAATTTCCGCAGATGCCGACGAGATTCTTCAGGCCCTACGCGAAATTCCTGGAACGATACGAACGCGATTAGTCTACTGAGAACCTAGCTCTCGAATAGAGCAGGGGGCGAAGCCGAGCCTTGAATCAGGCCGATGCGGGAGCCGATAGAGACACTTCCTTTGGGTATGGTGCTGCAGGCCTGCCCGGAGATCCGCGATTACGGCCCGAAAGGTGCGGTCGAGAGCTGGCGCTACATTTGTCGGCCGCCGTGATGGCATGCCTTCTCGAAAAGGCAGCGCACATCAATCCGCCCGCGCCAAGGGAAGGGGATAGCCCGCAAGGGCCGAGAACTTCCGTGGTAAATCCATGGCGATCGCCGGATCAACGTGCATCTCATCCAGGAAAGACACCTGAAGCTTCTCGTCTACCTCGGAAAAGAAGGAAAATGCAGAGGCATCGAAAGAAAGAGCGCTGGCAGGGTCCGATATCTTGGACGCCAGTTGCTCAGCCGACAGGGCCGTCCCATAAGGGGCGTTGACAGTCGACAAAACCTTCAACGATCGTCATCTTCCCAGACCGCAGAACTCTCAAAGTCTTTATGTATCCCGATGACGTCGGCGAAACAAGGATCGACGCTCCCGGATGCGCCACAGCGGTGTGCTGCAACTCCGGTTCAACTTATTTGCCGTTATGTCGCTGCCGACGAGATGTTGCCGAAACCTGTCGATGAATTGCGATTTCATCGGCACAGTCTGCTGCCTTCGATCCACAAGGAGCTTAGTGTCGCAGAGCCCTGCCGTGGATTTTATCGGGCGCGATCGCTAGCAATGTTGCAGCGCTCACCCCGAGTTCCTCCTAGACGATCAGTCGCGCCGCTCGTCCATTCTTGCGTTCCGCGTTGTTGTAATAGCTCGCCGCCTGGGTCACCGATTTGTGCAGCGACTGCTGCATCGCCTCGGGTAAGGGGATGCCGCGATTGGCTGCCTCGGTCAGGTAGCCGGACCGCAATCCATGCGCCGAGAACAATGTCGGATCCAGCCCAGCCTGTTTGCAGCGGGTTTTTAGGATTAGATTGACGGACTGCGGTGTCATCGCGCGCCGATCGACATTCCCCCACTGGTCAATGCGCCGGAATATTGGTCCTTCGCCGATACCTGCCTCATCAAGCCAGCCCTTCAACGCCATAACCGGCCGGCCGACCAGCAGCACATGTTCGTCGTCGTCACTCGCCGTCGTCTTCGTGCGGCCAAGGCGGATCGAGAGGCAGGGGAGGGGAGGGGAGTCCGGGTTCGCCGGGTCCGTCCGGACCGGGTCTTCCTCGAGGAGATCTTCGACTCGTAACCCTGCTATCTCCGATCGGCGTCGCCCGCCGGAGGCGAACGCCACGAGAAGCAGCGCCCGGTCGCGCAGATCGACCGGCCGTTCGCCGGCACAGGCGTGCAATAGCTTCGCCAGGACATCGCCGGTCACCGCTTGCCTGCTCTTGCGTTGGCGTGGGCGGGCACTGGCGCGGACAGCAAGTCGCAGTGCCGATTTGTGGGAAGGGCCGTTGAACGAGCCGGTGAGGCCGCGCCAGCGAGTGAGGATCGACCAGCTCGTCAGCCGGCGCCGAACCGTCCCTGGGGCGTGGGGCCCGTCGACGCGCAGGACGCGAAGGGAACGAAGGCCGATTTCCACCTCTGCCGGCATGCCATGGCTCGGATCCTCGGAGCGCTTGACGGGGTCCCACAGGTGGTGCGCAAGGAACTTTAGCAGCAGGCTTTCGGGCGCCGGCCAGGGGAGGGGATCTTCAGTTGCAAGCTGGCACCAGGCCTCGAGGTAGCCGAGATCGGAGGCAAGCGCCCGAAGCGTGTTGTCGCCCATGCCTTCGCTGGCCAGATGCTTGAGCGTCGCGACGTCGTCGTCGGTGAGGAGCGCAGCGAGTTGGTCACGCCGGTCGAAGGGCAGGATGGAATCGAGCGCGTCGAGTGCCACCGCGCGCCGCTCTATATCATGATCAATGCTCATTCTCGAATGGTCCCAGCACCTGAATCCTCTCAGTGCGTGCCGCCCCGGCGAGTTTGCGGTCGAGGGTGGCGAGCGGCAGGGATTGGCGGACCGCAAGGTCGAGGTAGGCGGCATCGTAGGCGCTTAGCCCGTGCGCACTCGCGAGCTCGAGCACCGAGCCGTCCTGACCGGCACCCATGTCCTCAAGGGGCAATCGGCGCAGCCGGGCCATCGCGTTATGGGCCTGGCCGGCGGCAATCCGTTGCCGCCGCTCGGCGCTGATCAAAATGCTGCGCGTCTCGTGCCAGAACAGGTCGGGCACCGGGCAGGGGCCTGAGATCCTGGCGATAAGCTGCTCGGCTGCTTCACTGTATTCTTCTGGCAATAGCCAGGCAGCGGCGATCGACGCATCAAGGATAAATTTGCTCAAAACCGCTGACCCTCACGTTTCCAGTCGAGGATCTCGTCGTTGGACACCGGTTTTGCCCGCATTCTCGCCGCCCGCACCTCGGCGATCAGCGCCGAGAGCTCGTTGTCCTTCTTCACGCGCGAGAGCCGGGCGACCGGATCGTTGCCGCGGGAAATGATAACCTCCTCGCCGGCTTCGACGCGGGCCAGCAGTTCTGAAAGATGGGCTTTGGCCTCGGCGACTTTGACAGTGACGCTCATGGGAAACTCCGTTGAACAATGTCTCTCGTCGCGCAGATTGCGGGCGATCGCGAATTTGACGTTCAGCGCCAAAATAGGACGCGTTTATGAGTTGGTCAACTAGTGGACCACATCACTATCGATAATTGATACTTATCGATAGTGAGCAGACACGGAGATCGTCGTCCGAATGACGGAAATGATATCCTTAATCACTTCCGTTACGGAAGTTTACGGCGTTAATACAGATGGTTAATGATTGCCTAAGATGGAAATTTCGCCCGACTCGACGGCGAGGATGGGGGCACATGGCATCAGCAGAGTCGCGGGCGATCTCGCGCACCGACAGCTTCTCACGCAGCGCCATCCGACGGATGATGTTTAAAAGTCCCATGTGGATCACTCCGTTGCCCCCGTCGCTCTCCGCGTTGGGGGAAGGTTCACATGGCTCAATTCTCAATGGAAATTATGCGCCTAACCGGCTCAGTTCTGCGTGGAAACCAACACTCCATCGCCTCGCCAGAGGGGAGGGTGGAATTCAAGTACGACGGGCGGCAAGCTCTGACCTCGATCGTTTCAGCAACAGGACAGGTGGAGGGGTTCATCTTCGGCGAAACACTTCTCCTGGAGGAACTTGTCCGCCGGGACGGCATTCGCAGCGCGATCTTCTACGATCAGACCACCGGCAATGTCACAGACGTAATCCACCCGCTGGGATGTGTTGAGACATACCGCCGATTGAGAGGGGAAAGCGGCAACGCCTTCCGCATACAGGCAAATTACCACTGCAATGGAAAGGATCTCACCCAGATCTCGGTCTCATACCAGTTCAACGAAAACGGGGATTACCGGATGTCCGAACAGGTAACTGAGGAAAACGACCATTCCGACCGTCGGTCTCGAATGGCCGCCAAATCGACCGAATGGTGACACTGGGTCTTCTGCATACCCTCTCTTCCTGAGGAGAAAGTCCATGATGCCTATCCCTGACACAAACAGAAGAAATGAAGCGATCGAACTTCCAGCTGGTACTTCGTAGTACGCTGCATCAAACGTATCAGAGCATCCAGCGGCCTGAACTGTCAGCGAGTCCTTTAAGAGACTTCGCCGCAAATGCCTGTTCGTTCATGATCTGTGCGCTTAGAATCGCATAATGTATCGACAGGAAGGGTCGCCCGGCATAGCGTGGGGCTTGAAACCCACCATACGCCGAGCGTCGTCAGTTGGTCGTTCGCCGAGAAGGCTGGTCAAAGCGAAACGCGTCGCAGCCCGGCCGATTCTACTTAACCGCCGAAAGCCGTAATGCACCTTTGCAGCTCTGATAGCATTGCCCTTGATCCGGTCAGGCTGAGCATGCCGTCGTGCAGATTTATTTCGGCGCCGGCCTTCAGAGCTTCAATGACCTTCGTCGTTGGTTCGATCTGGTAAGCAATTTCGTCACCAGACTGGGTACGGGTAATAAAGGGCATTTCGCTTTGATCAACGCGGTATGTGAATGGCCGCGCGCTTATTTCCTCGAAGTTCCGTTTCGGGTCCGTAAAGCCAATTGTGAGCAGATCGTAGGGATAGAGACGGAACACACTGCGCCTCCCTCCTTCTTGGATGCGGCTCGCCTCGCAGTTTTCCAGGTTGCGATTGGGACCAACGACTGCCACGACTTGCCAGCCGGCGATTGTTCTTGTTTCGAGAAAGGCGAGGGACGCGGGATGCGCAGAAGCCCCATCAGGGAGGGTGGCCGTGGCTTCGAGAAGTTTACTAACGGTGTTTTGGTACTTCCAGGTCAAGCCGAGCTCCGCTGCACTTACCACCTCGAATGCATAGGTGCGGGTCTCTTCTGCAATGGTGACGCGCGCCTTTGCGAGGGCCTGGAGGCCAAAGCACGTTCCTTCGCAGGAATCGATTGAGATGTACTCCGCCGCCGGCTTTTGTGGCTCAACAAGCTCGAGTAAAATCTCGCCATCCTTGTCCATGTGGCGATAAGCGAATATGAGTTCGTCAAAGCGTTCCATGAAATGGGCGTACGGCGCAGGATCGAAAGGTATGTTTGCAGCGGTTCGGTAGAACTTGCTGTCAAAATAGTCGAAATGGATCCTGTTTTTGCTAAACCCGCCTCCGTCTACATTGACCAACGAATCAAAGAATACCGTGTTCTTGCACGGCGCATCGGGATAGAGAAAGAATAGGTCGAGCAGGATGATCTCTCCATCTGCGATGTCGTCTCCTGTCTTTTGCCCGGCGTTGAAGCTTCCCCTGCCGCAGGGATCGTCCCCTGCGGTTGTGAACGTGAAATGGCGAAATGTCTCGTTCTGGCGACGGAAGCTGAAGTCCTTGTCCATGAAAGTGATCTTCTGCCGCGCGAGGCTGGCGAACATGCCGTCGGGATACCGGGACAGATATTTCTGGTAGGCCTCCTGGCTGTCGGCAAGGGCTGCGAACTCGAAGAAGGCGACTTCGTCGCCGCCGGCCTCAGCTGATTTTCCCTCGACGAACTGGAAGTCGCCATAGACCGCGCTGTTTTCCCAAGGCTCCTGCTTGCCACCGGTGCGCTCCTGCACCGTTGCGCGCACACGCTTGAACACCCCTTCTATCGAAAGGCCCGGGATCCTCACCGATTCGGCGAGCGCCGTCGCATAGGGGCTGGCGCCGGTGTCGCCGTCCGTTGCGACATTGCCCGGCGACGTCGAATAGGCAACGATCCGACCGAGGCGTTCCGGCGCCGTTGCCAGGCCGCGCCGCAGACCTCGTGTCTGCTCAAACGGGTTGTTGCGGCAAGAATCGAGCACGACGATCTGCAGGCTGCTCTTGACCGCATCAAGACGGCGGGTGAGCTCCCCGAGCGAGAGCGCGACGGAGCGCAACTCCTCTTCCGATCCGAGCTTGGCGTCGACGGGAAGCAGGTAGTTCTCACCGGCAAGCTGGACACCGTGGCCGGCGAAATAGACCATGACTACCGGGTTCTCCGCAACTGCAAGCCGCTTAACGAACGCCTCGATTGCAGAGAGCGTATCGGAAGCCCTGGCGTTGGCGACCTTGGTGACGGCAAAACCGCTTTTCTCGAGCGCTGTGCCGACGATCTCGATATCGTTTTCGGGATTGCGTAGCGGCGTGGCTACCTCGTAGCGGCTGTTGCCGATCAAGAGTGCATGACGGACGGATGCTGAAGCTTCCAAGGGCAGCAAAAGAAGTGCAAAGCAAACAATACGGTGCATCCAGTTCACGCTCATGTGTCCCTCCCGGCCCAACGTAGCGTGTTTGCTTTCCATGCGCAGAGCGGGCGCAGGAACGAATATATTAATCATAGCTAATTCTCGGTGGAGCGCCTAGTATCGCGTCGCTACCAACGTATTGGCGATGGTTCATACGGTTCTGCTTCCGTTCGGAGATCGCAATGACATAACTGGACCCCCCGTTGGGGTCACCGCGGATGCTGTGGCAATATTGTGCGCTCGGCGCAGTGGCCGGCAGTGTCAAGCTGGTGGGTGCAATGGAAGGGGAGAGTAGTTGGTGATCGATTGGAGCGAGAGGGGACCTCCGGTCGACCCGCAGCCGCAGTCTCCTCAAGAGTTCTCGGTCCCGGGAAACGGGCTCTGTGGAATTTGACTTCAAGCCTTCCGGTTTAACGGCGCGGATAAGGCTGCAAAAGAGCCAGCTCGGCCGCCTCGATGTCCCGGCGGAGTAGGGTCTGGACTACACTAACGTTGCGGCTCGAAAATACGCACCTCTCGCCCGCGAGGGAATGAGACCGGCTCGTCCCGGCCGTAGATAATCCTGCCTGTGAAGTCGAACGCTCAGAAAAAGGCCCTTGGTCCTTCGCCGTTTCGGACCTGGGATCTTTTCTTTCGGTAGCCCACGAACGCCGGCGATCGCGTGCCTAGAGTGATCGATGGGTTGTTGAACAGTATGGTGGGCCCGGCAGGACTCGAACCTGCGTTGCCCGAAAGCCGCCGTATGTTTACGAACTTAACAAACTTGACGAGCTTCTACATCTTGCCTAAATTGTAGCGCAGGAGACTGAAGACCATGCCCACTACGAAAACTGTTGCTAACCAGCCCCTAAACGCTTCTTCCGAGATTGCGCTCTCGATGAAGCTTCCTCGGAAGGCAGATTTTGAGAAGGCGTTGATCAGGCAATACGCTAAGGCGATTAAGCTGAGCCGAAAGGCCGGCCATCAGGTCAGTTTCCGCGTTGTCGTGGATCCGCTGGCCGGAGCGCAGACGATTTCAGTCGTTGAAGAAGAACCGCAGTCTCATCCGTTTCCGGTTGAAGAGGCGCCAGAACCGGATGCCGAGCTCCAGGCTGCGTTGACTGCAGCAAGGGAGCGCGGCCGGCGTCGGGTGGCGGAGATTCTCGCCGAGGATGTTATGGTGAGCGCGGAAACGTTCGCGGAACTGCTCGGCGTTTCGCGTGTCACGGTCAACACAAAACGGCAGAACGGGCAGGTTCTTGGTCTCGACGGAGCCAAGCGGGGTTTCCGTTTTCCGTCATGGCAGCTCGATCGGGACGGTCGGCCCTATGCCGTCCTTCCGAAACTGCACGAGCTCCTCGGTGGTGCATGGGCGGTTTACCGCTTCCTTGTCACGCCGCATGGTGCTCTGGGCGGCCGGAAGGCCCTGGACGCGCTGAAACGTGGTCAGGACGGTGAAGTGGTTGCGGCGGCCGAGAGTGTCGCCCGCGGTGATTTTCGCTGAATGACCGGAATCAAGCCGCCCGCGGGGTTCGAAAATTCCGTGCTCGACATCGAGACCATTCCTGCCGGTCGTCGATTTGGACGGATCTATGCGAGTGCCTTTCCCGACCCGTTAGGATATGGAAAGACGCCGAGCCGGTTCAGTGATCCCCGCCGGCGTGACGCGGCAAGGCGGTTTGGCGTCATCTATCTGGGCGATACACTCAAGGTCTGCTTCCTGGAAGCGGTCCTGCGTGACAGGCGCGATGGTCTGGTGGGCGATCTCCCGATTGAGGAGAAGGAGATCCACGCGCGGCGCTATGCAGAGATCGAGACAATCGCGGATCTCAGCGTTGTTGATCTCCGCGACGACCACGCGATCAGAATGGGAGTGCCGACGGATGTCGCGAAATCTTCCCGCCAAAGCCTTGCGCGGGCGTGGTCGCTTGCCTTCCATGAGCACCAATCCGTGCCGGACGGCATAATTTATCCTTCCCGCCTGAATGGACATACCAATCTCGCGATCTTTGACCGCGCCATCCCAAAATTGTCCGCGGTACGCGTCGTGCCATTGATTGGAGCGCCAGGCCTTGCCACCGTCATTGACGACCTTCGCGTGAGCCTCGTCGACATTATCTGAGATCGCTATAATGGTCGAAGGTCTTGATCCCATGTAGCTCTCGTGCCAATCGTGTTCCTAGGTTGTTCTCTTTATGGGCCAAAATAGTTGCATAATCGGGGCCATATCAACCAAAGGCAGCGACTGCTGATTTGACGATGATGCCAGCATCCTGACTTCTGCGCAGCTGACGGCCGGTCGCGGCGCGAAAGACTGCAGCAATTGCAGCGCCGGTGGCGCGCGTGACCACATGGTTTTCTTGGGCTCCTTGCCATTTCGGCTTTTTCGCACAGCCTGGCCCGTCACAATGCGCTGCGACCAGCGGAAACCGATCTCGTGGAATACATGCTGCGGGCTGATGTGATGAAAGACGCCGGCAATTGTGCGGCGGACGCGGGCATTGAAACCTTCGACCGAATTGACATGAACGGCGTCGCGAACGTGTTCGCGGCTGGAATGCTTCACGGTGTCATGCCTGGCATAGTTCTCGCCAAGGGCCATGAACGCTGTCGCCTCATCGCTCATCAAATATGCGTCGGGGTCGATCTGCACTTCAGCGGTGCGCGCCGCTGCAGGGAGCGAAAGACCAGTCACCACCGTAGCACGCGCACCGGCCGGATTGCCGGGTGTGATGTATTCTTCCTCCGGAGAAAAAACGAGTGTCTTCCGTCCATGGGCGGCGAAGTAGACGATGGCCAGTGCATACCAGATCGCCACGCCGATGATGCCCTCTTGATAGAGTGGATCGGTGAGCTGAAACGCGATCGTGGCCAGCGCTGCGTATTCCGATGAAGCCGGCCATCGATTCCGATTTGAAGCCGGCCAGTCATTCCGATTTCATTCCGGCCGGCGTTCCGATTTGAAGGCGGCCATTTCTCGGACTGATCCTGGGTCTTTTTGATGTTTGGATCTGGTTTTGTTTGACGTCAAGCTTGCGGTGTTTCAGGCAGCGCCGGGGCGCGCTGTTTTCTCATGCTTTCGCCTGTGAGAACGATGCGATAGGCGCTGTGAACGAGGCGATCCAGTATGGCGTCGGCGAGCGTGGGGTTTGCGATGATCTCCCACCAGCGATCCAGCGGCACCTGACTGGTGACGATCGTCGAGCGACGCTCATAACGGTCTTCGATGATCTCGAGGAGATCGCGCCGCTGATCGTCGTTGAGCTTTTCCGGTCCCCAGTCATCAAGGATAAGCAGGTCGGTCTTGGCTAGCGATTTGAGGATACGGCCATATCTGCCGTCGCCCCTTGCGAGGGCGAGCGTGGCAAACAGCCTGGGAACGCGATGATAGGCGACGGAGAAATCCTCGCGGCACGCCTTGTGGCCCAAGGCGCAGGCAAGCCAACTCTTGCCGACACCGGCCGGCCCGGTGATGAGGAGACTGTGATGCTTGCGGATCCAGTCGCAGCCGGCAAGCGTCATGAACAGGTTGCGGTCGAGCCCACGTGCGGCACGAAAGTCGGCATTCTCGATCTGCGCATCATGACGCAGCTTGGCAGCTCTGGCGCGGGCTTCGAAGCGCTTCTGTCGGCGCATGGTAGTCTCTTGTTCGAGCAGTATGGCAAGCCATTCTCCATGCTCGAGGCCGCGCGCCTCGGATTGTGCGTCGAGCTCCTGGAAGGCCGTGGCCATGCCGTGAAGGCCGAGTTCGCGCAGCCTGTCGATGGTGGGATTGATCAGCATAGGTTTGTCTCCTCAATGAAAGTAGTCAGGGCCACGCAGATTGGCGTGATCGACAATGGCGGTCGGTTCGGTGGAATGGCGTGCGGCTTTGTGGTTGGCCAGGAGCGAGGCAATGCTCTTGCAGTTCAGCCCTCCGATCTCGTCGGCGCGCGCTGATACGGCTTCGGCACGATTGGGTTCGATGTCGCGAAACAGGCGCAGGACACCCAGACATGTTCGAAAGCCCTGTTCGGGATGCGGACGGCTGGAAAGGATTGCGATGACCAACCCTTCGGTCTGCGGCCCAATGGATGCGGCCCAGCGCCGAAAGCGATCCGGTGTCCATTCGGCATATCGCCGATGGGAACTGGGCATGTGATCCGGATCAGTTCCATGGCGAGCACCGCCATAGCGGCGCTGATGTACGGCGACGCGCTTGCCGCGATGAAAGATCTCGATGGTGCGTGCTGTCGCCCTCAGATCGACCTGCTGGCGAATAAGATTATGCGGCACGGAATAGAGGAAGGTTTTGAACTCGACGTGGTAGTCGGTCGACACGCGGACCAAACGCCATTCGGCGAATTCGTAGTCTTCGCCCGGAAGGCTGGCGAGCGCGGCGCGCTCGACACTCTCAAACAATTGGCGGCGGCTGACGCCCAACCGGCGCATGACGTGATCATTGATGCGGTCAAGTGCCTGGCCAATGGCGGCATTGGCTTCAGCAAGCGAGAAGAAAGTGTGATTGCGCAGACGTCCCAAAACGCAGGACTGGGCGAAACGGACACCGTTCTCGACTTCGATTTGTCCTTCGGGCGTCTCGGCCGTGCCGGAAGAACGCCGACGCCATAGTGGGAGGCCATCATGCCGTAACTGCGGTTGATCTCAGGATCGTAGAAGCTGGCGCGACTGACGCCTGACTTCAGATTGTCGGGAACGATCAGCCGGGGAACGCCGCCGAAGAAACGAAACATCCGCACATGCGAGCCAATCCAGTCGGGGAGTGTTTGCGTCCAGGTCGCTTCAGCATAGGTGAAGCTGGAGGCTCCGAGCACCGCCACGAAGATCTCCGCCTCGCGGATCTCGCCGGTCTTGCGATCAACGATCGGGATCTTCTTGCCGGAATAGTCCACGAAGACCTTGTCGCCGGCCGCATGCTCCTGGCGCATCGTCGGCGAAAGCCGCTGCTCGAAGCCTCTAAAGAGCTCACAAAAGCGGGAATAGCCGTAACCTTCGGGATGCGACCCACGATACTCCTCCCACAAGATGAGCAGGGTGACGCCTGGCTTTTTGAGCTCGACGGCAAGATCGGCCCAGTTCGGCTCGATGCGTCTTCTCGTGCCCCGTTTGACGCCGTTGCGACTGAAGAGCTTGTTCGCAAGCGCATCGTCAGTCAGCTCGCCCGGCAACGGCCAGCTCAATCCAACCGCAGCTGCGCGCTGCAGATTATCCTGCACCGTACTGCGCGCTATTCCCAATACGACCGCAATCTCGCGGGAGCTGGTCCCGCTTCCGGCAAGCCGCAGCATCTGTCGTAACTGTCTCATGGTCAGCCTTCTCTTTGCCGGCATCAAAATCTCCACGTTTGTCGTGGTCCATTTGATGCCAAAGTTGCTGACCCAGGGGGTAATGTTCAGTGCCGGAAACTGGCCGGTCTTTGATTGGAACGGTGGCCGGCTTCAAATCGGAATGGTTGCCGGTCCTTGATCGGAATGGCGGCCGGCTTCAGGTCGGAATCCGCACCAGCGCTATGACGACGGTAAGCGCCGCACTGATGTTGAACGCAGAGGGGAGAATTGGCAGTGAACACACGTTCATGAGCAGTTTCCATGGACGCGACTATCATCCTTGATGCCTCGAGCACACGTCCATCGGCGTCCACTGGTTCGGCGTTTCCCACCCATTTTCGATCCCATCGTGGCCACGCTGACTGTTTAAAACGAGCGGTCTTGGTGGTAGTTTTGCCATTCGAGCATCCACAATGGACCGGTGTGGCCGGAAAAAGTTCGATGACCGGTGACAATTCGCGAATAGTCTCCGAAGAAGAGATTGCTCTTTACGATGCCATTGAACGAGCGATCGCGAATGTCGCGCGGCTCCTGCTGAAATCGATCGGGCCTGGGTTCGCATCACTGCGGAACGGACCAATCCGACTGCGGGTGCTTTCGCGGCTCTGGATACAGCAGACGAGATGCTGACCGTCGCCCGCGAAGATCTCGCCCGCGCCCGAGCTTCGCTCATGGCTTATTCACAGACGAGACTCAGGCAGTAATAGTAAGAGATGCGACGGATTTCCTCCGCCGCATCTCACGATTGCGAAGACGATGTCAGGTCGCCTTCACCTCGATCTTCCTCACACGCGACAGCGCTTCCTTCGTTTTTGGAACCGTCACGGTCAGGACGCCGTTCTTGAATTGGGCGTTGGCCTTGTCCGTGTCGACGCCCGACGGAAGCGGGATCGAGCGGTAGAACGACCCGTATGAGCGTTCCGACAAGTGATAGCCCTTCTTGCTCTCTTCCTGCTCACTCTTCTTTTCTCCCTTGATCGTGAGCGCGCTGTCCATTAGGGAGACATCGACGTCCTTCTGATCGATTCCAGGAAGTTCCACCGAAACCTCGAGCGCACTCTCGGTTTCGGCGATATCCGTTGGTGGTCCGTTGGCATCCCAGCGCCCAAAAGCGCCGAACGGTTGATCGAACCGCTTCCAGAAATCATCGAAGATGCGGTTCACATCGCGCTGCAGAGAAAACACGGGATTTTCTTCGTCTCGCTTCGCGATTTCGCTTGCCTTGTTGTTGCCCCAGGGAATCAGGTCTCTGATCTGCATGGTCAACCTCCTTTCTCCGGACGAATTACGCCATCTTCAGCTGGATCTTTCTCGCCTTGGCCGGCGCGGCTTTCGGCAAGACCAGACGCAGGACGCCGTTCTTCTGCGATGCCTCGATACTGTCCCGATCGATATCGTCGGACAAAGTGAAGACGCGCTCATAATTGCCCGCGCCATACTCGGCGTAGATTTGGCGATAGTTCTCATGATGCTGGGCCGTCGCATACCCGCAAATCGCCAGCGTCCGCTTCTCGAGCGTGATGTCGACACCCTCCGAGGCGACGCCGGGCATATCGACCAGAAGAACGACATTGTCCTCTGTCTCATAGATATCGGTGCGCGGGACTAACACCGGGCGCGACTGGGTCCGTTCGCCACCGTCAAGCTTGCTTGGGGCCCGGCGTTCGGTCGTTTTCAGTTCCTGAGCCATGTTTGCCCTCCTTATCCTTTGATCTGGATCTTCTTCGGCCGATCCGTCTCCGGCCGGTGCAGTTCGACTTCGAGTAGCCCATTGGCGAAACGCGCCTCGACCTGTTCCGGATCGACGCGGAAGGGCAATTGCACCGTTCGAGAGAAGTTTCCGTACACTCGCTCGCGCCGGTGCCAGACGCATTTCTCGCCCTCCGCCGGGGATCCGCGTTCGCCCGTCAATGTCAGCGTGTTCTCGCGAACTGTGAGATCGACATCGTCAGGCGCGATCCCAGGCAACTCAGCAGTCACTGCCACGCTGTCCTCACCCATCCAGAGGTTGATGGGCGGAAACTCCTGGGCGGCTTTGGTTGTCATGCCGGACAAGCGCTGATTCAATTCCTGCTGCATGCACCGCATTTCCAGAAACGGGTCGAACCCGATGCGGCCAAAATCCGATACCAGCATGTGCATCCTCCTTCGTTTCCTAATCAGCCATGTTGTTTGCGACGTGCCAAGCACGTGCATTCCGGAGACCGAATGGATCGGAGGCGGTCGGGACGAGACGATGAGAAGACCGAGACGGTCGATCGCACAGCGCGCTAACGCAAAAAGGCGGGGGTCGGGCAGACGCCGGACCATATCCTCCTTGCGCGATATGAACCGAACCCGGTCCAACGCATGAGTGGACCATCGTTCCCGTGCCAGGACCCGAGTGGGGCATCCGGCAAAAATGAGGTAGGTGAGCAAAACGCGCGTTTCAAGGGCCGACGTTGCTTGAGAATAGATCATTCTTTGCTCGGGCGGCCTCTGATCTCACCGAAACGAGCGGCCTGGCTTCTGCACTTTGATCGCTTACTGGGCAGTACCTCGATCAGCCTCTCCGTGGCTCGCGGGGACGTGATCGAGCGCTCGGGCGAGGCCGTTCTGGTGGATGCGCCGTTCGGGCTCTTGCCTCTCGGTGAAGGCCGCCGCCCGTCAGGGGAATTTAAGCTCGACCTGGACCAGCGTACGATCCCCTCCTGCATAGCCGACCAAGGGTTAAAGAAGGGCGCGTTCAAACAACAGCCGCCTCGGTTACCGACGCGAGCCGAAGTCATGACGGAGCGCCATGCCGGAAAATTCGTGCCGAAATTCACCCCCTCAGCGATGCCCGATTGGCGGGAAACCTCATTGGAAGGTCGGCCTTCGCCGCCAGCCAACAGTTCAACTGGCTAAGGTTCGTCTCCTCGTTTCGAGTCAGAAGCTTCGTCATCGACGCTTCTCGTTTGAAAAGAGGTCGGTCGAGGCCTCGGGGCCCAGAATTCATCGAGCCGGCGAAGCGCATCCATGACGGCATCGAAAGTCACAGGAGCCACGAGGGCTTGGAAAAGCAGACGGTCCACTTGAAGACCGGTTCCCTGTCGTGATGCCAGCCTCCAACAAATATGGCCGTCATGCCGTGTGAAGACGTGTGAGCGAGACGAGTGCCGGGGCCGAGTCCACCCCGGAACGAGATCAATCACGGGGAAAATTCAAGGCCTGCGCGCGTGCCAGCGGATAGGGCTCGTAGCGCACGATGCTTCCAAGATTCGCCGCCATCGCGCGAACGATCTTGCTGGCCAGCCGGTCCCCTTCGCATCTCCTTCGCCATTCCAGCCTATCCCTTCGTCCTCGACGACCAGCACGGCGCTGATCGTCCGTGGTGGTCATGGTGGGCTTCCTTCGTCAGGGTTCCTCCCGACCGGTTCTTCTGTGCGAAGATGTCGACTGTCAAGGCGGTGGAAAGGATACCCCGCGCCTACGCCGTGAACCCAGAGTGTTGAGGCAGGCCTCGATCTGCTTTCGGATGGTCAGTCGACGTCGATCGTGTTTGGAAGTCTTGAAATCCGCTCTGTCCGCGCCGATATTTTCTTCACTTCTTTTTCATCCGGCTTGAATGCGAAAGGAGGACATCATGCTCAACCCGGAATTGGTTTGGATGACTCCCGTTACCGTTCACAGGAAGGACGGGGCGTCCCAGGTCTTCGCTTCTGTCAACGACGTGCTCGACTTCCTCGAAGGGGATTGGGCCATCTATCGCGGCAGAAAATACAATCGGGCGGTTCAAACGTGCCGCCGTGCTCTAAACCGAATGACGCCAGTCGCCATCGCGCGCGAAGCTTTTATGGACGCCTGCCGAGACGCGGGCATGTCGATAGGCGCGGATGGACCGCCCGGAGCGAAGACAGGTACCGGCGGCCAACGCTCGCTTGCCTAGAATGGCTGGGCTGGGGCACTTCTTAGTGCCCCAGCTTTCGAGCATTCGCTGCGGCGCACCGGAACAATTCGCCGTCCGGGCGTTTCGGTTGATCGTGTCAGGCCCGCGTTCGCCTTTACGGCCCCTGGGCCACCGTGCGGACAGAGGGTGCGGGGCGTGGATCTCGTCACTCATGGTCGGCTGGCCTATCACAGAGACAATCGGGCTCTTGAAAATCAGTTTCCGCAAAACCAAGTCGTTTCGACGCCGCCCTCGACGGGCACGTCCTACCTGCCTGCCGTGCGACCACCTGAGTCCGCTCGTGAAGAAAGGACGTTGATCCAGGTGCTAGCGAACTGGTGTCCCTCGTTTCCTGGATATCATCTCTACTGTACGAGCCGCCTTGGCATCGCCTGCCTTCGCGCTGCTGGTTGATGCCCTGCGCTATCGCTGACTTCCATGGAGGAAAGCGGATTCGCGGGCAGGCTCACTGCCTGCCCGCGCCAGCCTACCTTGAAAACCACGCAACAAGCGCTGCCTATCGCGCTAACTAGAGAGGCCGCGAGCGCGGCCCTCACTCCCGAAGGCCGGTTTACGGGTGTACTCGACCGCCGCCCGGTTTGGCCTTGATCATCCAGGGCAAGACCGCAGGAGCTTTCACAAGGATGCCCTTCCTGTGCGCAAATGAGCGGAGCGCATCGCGCGCCACCTGAACTGGCTTGTGGCCGTCATGTGCCAGGTAGCAGGTCTTCAGCGTCGCGTCATGGATGATATCGCGATCTCCCTTGGCCCATTCCTCGAGGAAATCGATCGCGTCGTCCAGGTTTGTGATTTCGAGGACCAGATCCTTCCTTTCACGCAGGTAAACTGGTCGATCAAACATCTTCGTGTGCATTTCTACCTCACTGAATTCGTTGGTTTTCAACAAGGAAAGCGCCTTCTCCCGGCGCCCGTAGAAGATTTATTTTGGGGCTCGGCGAGTTCAAGGGGTGGTGCGTGCATTTTTGCATCTACGCTGCAAACTCGAAGGTCCATGGCGCACCGCGGATTCTGGGATGCACTTCTCGATACCGGCTGATGGAAATTTATCTCAAGCAACTGGGAGCATGGCCGCGCTCTTTCGAACTGACCGGCGAGTTGGAAAAGGGCTGGCTCATCGCCGAAGCAGCCGACGAAATGCTTAGCGAGCGGCTCCGGTCAGGGCGGCACATCCGGTGACCGTCATGAGTGCGAGGAACCATAGGCACCTCACCACGTTTATCCCGGCGGCGGCTGGTTAACCACCTTTTGCCGCGATCCGATAGCACGCCGAAATATTCCCACCCTCGTCGGCGGATTGGCAACCGCATATCCAATTTTCGTCGCGGGCATTCCTCCAAGGGTGTGTTCCGCCACTGTTCGCCTACGCAAAGATCGTCGATCTGCCGAGACAGTCGATCACAATCGCCTGAGTCGTGGTTGCTGCAGCCCACGGAGATAATCGTGGCTCTTGAAGATCGTATTTCGCAAAATTACATCGTTGCGCGCAGCGTGCACAGCACGCGAGAACACCGTCGATCAAGCTTCATTCGTGGAGGTTGTCATGGAAAATGGACTGATGGAAAGCAAGAAAGCACAGGATTGGCTCAATCTGGTTCTCGCAGTCGCCCTGTTCGTTTCACCTTGGGTGCTCGACTTCGCCAGCGAAACCATACCGGCGTGGAACGCATGGATTGTAGGAATCTTGCTCGCCGCTCTGGCGGTTGCCGCGCTGTCGGCGTTTGCTGAGTGGGAAGAGTGGTCGAGCCTGGTGCTCGGGGTCTGGCTGATCGTCTCGCCCTGGCTGCTTCAATTCGCGGCGAACATGAACGCGATGTGGACCCACGTGGTCCTTGGAGTGCTCGTCGCCGCCGTGTCGGCCTGGGCGCTTTGGGACAATCGGCAGAACCCGCATGCTCATGCATGATAGAGAATTGGAGTATGGCCCGCCGCCTCAGCGGCGGGCCCAGACTGCTGGCAAGCCCGTCGATAGTTTCGGCGGGTTTTTTGTTTTGGGGTTTGCGCTGTCGAGTGGATTGCGTCGGCTTGTATGTGTGTCGCGGCGCCGGGCCTTGGGTTTGGGGCCTTGGTCAGGACCATAACGATGATCGTAAAGCTGCTTGGCGTCGGCAAACGAGCGCTCGACCGTCTCCTTGCGGCGTTTGTAGATCGTCTTGCCCCAGGACGTCAGGCGGTTGGCATCGGTGCGCTCGCGTTCATCGGCCCGGACATGACGGGTGACGGTGCGGGTCGCAGCCGCGTTTCGGCAGATCGCCGGGTCGGAGCGATAGTGGCGACAGCCGGTGCGATGGGAATAGGTGGCCGGCTTCGTTTCGGAATCAGCGGCCGACTTAACTGGAATGCGCACTGAGCACCACCGAAGGTTCGACACTTCGACCGCAACACGGCCCTCATGCCGGCGGGCATCGAGCGCGCATAAGGGGGAGGATTCGTCGGAAGTCGATCGGTAAACGTTTGTCGTTGACAGTTCTGGTGTGCGCACCGCCAGCGGCTCACTGAAGCTTAACCGTTGCTGCCTTTCCTTGGAGCAGCCATGCCGATTTCGAGTCCTCCGGCTGCAATCAGGGCAAATGCCGAACCCTGGACCGGCAGCGGAAACAACCCAACTGTCATCAGCAGTGGGCGCGACACCCAGGACTCTTGCCCCTGGGCCGGGCGACCATTTCGTTTTCGTTTGCATCCCCGCCCATAGCGGCATCATGTCTAGCGGTGAGTGAACGACACAAATTGAGGAAGAACCTGATTAAGTGCAAAACGACAGGACCTTCGCCATGACACATCATTCGATCACAAACGAGATCGGCAAGCTTTCGAAGCATCGGATGTGGGCCGGAAATCTCAAGACGCTAACACGCGCCACGCAAAGGGGCGCATCGTTTGGCGGCGATCGCCGGTCGTGAAATGCTCCAAAGCCCGAGGCTGTCCGTGCTTACTCGAGAATCTTGGGGACCAGGAAGAAGTTGCGCTCACTGAGAGGAGCGTTTGCCACGATCTCTTCGGCATGATTGCTTTCGGTCACGACGTCCTGGCGCATTTTCATGGTTGTTGGCACAACCGAGGTCATCGGAGCGATGCCTTCGACATCAACCTCCAAAAGCTGCTCGATGAAGGTCAGGATTTCGTTCAGCTCGCCACACATTTTTTCAGCCTCGTCTTCGCTGAGTGCGAGACGAGCAAGGCGGGCAATACGTCTAATGGTCGCGATATCTATCGACATAGGCTGCGTCCGATGTGATGGCTTCCGTCGCTTGCGCAAGATTTTGCCGATCTGAGCCTTCTGCCGCTAACACTGACTGCCAACCAGAAATCTGGCAAGTCAATCTCGACGGCTCGCTGCATTCCGTTCGCTATAGGCCGAACAAATGGCGCCGTATTGGAGGTGAGTTCAAGCTGCACTGAGATTTGCGAAAATTCTCCAAGGCGGCACTTGAAGCCGGATTTCACAAATACCAGATTATTTGCCGCCAGCCGCTGACAACAGGGCTGGCAATGCTGGAAGCGCCGTCTTTCGGCGCTCCATACCATGTTGCTTTCAGGAGGATATGGCTATGGCAACATCTTACGACTACACGCCTCTCTTCCGATCGAGCGTTGGCTTCGACCGGCTCTTCAATCTTCTGGAAAACGCCCAGCGCGACCGTTCGACCAGCGATTGGCCGCCCTATGACATTGTCAAGACGGGTGACGACAGCTACCGCATCTCGATTGCGGTTGCCGGTTTCGCCGAAGACGACCTGGACCTGACGTTCCAGACCAATCTTCTCACCGTTATTGGCAAGAAGCAGGATTCTCCGTCCGAAGCCTATCTGCACCGAGGCATCGCCCACCGCCCGTTCGAACATCGTTTCGAGCTCGCCGACCATGTCACGGTCCGTGGAGCGGGACTGAGCAATGGTCTGCTGACCATCGATCTCGTCCGGGAGGTTCCGGAGGCATTGAAACCGCGCAAGGTCAGCATTCAAAGCGGTTCCGATCTTGGACGGCCGGACGCCGCGCCGCAGATCGAAGCCCAGAGCGCCGCCTAAACGAAAACATCGGATATGGGCGCCGTTTCGATGGCGCCTATGGGCACACCGGGTTGGAAAGGAGAGAGTTATGAAACCCGATATGTTCAAGAAACCTGTGCGTATTCTCGTCGGTCTTGGATTCCCGACGGAAGTGAGAAGCGTGATGGACGCTTACCGCCATCTGGTCGAGTGGCCGATATCGCTCAGGGATGGTCCGCATTCGGTAGCGCTCAAGGCATGCCGCGCTGCCTTGTGCGGCGAGATCGAAGCTGAGACCGCACGCGGCTTGTTTGCCGCCTTCGCGGAAAAGCACGATCTGCTGGCGCCGGAAACTGACCTCGTCATGGCGACTCATGCGAGGTGGAGCAGGAAGCCGCAAGTAAGCTGAGGTGAACCGATGATCGACGATATGTTTAAGCAGATTGCCGCAACTGCCGTAAACATCGGACCGGAAGTTCTAGCATCTCACTGGTCGCCGTTTCGACGTCCAATGGATGTGGTGAAGGCTCCTGCACTTTCTGTCGATGATAAACGGGCCATTCTCGCCGCGTGGGCTTCGGACTTTTGTGCGATAGATTCGAAGCCGGCACTCCGTCGTATGCCAGGAACGCCTGAGCCGGTTTCAATCGATGAGGTTCGGTCTGCCCTGCGAGAGCTCGATTCGCGGTACGATATCTGACGGAGCTATCTGGTGCCTGCTTCAAAGCCTTGCCAGCTTTCCGACGGGCGGTTCTCATATGAGGCGGCCCGTCGAGATATACGGACTGGGAATTCAGTTCACTTCGAAAGAATGCCTTCTTCATACGGCGCGGTGCCAGCTTTCGCTTCATTATTGTTCCGGCGGCCGCTTTTAGGCCTGGAGGAGCGCTAGGCTGTGGTGCGGTTGAGCCGCATCTTCTCCTGGCTGATGAGTCTCGCCCTGGCTGCTTCAATTCGCGTCGAACATGAACGCGATGTGGACCCATGCGATCCTCGGCGTGCTCGTCACCGCCGTGTCACCCTGGGCACTCTGGGAATATCGGCGGAACCCGCATGAACCTGGATGTTCGAGAAAAAGGAGAGCACGGCCCGCCGCTTCAGCGGCGGGCTCTTCCGGATTGGCGATGCCGATCGATACGCCGATGCGCAGCAACGGGGATTGAATGGTAGAGCTTGCCGGCGATATCAACGCAAACTAGGGACGGCGGCTCCTGTCGTCTACGACGGTGCAATTCAGTTTCTTTAGCTTTGCGTAGGCAATGGCGGCATCGCGGGTTGGGAAACGCAGTTCAACCAGAGTCAGCGTGTCACTCCCGCCAGTGTAGCCCATTAGATAGTCGATGACGGGTGGTGCTTGCCGTTCGAATACCAGCAGCCAAGGTCGCCCGGAGACGCGCGCCGAAGTCATCACGAGCGTGACGGGCGAAAAATGCGTGCTACGGGATCAATGTTTGGTCGTGGGCAGGTGATGTCAATCGCCAGGGGCAGGCTGGTGCTGACCTGCTCCACGAACTTCCGGCCAGCGCGGCCGGATTGTCTGTCTCGCGCAAGGGGTTCCGTCAACCACGTCATCGGTTTTTGCCACGCGACAGCTGTTCGGGAGCTGGCTGCTGCCACGGCTCCACGGGATCAGGTCACGTACACTCATGGCTCATCCTTTCGTCGTTTCTTCCTTCCTCCTTGGCGAAGCTGCTTTCCTTCACCTGTTGGCAACGGCGATGATCAAGCAGCATGTTCTCAATCAGGCCGCCTTGTCGCCTTGGATCTGCTTCGAAGCTGGCTTCGTCATTTCGCTTTCGATGGCGATCCGACGCGGCTTCATCTCCTCAGGCATTTCCTTCCTGAGATCGATAACGAGTAGCCCGTTTTCGAGCTTTGCGCCCTCGACGATGACATGATCGGCTAGCTCGAATCTGCGCGCAAATGGCCGTAGAGCGAGGCCGTGATGGAGGTACTGTACCTCCTCATCCTCGGATTTCCCGCCGTTGACCACGAGCATGTTCGCTTCATGGGTGATCGTCAGTTCGTCCTCGGCGAAACCCGCCACTGCCATGGCGATGCGGTACGCATCTTCCCCCAGTTTGACGATGTTATAGGGCGGCCCGTTGTCAGCGTTGAGGCTGGCGTGTTTTCGAGCAGGTCGAAGATGCGGTCGAAGCCGATGCTCGACCTGTAGAAGGGGGAAAAGTCGAGGTTTGTTCTCATAGCTACATCCTCCGTAGAGCAACATAGGTACGAGGGAGCGCCAAGAAGCTTGGGGCTCCCTGACTGGTGTCGACCCACCAGGGCGTCGACAAGGATGAGGTGGGGATCACGATACCTTCCGTCAAGAGGGAGCAGGAGTTTTCGAGCGGCGGCTCCGCGAAATAGTCTCATGAATTCATGCCGGTAGCACTCGATGGTGTAGAGTGCTAAAAAATTTCTGATCCCCTCTTGAAACTCGAAAAGACAAAAACCAGATCGATTTGCGCGCGATGCCGAAAGGGTCGGCGCGCCCCGCGTCGGTCGCTCCGAATGCGGCGCGGAGGACCCGTTGAAAAATCTGTTTGTCGATGAGGAGAGCGAGATGACGTTCCGTCCATTGCATGACCGTATCCTGGTTCGCCGCATCGAGGCCGAGGAAAAGACGGCCGGCGGCATCATCATCCCAGATACGGCGAAGGAAAAGCCACAGGAAGGTGAGGTCGTTGCCGCCGGACCGGGTGCGCGCGACGACAGCGGGCAGTTGCGACCGCTCGATGTGAAAGTGGGTGATCGCATTCTGTTCGGCAAATGGTCGGGCACCGAGATCAAGCTCAATGGCGAGGATGTCCTGATTATGAAGGAATCGGACGTGATGGGCGTGAAACGCAGCCTAGTGCCGATCCGGACCCATGCCAGACAAGGAATGCTGCCTGAGGAAGGAGTAGAAAAATGGCTGCCAAGGAAGTGAAATTCAATTCCGACGCCCGCGAAAGGATGCTGCGCGGCGTCGACATCCTCGCCAATGCTGTCAAGGTTACGCTCGGTCCGAAGGGCCGTAACGTGGTGATCGACAAGTCATACGGCGCGCCCCGCATCACCAAGGACGGCGTCACCGTCGCCAAGGAGATCGAGCTTGAGGACAAGTTCGAGAATATGGGCGCGCAAATGGTGCGGGAGGTTGCCTCGAAGACCAGCGACATCGCTGGTGACGGCACCACCACCGCGACAGTTCTCGCCCAGGCGATCGTCAAGGAAGGGGCGAAGGCGGTGGCGTCGGGCATGAACCCGATGGATTTGAAACGCGGCATCGACAAAGCAGTCGACGCCGTGGTCGAGGAACTGCGGCGGAACGCCCGCAAAGTCACCAGGAACGACGAGATCGCCCAGGTTGGCACCATCTCGGCCAATGGCGACATCGAGATTGGCCGCTTCCTCGCAGAAGCGATGGAAAAGGTCGGTAACGAGGGGGTGATCACCGTCGAGGAAGCCAAGACCGCGGTGACGGAGCTGGAAGTCGTCGAAGGCATGCAATTCGACCGCGGTTATCTCTCGCCGTATTTCGTCACCAACCCCGAGAAGATGCGGGTTGAGTTCGAGGAACCCTACATCCTGATCCACGAAAAGAAGCTCTCGAACCTGCAGACATTGCTGCCGGTTCTCGAAGCGGTCGTTCAATCTGGAAAGCCGCTGCTGATTATCGCCGAGGATGTCGAAGGCGAGGCGCTGGCGACGCTTGTTGTCAACAAGCTGCGCGGCGGCCTGAAGGTGGCTGCCGTCAAAGCGCCGGGCTTCGGCGACCGCCGCAAAGCGATGCTGGAGGACATCGCGATCCTCACTGGCGGCACGGCAATCTCTGAAGATCTCGGTATCAAGCTCGAGAACGTGACCCTCAATATGCTTGGCCGCGCCAAGAAGGTCGTCGTCGAAAAAGACAACACCACGATCGTCGATGGCGCTGGCTCGAAGACGGAGATTGAGGGCCGCGTCGCCCAGATCAAGGCACAGATCGAGGAAACCACGTCGGACTACGATCGCGAGAAGTTGCAGGAGCGGCTGGCCAAGCTTGCTGGCGGCGTTGCCATCATCCGCGTCGGCGGCTCGACCGAGGTTGAGGTGAAGGAACGCAAGGACCGCGTCGACGACGCCATGCACGCCACGCGGGCGGCCGTCGAGGAGGGCGTGTTGCCCGGCGGAGGCGTCGCTTTGCTGAGGGCTGTCAAAGCACTGGACAACACTCAGACCGAGAATGCCGACCAGAGGCACGGCATCGACCTGGTTCGCCGCGCGATCGAGGCGCCGGTGCGCCAGATCGCCGAGAACGCGGGTGCCGAAGGCTCGATCATTGTCGGCAAGCTGCGCGAGAAGACCGATTTTGGTTATGGCTGGAACGCGCAAACGAACGAGTTCGGTGATCTTTACGATCAGGGCGTGATCGACCCGGTCAAGGTCGTTCGCACCGCGCTGCAGGACGCCGCCTCGGTCGCCGGCCTGCTGATCACCACCGAGGCCATGGTCGCCGAGAAGCCGAAGACGGATGTACCGCTCCCGCCGATGCCGGCAGCCGGCATGGACTTCTGACTGCAATGATAGGTCCGCGCCCCCACGGGGCGTGGGCTTTGGATAGACTTGTGAAGTAAGGGATGCATTTCGCTTGAATCGGCGCGGCGTTTGTCGAACTGGTGCTGGTTTGGCAGGAGCCAAAATCGTGACTCCGGGGGGCTTTACCCAAGCCTCGCCCGTGCACCGAAGGAGGAATTTAAGAGTTCGGGCCCAAAAATGACCACGCGTTCGTCGAAATATGTCGGCGTATTCGCCGCACTCGTCCTCATCCTGGTTCCTGCGCCGTTCCCGGCGGCGCAGCCGCAGTCGGCGATGTCGGCAAGCACCCAGCCATCGCTCGCCGATGTCTTGGAGGACGTCACGCCGGCGGTCGTCAACATTGCAGTAAGGTCTCGCGCTTCCGCCGAAACCAATCCTCTTTACAACGATCCCTTCTTCCGCCGCTATTTCAATCCGCCTGAGCAGCAGCAACGGCTGAGTGCGGGCTCCGGCGTCATCGTTGATGCCAACAAAGGTTATATCCTCACCAATCACCACGTCGTCGCGGACGCCGGCGAGATTGCGGTAACCCTGAAGGACCGCCGCCGCTTCACGGCCGAACTGGTCGGCAGCGACGAGGCAACCGATATCGCGTTGCTGAAGATCGACGCGGACAAGCTGACGGCGCTCTCGTTCGGCGATTCCGGCGCCCTGCGGGTCGGCGACCCCGTTGTTGCGATCGGCAATCCGTTTGGCCTTGGCCAGACCGTCACCTCCGGTATCGTCAGCGCCCTTGGCCGCGGCGGCATCAATGTCGAGGGCTATGAGGATTTCATCCAGACGGATGCTTCGATTAATCCCGGCAACTCGGGAGGCGCACTGGTGACCGCGGACGGCCTGCTGGTCGGCGTCAACACCTCAATCATCGCGCCCACCGGCGGCAATGTCGGCATCGGCTTTGCGGTTCCGATCGCAATGGCGTCGGCGGTGATGGAGCAACTGATCGAGCATGGCGAAGTGCGGCGCGGCCGGATCGGCATCTCCGTCCAGGACCTGACGCCCGACCTCGCCGAAGCGCTCAGCATCGAGGAAAGCTACGGCGCCGTCGTCGGCAACGTTGAGAAAGATTCCCCCGCGGAACAGGCGGGCCTTCGAGCTGGCGATGTCATCATCGCCGTCAACAATCGGAAAATCACGGGCTCGGCAGATCTCCGCAATCGTGTCGGCCTGGCTCAGGTCGGATCGGAGGTCGAAATCGAACTTCTGCGCGATCGGGTTCGCAATACGGTGTCAATGCGCATCGAGCCGGACAAGGCAATTGCCAAGCCTGGAGCCATGCCCGCTCGCCTTGAGGGCGCTGAGTTCCAGGATGCGGCCGGCAACGTGGTTGTTTCCAGCGTTGAAGATGGAAGTGCTGCGGCCCGAGCCGGTCTGCGCATGGGCGATGTGATCGTTGCTGCCAATCGCCGGCCTATCGCGACCGTGGCGGAACTCGAGACAGCGTTAAAGAACGCCAGTGGCACGATAGCGCTCGATCTGTTTCGCGCCGGGTCGAAACACTTGCTGGTGATCCGGTAGGTGGTTGCCCGACACATGACGTTAACATCGATGGGAGAGGGAGATGAGGAAATCTGCTCGATGGATTACAGCCCTGGCTGGAGACCGGTAACTTCTCAGGGGTTGAGCACGGATTGTTAATCCCGAGTGGTTCATGACCATCGCTTTGCTCAAGGAGGAGGCGACGGTGGCGGTGGAATGGACGATCACGATCCAGGGGAAGAACGAGTTCGGCGACGTCTCTCGTCGTGAGGTCCGAATTGATAAGAGTTGGGAGCGCCTGTTCGACGGCGAGGTCGGTTTGTCGATCGAAGAGGGCAAGAAGATCATGGCGGCGCTGCAGAGCGTGGTCGTAAGCCACGAAGCGGAGACCTATTCCCTTTTTCGTCGGGTCTGCCCGGATTGCCACACGTTCCGCCCGGTCAAGGATTACACGACGCGCCAGATCCGAACCGTCTTCGGCACGGTCGAGGTCCGCAATCCCCGCTGGATGCTGTGCCGGGATTGTCACCCCGGCATTGCCGGCGCCTTCGCACCGCTGAAAGAAATCTGCCCCGATCGAGCGACGCCCGAATTGATGGAACTGACAGCGCGGCTGGGAAGCATGATGCCGTACCGGCAGGCAGTGAAGGTGCTGGCCGAGTTCTTACCCGTCGAACCAACGGAGACGCATCCCACCGTGCGCAAGCGCACCATCAAGATCGGCGAGCGACTAGACGATCAGATTGCACAGGAGGAGCGGCGCGCAAGGCCTCATGAAACTGATGAACGGCGCCAGCTGGAAATGCATCTTCCCGGCGACCGACGCAAAGAGTTCGTCATCCGCATCGACACGGCTCATGTCCGCAGTGCCGATCCCAATTCGGCGCGAAGCTTCGAACTCGTTGTGGCCCGATGCGGCCGCGGCGGTCGGGGAGAACCAGGTGGCCGCTATTTTGTCACCAGCACCGACCGAACCGCAATCCGGGATTGCGCCCTTCATGCTCTTCGGAGCGAAGGGTATCGCGGTTTCGGTGACGTCACCGTGATCTCGGACGGCGCCGAAATCCTCAAGCGGCTGCCCCGAGCGATGCCGAAGCCGACAGCCCACATCATCGACTGGTTCCACATCGCCATGAAGATCCAGCCCATGCAGCAGATCGCCGATCACCTGATCCGCTCCAACTCTAACCGCGCCGAGCTACCCGTTACCAATGGCAGGGACATCAAGGCCGTGAAGTGGCGTTTGTGGCAAGGCCGCATCGATCGGGCGATCCGCGACCTGGAGCGGCTCCTGGTCTGTCTCAAGCAATCGCAGCGAGAAGGTGAATTCTCGATTTCACGGCTTCACAGCCTGGGCTCGCAGCTGCTCACCTATATCCGTTCCAACCGCGGTGCGATCATCAACTATGGAAAGCGCTACAGAGCCGGATTTCGCGTCGCTACGACCCTCGCCGAGTCGGCGGTAAATTCGCTTGTTGGCAAGTGGATGGTCAAGAAACAGCAGATGCGATGGTCGCACCACGGCGCTCACATGCTCATGCAGGTCCGGACGGCCGCGCTGAACGGCGAACTTCGCGATCGTTTGAGAACATCGTTCCGACAGCCAGAACCGAACATGCCTTCGAGATTCAAACCCAAGCCACCACTCCTGCGTGCCGCCTGACCCCAGAGAAGTTACCGGTCTCATCTTATTGAAGTTATTGCCGTCGGAGTCTGGCAGTTAAATGCAAAACAACACATGGGCAGATCAAACGCTCTCAGCGGTGTCAAGATATGTCGCTGGCGACGATAGGTCGTATACAACGCGAGCGGTAGCGGTGAAAAGGTGGGTAATTGCTGACCAGTGCGACTTGTGGCTAGTGAGTTTGGATAACATGAGTGCATGCTACAACATCTCGGCTGCCGGCCGGTGAGCGGCAGTCGTGCAGGCATTTGTCCTTTGATCCTCCTACCGTGTGTCTGTTCGGTCCTGGAGCAATGATCCGCTACAGAATGACCCTCGGCACGCCAAGGCGATGCCAAGCGTTGCGTGCTTCTTTCATCTCCGACTCGCTGCCGGGGGTGTAATATTTGCGATGAAGCCAGAATATTCTTTCCTGTTCTGGCTTTCTTGACCGAGTGCCCGGATCACGTCCCATTCGGTCGTGTATTTCGCCAAGCGTCAATACATAGCAGGTTATCTCAGGTGTTCGAGTATAGACAACGAATACCCACCACGGGGTTACGATTGTCTCAGGATGTAATCCAAGCGAGGTGTCCTGCGGTTTGCCACTATGTGCTTTAACTTGAATAGGGTGCATGGTGCGCTCATCCTCCGAAGCAGCATATAGATCAGCGCCCCGAGCATTTCGGACAGTCGGCATCACGTTCCACCCTGACAGAGATAGTTCGCGGGCAACGTGATAAAGGCCAATATTTCCGGTAATCTGCGCAATATTGCTCATTAGTTGACCTCTACAAACCATTTTACAAAGCGGACCGTTGGACTAATCACGGTCCAGCAGCCTTGTTCTGCTCCATACCTCTTTCCGTTCAATGAAACAGCCGGCGATGGCGGTGCCATCCCTGAGCGAAGACGCGTCCAGCGAAATCACATTGGGTCGCAAACAGTCGGCGTGTGATCGTGGGCCGCGATGTCGAGGGTTGAAGCTCCAGCCCAAGTTTCAATACCTCATCAGCAATCACAAAACCCCACCTTGCAGGGGAGGGCGCCCGGCGTATCGTGAAGCTTGCGAACCCCAGATACGCCGCGTCTTTTGCGTCCGTTGGTCCTTTGTCGAAAGCTCCCTCAGCCGCCCAATCCCGCCTAAGCCATGTTACATTGCGGCCCGCTGCTGGATCTGCTGTCTTCACTCCAAGGAGATTTTGTACGCGCGCGCTCAGCCTCGCTGTTCCACCTGAACTCAGAGTCTTTCGAAGATTTCGTCCTTACAGATCAGGCCTCCCATGACGCAGCCGCTCACCTTGATGTCGCTGCCGGCGATCTCGGCCTTGCCGGTATATTCCTTGCCGCCATTGGTTAAGTCGATCAGCTTTCCGGAGTACTGTCCATTGCCCGTGGGCGTGAAAGTCGCGAACTGCTTGCCTTTGAATGCGCCGCTCGTGTAGGTCATGCACAACCTTGCTCCGCAAGCCGCAACCTTTGCCGTTGCGCCGGTCTTTGGGGTTCTAAAATCGCCTTCGATCGGGTCGGCATGGGCTGCACCGGACGTCAGCACCATCATGGCTGACGCCATCGCCATCTTGCGAATAGTAATTCTCATGACACGTCTCCTTGTCTTCGGCCATCAGGGGCCGCTGGTTCATTCATGAAGGACCGCATCCCGTCCGTGAGAAGCTTGACTGGGGGTATCCGGCTTAAAGCGGTCCGGTGGGAGCAGATGGGATCCTCGGCACGTCATGCGAGCCTCGAGTTAGTAGTCCGCAGTGCCTGCGCTTCTTTGGTGAGAGCGCAGGCCGATTGCGCGCACGCGTGGTCTGCCGGCGGGAGGCATTGTTACGGCGTCGTGAAGACACCCAAATTGACAAGCTGGACGCGTCTGTTGCTCGCTGAATCGCCCTTTGAGCCATCGATCGGGAAGTACTCGCCGACACCGACGGCGTAGAGCCGTTCAGGATCGACTGCGAATGTCGTCGAGAGAATCTCCCCGATGGCCGCAGCGCGTTTCTCGCTGAGTTCCAGATTATGCTTGTCACTGCCTGTTGAACTGGAGTGGCCGACAATCAGGAACTTGTAGGCCCAGAGATTCGGGTGATGAAGCGCATCGGCAATCAGGCCGAGCGACCTATAGGACTCCGGCTTGATCATGACCGAGTCGTTCTCGAAGTCGATCTCGACAACCATTTGCGGGAGCTTGGCGATCTTGCCCCAGTTCGGAAGCGACGCCATCGCCACTCCGCCACCGTCCATGGCTTCCTGGCGGAGAATAGCGATGTCGATCAACGGAGCCGCGCCGACGAGCTTGCCAAGCCCTAAGACGATCCGTTGTTCGGAGACCTCCTGAGCGGCCGCGAAATCCGGTGCCATCGATGCAGCGACTAAAAGTGTGAGGAGCAGGGAAGAAATCTTGGTCATTTGGTTATCTCCAGCCGGCATCGGTGATCGCCTGATTGCACGCTTTACCCACGCGCTTTTCGGCCTTGATGAGGCATGCCAGGCGGTAGCCGTCGCCCTTCACGCTCGAGCAGAGTTGGGCGATATCGTGTTTGCAGACACCGGCGTACGCGGCCTGGGCCTGCTCCCGCTGGCTGATCGAGGTGAGCACAGTCGTGATCGTTCCGACGCAGACTGGTGAGATTTTGGCTGCGTTTTTCTGGAGGCAATCGGCAATCCGTCCGTTGCCGAGATTGAGGCCATGACAGAACTTTTTGATGTCTGCACCGCAGTCCTGCGCCAATTTCGTGACGGCGTCGGCGTAGCTCAGGGTTTCTGCGCGCGTCGCGCCCGTTAACGCAAGCCCGATTAACAATGTGGTTGCTATGGTACGTCTCGTCTTCAACGCTCGTCTCCCTTTAGATCTGAGGTGGCTTGGCTTGTTTGGACAGGTGTCTGCTGAATTCTAATCAGGCGCTCTTGAAACCAGTCGAGTCGGCAGGGCGATTCGCTAGAATCGCACCACGAGGCCCATTATCGGCCCTTGCTGAACTGCGTCGAACACGAACCCGTTGTCGCTATAGTCCACGCCCAGCGCGCGGTAGCCGGCAACCATCGAAATCGAATCCATGAACCGGTAACCCACCGCCGCGGCGACGTCCCAGTCGAGATCGGCGCCACCAGCACCGACAAGGCCCCAACCGGTCAGATAGAGCTCGGGTGTCAGCGAATAGGTGCCACGAACGCCGGCCAGACCGTCCACCCAGGTTGCCTCATCGCTTCTGGATCTCCCATCGAGAAGGCCGCCGTGAAAGGAAAGCTCGCTTTCGACGGACCATATCCGCAGGCCGCCGACCACATCCAATTGCACTGTATCGCTCTCGAAGATGGAGTATCCCGCGCCGAGCAGTCCGGCGAACGTTTCGGACGTGAGTTCCACGTCAGTCGCGAGGACGCCTCTTGGCGTGCCCGCCTGCCCCGAAATCTTCGTATACATGACGTCAGCGAAGATGCTGTAGGGACCGTTGCGGGCTTCACCAATCGCCATCGCACCGAACTCGAGGTTATCGAAGATGTCACCGAAGCTGGAATCGACATCCACCGCCGGCAGCCCGAATTGCGCTACCTCCCCCGACAATCCCGCCGCCCAGAAATAGGGGGCAAAGGAAAAGGTCCATCCGCTTTCGGTGGTCGTCTGTTGAAGCTCCGGCGTCATCGGGGAATAGCTGTCCGCAGCCTTGACCGTCCCAGCGACGAGGCAAGTTCCGATTACCGCCAGGGTACGAATAATGCAAATCTTCATGATATCTCCCGTGACGGTCGCCGTTGCGGACAACCCCTGTTTTGGTCTTTGTTCAAACCGGGCTGAGGACCGCGGTTTGATCAAGCGGATTTCGGATGCTGTTGACTGTCGAACTATCGGTCGCAGTCGCGTGAACTCGTTCCGCTCGCTCGTTTGCACTCGCGATCGGTTGTGGTTGATTTTGCTCCGCCGGACGGTCCGACCAGTGTCTCGACGTGATGCGCATAGTTCTGCCGGGTATTTTGATCGATGATGGCTGCCGGGGCAGAAACGACCAGGCCCGCGGCGGTTCCGACGGTGTGCGCGGCCCCGGCGGTTGCCGCGACGATATGGTCGCCAAGCCCCACTCTGCTGTCAGTCAAGGTCTGCCTGTCCGAAAGGCGTCTGCCAATCAGTTGCACGATTTCTGGCGATTCCGCGAACTTCGTGTGGTGCAGATCGTCACCTGCCTTGATCTTGGTGAGATCAACGACGGTGATCCCGTTCGCTGCCAGCTCCTCCTTGTAGGGGGATTGCTCCGGATCGATCGCTCCCAACCGAGAGACATTGCCCCAGACGCGTCGAGAAACAGCGAGTGCGCGGTCGTCGCGCGAGACGAAAAGGGTGAAGCGCGGCCGCCGCTTACCCATGTCGCTGATCTGCGAACCGAACACGTCGACATCGACGTCTGGCGCGGCCAGCATGACATTCTTGAACTTTGCCGGCAGTCCGTCGTTGCGGATCGCCATCTGTCGCAGGGATTCCAGTGCCAGCCAGTTGCCCATCGAATGTGCCAGGATCGACACTTCCTTGACCTCGGGATCACGCGCCAGGTACTGGAACAAACTTTCTACTGCGTTTCGCGTGTAGTTGGTGCTTTCGCGATCATATCCGTACGCGAGCAGACTCCCGCGCGATGGCCACGTTGCGAGTACCGGCACACTGCGCGCGCCGGAGTCGTGGACGATCTGGGCGAAACGGAAGACTGCATCCTCGAAATGGTTGTTGAACCCGTGGATAAAGACAAGGACGCTGCCGTCCGAGCTCTTGCGCACATGGCTGTTCAACCATTTCTCGGCGGCCAGCCGGTCGATCTCGTCAGCCTTCACTGCCGCAAAATCCGTCGCCGAGTTCGGCGGAAGCTTTCGCGGCCAAGCGACGTCACCTGCCTTGCGAGCGGTCTCAGGTGGGATTGACACGGTAATGTCCGCGAACGTTGGGCTTTGCGCGCGCTCGCCACTGAACATCTCACCTGGCTTGCTCGCCCGGCCCCTGGTTGTCGCGACCAGCATTTCAACCTGAGTGGCCGACGGGTTGGCCGCGACCGGTTCAAGCACCCCTGTCGGGCGACTCGCGCAGGCCGAGAGCAGCAGCAAACACGCGACGATGGATGACGAAAACGACCAGGAGCATGCGCCGAATATGGCGTTGCGGAATGGATGTGGCGTCAATTTATCAACTCCGCTTGCGATGACACGGAGTCCGCTATTTCGCGGACGAGATCCCGGCAATTTAACGTGAGCGGATCGAGAATGCACCGGCGAGCCCCCTCATCGTCCGAAGCAAGCAGTCCACCGGCGGACCGCTGCTCCTCTTCATCCGATCCTAACTACAAGGGAAGCAAACGACGGACTTATCATTTGACGCCATATTGCAGTTCGGACAGCGGGTTGTTTACTGGATCGGTTCGAATTCGCCTGGCCGCCAGCTCTTGTCGAACCAAGGCCCGAGAGGCCCATACAGTCGAAGAAGGGTGTACCAGCCTTTACCTGCGACGGTTTGGATCCAGTTAGCCTCTTTGCCTTCGGGGGCCTTCGGACCGAAATAGAGCTCGACCGAACCGTCGGGATTCTCGATGAGCTTGTCCCGCTTGTTGTTCTTGCTTGGGAAGGTCTGGCCGGTCTGGAGTTGCGAGCGCGTCTGCGGATCGTAGACCACCACCGACCAGAAATCCTTGGCCGGCGGATTGGCGGGAATACGAAGCTTGTATGTTTTCGCACCATCCAGATAGTCGCCGTTCTGGTCGGTCGCAGCATATGCATACTGGGAGCCGGCGCCGATCATCTGCTCCACCATGGCAGGCGTGTTGACCGTCGCCTGGTAGAAGAACAGAGTCCTGGCGTCCAGATAACGGCCACCCTTGCCGCCATCCCGAAGCCATTGATAGCTGCCGCCGACAAAGGCCGCCCCCCATGCGCTGTTCGGATAGAGACGGAAGCCGTCGAGGCGCGGTCGGAAAATCAGCGCGCGGGCGGTTGCGTTGCCGACAGCGACTGCCTCGGTCAGCAGTTTCTTCATCCGCGCATCCGGGGCGAAGGGCTTGCCCTTTTCAATGCCGATGGAGGCAAACAGGCCCAGCAGTTCCGGATCGAGCATCGAAGTCGGCTCACGATCGATGACTGTATGAAGTTCTTTGTAGAACTCATAATTATTGGCGTGAATAGTATTCCAGGACTTGCGCGATCCGCTGATGAACTCCATCTTCGGCGGGTTATCACGCTTGCTGAGCGGATAGACCTTCAGTCCGCTTTTGAAGGAAGCCACCGCCGCGTCGGGCTTTCCATCGACCAGAAAACCACGCAGGATCAGCCAATTCACATAGCTGGTCGACTTTGCGACGAAGTACTTTTCACCGTCGACCTCTGCCTCCATGCCACCGACCGGCGGAACGAGATCTCCCTTATAGTCGGGCGGCAGGATCAGATACTTGCCACCCTTGCCGCGATCCGGGCCCGGCCCGCCCATGTCGGTCACGAAGCGGAAATAGGCATCGTTAACCGTGCCGGGACCAGACCCGGCAGGAATCTCCACAACCGTCGGCCCGTCTTTCCCCACGTCGAGAACGACGCTGCCATAGACAGTATCGGTGTTGCCGGTGAGGAACAGCGGCGCCGAATCCATTAGCTGATCAAGAAGGATTGCCTTGTTGGACGTGTCCGCGCCCATTTCCAGATGTCCGAGCCGAATGCCTTCGACGGATGTGGCGGGGATCCCGTTGAGGAATGTCTCGACGCCGCGCATGAGGTCGAGATTGTCATAGAGCCTATCGACCGTTGCTTCATCCGGCATCCCGTCAAAGAACTTCAGCGTCCCGAACCGGGTTTCCACCGTGTCCGGGGTCACGATCTTTTCGGGGATTTTATGATTGTAACCCGGGGTTTTTACCTCGCCGGCCGCAGTCAGCGTCGTTGCAAGCAAACCGGCCGCGGCCAACACCGCAGGACGAAGCATTTCAGATAACATGTTTGCCCTCGCCAATCTTACCATTTCCCGCCAAATCGCAGACAGCCCCCGGAAACGCACAGTTGCAGCAACCTACCACTTATGATTGCTTTGCAAAGCACGAATTATTGACCATCCGCTCCGGGGCCGATGAGACTTGGCGTGAAAGGATAAGACCCGGTTTCGTTTCCGTAGCATCTTCAGGACGGGGTCTCTCAGGATGAATGACGTCAGATGCGCTTTGCGTTTTTTGACCGACCAACAGGCGCTATCGGTTCCCCAAAATGGGCAATGCTGTGGCTTGGCGGGCCGCCCGGTAAGTTGGATGCCGCTGTCGGCATATTGAAGGATAGCTGATTAATGCAGGCGTATGTCTCGTCTACATCGAATTGCAGATATTGCTTGCCAATTCTACCGGCGGTCGAATATGTGAAAACTATCCATTTCACGCCAAACCCGAATTCAGGAAACATCTCAGATAGCAGCGATCCCCGTGATCTCGAGCCACGTCTTGCAAGGCTTGCCCGCGTTTATTCGAAGCGAACTGGGGGAGCGAGCGTTGCTGCGCGCCAATCGCGCCGCGGGCTTCGACGTGGAATTGATCGAGGACCGCAATGTCTACATTCCCCAGCAATCTGTGGTCGGGTTCGTCGAAGCCGTGGCGAGGGCAGCGGGCGACACAAACCTCGGTCTCTTGCTCGTGCCGAATATGGACGTTTCCGCGTATGGCAGCTTCGGCCGGTTTATCACTGAAGCAGGCACGCTCGGCGAAGCGGTCAAGCGAAGCGTTGTGGCGCTGCAATATCACAGCAGTTTTGACAATTTGACCGTTACAACCACGAAGGAGGAACTACGCTTTGGCTATAAATTCGCTTTGGCAGGGACTCGGGGGTATGAGTCGGTCGCATGTGCCGCCGCTGGCGAACTGCTGAGCCTCTTCAAGGCATATCTGCCTGACCATTGGCAGCCACTTCGCGTCGAACTTGACATCCCCATTCCAAGCCATACCTCACTCTTTGAGGACGTGTTTCAATGCCCGGTGATATTCAATGCGCCAGCAGTGACGGTCGTCGTTGAGCGGCATCGGCTGATGGCTGCGTCGCGACGAACATCTCGGTCGATTGTGACTCTCGAGGATGTCGCTCGCGATCGTCCAGGGGGTGCACCTCGGAGCTTGTTGGAAATTGCCACTGCACAGATTCGCGCCCAACTCCTGGCAGGGGAAGTGTCGATTGAGGAGGCTGCACGAACAATGGACACAAGCGTTCGGACGTTGCAGCGCGAGCTTCGACTGGCAGGCGCCGACTTCCGAGGCCTGACGAGCGCGGTGAGGATGCAGCGTGCGACGGAAATGTTGCGCGATGGAACCGTGTCGATCACCAATATATCGGAAGATCTCGGCTATTCCTCTCCGGCGGGTTTTTCGCGAGCGTTTCGTAAGGCGACCGGATTTGGGCCTCGCGAGTTTCGCGTCAAAGAAAACCTATCTGCTGGCGATCCCGACAGCGAAGCGTCAGAACGAACCAGCGAGCTGTAGTAAGGACCTCGCAAAGCAATTGCCTCATTGGCTTCACATGCTTCTACAATGAAGCTGGCAAGGCGGTGCCTGGCGCGGCCGTCTTATCCGGAGACTGCCGCGCCGCGAGCGTGGCTGCGGCTGTCTCCTTGTCGTCACCGCTGACCTGAACCACGGGCTGAGCAAAGTCGATCCCATTGTCATGGAAGGCCCGCATGACCATCGCGTAAGCCTTGCGACGGATCATTGTCTGTTCCCCGGGCTTGCAGGTGAAGGCGATGCCAAGCTCAATGCCGTACTCACCGATCTGCTCGACGCCCTTCAGCTTGAGCGGCTCAATGAAGAGCGAGCCGAGTTCCGGATCGGCCTGCAATTGTGCGCCGATCTCCTTGACGAGTTTGCGGACTTTATCAACGTCGGTTTTGAAAGGGACACGGATGCGGAACTTGTCGACAGTCCAATCGCGGCTGGCATTCTTGATCGCGCCAAGCGAACCAAAAGGTACGGTAAAGATTGGCCCGCGGTGGTGCCGCAGCCTCACCGAACGCAGGCTGAAGGATTCAACGACGCCCGTATAGCTTCCGGCTTCGATGTATTCCCCGACCCGAAAGGCGTCGTCCAGTAGATAGAAAATGCCGCTGACGACGTCCTTGACCAAGGTCTGCGAGCCGAATCCAATTGCAACCCCGACGACGCCCGCGCCGGCGACCAGCGGGCCGATTTTGACGCCCATCTCCGAAAGGACCGTGAGCGCCGCGACACAGAGAAGTGCCGCTGCCAAAGCGTTGCGGAAGACGGGCAGCAAAGTGCGAAGCCGGCTTTCTCGAGCGAGTGCGTTTGATCGAGAGGTTCCCTCATCATCGACATCGCTCAGCTTGCGGGTGATGTAGGCTTTTGCCAATTGCCAGACGAGGTCAATCATAAGCAGGATCACGACGCTGTTGAATGCCCCGGCGATGAGCGTCCGGATCAATGTCACTTCTCCGGACACAAAAGGGAAATTGTTTCGCCAAACGAAGGCAACCCAATCGACCGCTGCAATCAGAATTATGGCGCGCGTTCCGCGGACGAGCAGGACCGCCTTCGGGTCCGATGGGTCTCGCTCATTTGAGCGAGAGGGCGAGAATGAAAGCATCAGGCTGTCGGCAATCGACAAAGCGCGCGGCACAAGGACAATCATGATACCGAGCCAGAATAGAGCCATGAAGTCGCCGCACCAGAGCAGCCAGAGCACGACCGCGCCGGAGATGCCCATAGCGCGAGAGAGGCGGTCTCGCCACGATCTGACATCGCTGGAGCGCTCGCGCCAGATCATCGCCATTGCCAGAACAACAATTGGGATGGACAGTCCGATAGTGAGGGCTGACCGGACGTCGGCTGCAACACCAAGGCGTTCGGTTAAAGCCGAGAATGCCATCGTCGCTGCCAGCAATGCGGTGAATATCCGGGCCCGCAAATAGGAGCGGGCCGACATTATCGACGCGGCCAGCGCGATGCGCCAGAGCGCTGTTGCGAGCTTGTAGGCGACCAAAGCGAGAAGCGAGTAGAGTGCGACCACACGAACGAGTGGCGGCCAGGCGAACAGTAGAAAGAGGATCGCGACGGTCGCCGTGAACATTGAGAGCGTCAGAAACTCCGTGTAGGTCTGCCTCAAGTGCGGGTTGGGGAAGGGCACGGCGGGCACTGAATGGCGAAAAATCCATTCGATAGCAAAAGCTATGCCGGCGATGATTGCCAACACGAGCGCCGTGGGCATTGCGCCGCTGTTCCGCGCGTCTTGGGAAATCGCAGACACGGCGCGCGAAAGTTCATCGCTGACGCGCGGCACTGCGGTGAAAAACGCGTTGAGGCGGGCGCGCAAGAGCGCCTCGCGTTCCTCCATGAACCACACTGCCTCATTATCGCGGGACTGGGAAGCGGCGGCTTGCTTCTGCTCCAGCCAGACCCTCACGTCCTCATCGTCAAGCAGACGCAGCAGTTCGGCCACTTTGGACGCCTGAGAAATGGGGGGCACAGGCGTTTGCGCCTGCAGGTGCGTAAGCCCACAAAGGCAGAGGAACAGACTGCATAGCAAAGTCCGAAGGATGTACATAAAAGCCCGGTCCACTGGATCAAATCCCCTTTGTCAAATTATTGGTCTCCAAAAAACCAATGACAGGGGCGAAGCTGATGTAATTTGTTCATCTTCACTGAGGACCGGTCGCACCGTGCTCAACAAGAGACGTGGACGCCGAGACTTCATGTTTGCAGCCGCCAGGAACCGGATCCGCGGCGGCTGCATGCAGGCTGGTGGAATTAGCTCACCTTCTTCACCGGCGGTATCGTCCAAGAACCGTCAATGATGGAGGGATTGCTCTCGTTGGGCCAGTAGAGGCGCATCATGAGAATGAACTTGCCCTTGGGTGCTGGAAGCCAGTTCGACTCCTTATCTGCCCCGGGCGATTCATTCTGAATGAACAAATCGATCGAGCCGTCCGGATTTGCCTTCAGGTCCTGCCGTGCACTGATCGAATAGCGATTGAGCGGATTGTCGACGAAGAAGTACCCCGCATCGTACATCGTCAAGGACCAGAAACCGGACACGGGCGGCGTCTGGCCTTTCTTGAAGGTCATGACGTACTTTTCTGAACCGTTATAGGCCCGCTTGATCAGACCGCCGCCGGACTTCATCGACGTTGGGTAGACCGCATCCTGTGGCCGGTTTGCCCCAAGGCCGATCGCAGTGACCAAGGCACGCTGGATGTAGTTGGTGCCATAGATGCCAGTCTTGGTCGTGAAACCCCAGCCATCGATATCCTGCACGTCGCCATCGCTGAGCTTGAAGTGCATCATGATGCGCGCGAATGCGACCTGGGGCACGCGCTTGGCAAACGCCGGGTCGAACTTGCTTTTATCGAAATCCTGACCCGGGACAATGCCAAGCTCGGCGAGCTTGGCAATCATCGGTGCATCCGCCTCACTCGGCGGGTTTCGTTTCAGGAGCTCGGCAAAGAGGGTGAAGTATTCAATGGCATCCATGCCATTGACCTGCTCGCGGACGGCAGTCTCCATATCGATGGCCGGATCGACTTTACCCTTGGGCGCTGTCCAGTCCTTGCCCCAGGCGCTTAAAGGGTAGAGCTTCACTTCGTCCTGGAGCTTATGAACTTCGGCGTAGTCCTCCTGGGTGCCCGTGCAATAGATGCGTCCAAGCAGCCAAACGATGCTCGTCGGAGATTTGTATTGGGTCACGCCTTCGGGAAGCGTGCCTTCCCAGCCGGGTCCCGTCACCACGAATGTCTGGGCCTCGGTGCCCGTCGTGCGCTTTCCAGGAACGTCGAAAACGGTCGTCCAGCCATCCAGCATCGGGAACAGGGCGTAACGATCCTTCAGGTCGGGCAGGGTGATGACCCAGGGCTCATCGCCCACGTCGAAGAACGCGGTCGTATAAAGGGTATCGGCGTTCGGTGCGGTCACGTCCCGAAACTTGGCGTCCGGATACTGGCGCAGCTTGATCAGATGCCCCATGGGGCCACGGGTTCCTTCAGGTTCCGCGACGTTGGTAATCACGCGTCGGGTCAGTTCCATCGTCACTAGAGGATAGGCATAAGTGTACGCCTCGACCGCGAGCGCGAATTCGTCGAGCCCTTCCGGCAAATCTGCCACGAACCCGTCGGCGGCAGCACCAGGTCTTGCGAGGGAACCTGCCGCCAACACTCCAAGACCGGCGGCCGTCAAGTCACGACGCGTAATATCCATTCTATACCTCCATCGAAAAATCGAGTTGTCACGTAATGCTCTGAGTTCAGTCAATGTAAACGACGACGAAACGCCCGCCGTACGGCTGGTAGTAGACCCCGCCGCAGCGCCACACGACCGTGCCATTGACACTCGTGCTAACGCAGCCGGTGGGCAGTGCGGCAACATAAACGGTGGAGCGGCGGATCACTCGGCGCGTGGTGCGGCGAGCGACCCCGGCGACACTTCCAGGTGTCAACGGCCGTCCCACGACCGCATGTGCCTCGGATACGAACGAGCCGAACGGCCAAGGAGCGAGAGCGTCTACCGCGAGCATAACGAAACCGGCGATGGCGACTGAAAGGATCTTTGCGTGCAGCTTGCGCGTCCTCATTGCACTGCCTCCAGCGAAAGCTCGCCGGTGACATCGGCATGGACGTGTTCCAGCTTCTTGGCAGCTGGCGGCGGGGTGAACTTGAGCTGTGCCGCGTCGATGCCATCCGACTTCCAATTGCTGAGCCGCAGCGAATACTGCGGCGCGCCAGTGGTCCATTTGGTTGTGATGACGTATTTGAGCGGCAAAGGTCTACTGCCCCTGCTGATCCAGATTTGCCAGTCGACAATGTCGGTCCTGAACGCGAGATGGTCGCATTCCACCCCGTTGATAAAGGCCGATCCGACAACGGTTCCTTCCGTCACGCCGTCAGTGAGGACCGTATAGGGATCGCCTGCCAGAAAATCCGCTCCCGGAGCGTCAAGTCCGGTGGCGGCGCGAAGCTCCTCGGCCGCGTCTTGAACACTCGGACCGGGGCTCCGAAGCTGCGCGTAAACGTTCCGCACTTTGTCGTGCAGTGATATCGTGTCGCCATCAAATATCACCTCCGCCTGGGCAAAGGGACCCATGCGCTTCATTCGAAAACCTCGCTCGCGATCGACGGCGATGGAGCCGGAGGCGCTGTACTGGATTTTCTGACCTTGCAGATTAACGACTTCCTGATCGACGTCATAGTCGGCACTGAGGGTCGGCGCCGATTTGAGAGCTTCGCTCATTGCAGCCAGTATCCGATGCGCCTCCGGCTCTATTCCTTCTTGCGCCGATACTGGCCAGGCCACCATGCAACCAGCGGCCACCAACATTGCGGTCAACTGGCGCCGCCAAGCTGCGCCGGGTAATCTCAGTCCGTCATCCATTCTCTCTCACCCAGAAAGCTTGTTGAATTGTTTGCCGGCCGGATCTCGCAACTGGCTGCTGCGTAGATCTGGGTCGCAAAGGCATTCCAGCCTAGGGATTACTGCTGTATTAGCCGCGTGTGATCTTACCATTTTACGCCAAGTTACAACTTTAATGTTACATCCGACCGTGGGCGGAAATCCAGTCAAAGATCGAATGCCGGCGCGTCAGAGCCCAATTTTGACCCCCTCTGATGTAGATGAGCGCTTGGCCTGCCCGGCGCTGGCCGGGGTTGCCTCTGGTCAGAGATCCAGTGATCGCTTCCATGCGGCAGATATCATTGATGCAACGATCGAGCCGCCTTGCCGGAGCACGGACAACGATATTCGGCGCACGCCGCAAATCGAAGCCACAGCCAGCGCAGAAATGTTGCGGGACGAGCTCGACCTGATCGAAGGGTGCGATGCGACTGGCGCAGCAAGGGCATCGGTCACGCAATCCGCAGCCGTGGATCAGGCATGAAACCTGGGTCGCAAACCGCCAGCGCTGCCGAAAATACGGCTGTGCATCATCGGCAAGGCATCGCGGGCAGAACTGCAGCCAGGTCGAACTGCCCCGGCGGCCATCGTTGCGAAGCGGCAGCAGGAGCTGCTTCAGCGGCGACGATTTCATTGGCATCACCGAGAGCTTTCGCAGAGAAAGGCCAGTACGTGCGTGGAGCAGGCGGGCGACGTAGACGGGTAGCCGGGGGTCGAGGGTTGCGGACCACATCCCTGGGCTTAAACCGAGCACACGGGCGAAAGCACGAGGCGCAACACCGTTGGCATACGCCAGCCGGTGTACCCAGCTCGACAGCAACTCGTCGTGCTGCGGGGCGACGACGCTGGGCCACCGATCCGAGACAACGTCGCGGTACCGCTCGCCAATCCCGATCGCCAAGCCAGGCCCGTCGCATATCGTCATAGCAGGCTCTCGCGCAGCGCCGAATTTCGCCGGTGCGAGATCGGAACGTAGTGCAACTCGTCGATGCCCGCCCTCGTGATCTGCTCCGCACCGGAGCTGATGGCGGCGATCGCCGCCTTGGTGACGATGGTGACGATCTCGCCGATCAATCCCTCCGAGAGGCTGAATATCCGCCGCGCCAGCCGTTCGTCCGACAGATCCGAGATGCGAGCCAGCGGCAATGCTGCCTCGAGGCTGTCGAGCAGCGTGAGATAATCCTCGTCATAATGCCACCGCGGAACTGCGAGCAGATCGAACCGGCTCGCCATCTCGCTGGTGGCGTTGAGAAAGTCGTAGACGGCCACCTCTCCGATCAGCACCGATGCCACATCGTACTGGCGGCCGATCCGTCGCGGAAACGCAAAGATCGCCTCGATGTCGCGGGTCCGGCCGCGTAGCGCGTTGTGGAACTCATCGAAGATCAGCACCTTCGGTTTGAGGCTGGCCAGCAAGTGATCGACTTGCTCACCTTTCGAGCCACGCTGCGGTCGCCGATCGGCGCCCGTAATGCTTGAAGAATGCTTGCATAGAAATGACCGAGGCCGGCGCCTTCACGGGGCTGAACGATCCATGCCTTCTGTTTCGACGCGGTTCGCAGATGTTCGACTGCAAAGCGCTCGGCGATCATCGTCTTGCCGTTGGCATAGGGCCCAACCAGCATCAGGCCCTGCGTCCGCAACGACGCTGGTCGCGACAGCAAATCCGCCAGCCGGCGATGGGCGTCCTTCGCAACTTGGTGCGCGATCCATCGCGGGGCGCGGACATATGCAATTCGCTCGGCGGGATCTCGGTCGAGATACGACCGGACATGATCAAGCAAATGATCCGACATGCGGAGCTACCAATCCTCCACCGGCAACCGGCGCTTCTGGCGCACGGGGTGTTGCGTGGGACCAGACACTGGTGGCTGCATTGCCTGATAGGGCTTTGCCGCTGCGGTGGCGAGCGCGCTGCGCACGGCATCGCGCAATTGGCGCTTTGACGGTTTCGCCGCTTCGACAATGGCTGCAATCTCACGGCGAGCGCCACTTTCTCTTTGCTTGAGCGGTGATTTGCGGCACGCCGGCCGGCGCGGTTGGCCTCGTGCTCCCATAACGTCAGTGACGTCAACTGGCCATCGCGCCGCTCGACGGGACAAAACTGTCGGGCTTCCGGGTCGTGGACGTAGACATGGCTGATGTCCCGCGGATCGTTTCGCACCTCCAGCTTTCCGAGCCGGTCGCGCTGCGGAATGAGACTACCAAGCCACGGCGCATAGTAGTGCAACGCAAACATGCTGATCCCTTGCGGCGACAATTGCCGCTCAGTTCCCGGCAGAAACGACAACAGGACGTGTTGCGGATCGTCATCGAAGCGGGGCACAGCAGCGCTGTTGCGCTGCCATTCCGTGATCGGCACCTTCAGCGTCTTGGCGTTTTCCTGAAGATTGTGATCGATGACCGCAAGTGCGAGGCATCGCTCCAAGTCCGCGAAACGCAGGCGCGCGCGCCGCTCGGACGGATATTCGTCGCGGTCTGCCACCGAGCGCCCCGAAGAACCGGGATATGCGGCGAGAATAGCGTTGAGCTTGCCCAGCAGGGGCTCGACCACACCGCCCTGATGCACGCGGCCACGATCGCGATAGCGGATACGAATGCCATAGTCATCGCAGCCGCGTTGGAACGCATACCCCTTGAATTCCTTCGCCGAGTCCGTAACGAGCAGTTTTGGCCGGCCGAATACCGGCCAGGCATGGTCGAGGTTGCGGGCCGCAAGCCAAGGCTCTTTCGGGCACAGGGCCTGGGCAAGGCAAAGTGCGACAGACAGGACCGAAGGTTTTTCCAGTGCGAGGCAGACGCCGAGAATGGACCGAGTCGCAACCTCGGTGACGATCGTTAGGTAAGGACGGCCAACGAACAGTCCGCCTCCGTCGACAACCTCGACGAAATTGATATCGGCGTATGGTCGATTTGACAGACGTCGAGCGAGTGCGGCGCATGGATATAGCCTGGTCGCGGCTTCAGCCGCAGCAGGTGCTTTGGATTGGCCGACCGCTTTCTGGCGATCTCTTCGGGTGAAAATAGTGCGGGGATGCGCCGGGCGACGGTGACATAGGACGGCAGGGCAAGGCCGGCTACTTCACAGCGCGCACGGATTTCGGCGACAACGGGTGCGAGTGGAGGCGCCTCGAGCGTAAGCCATTGCTCGCGCAGCGTCGCGCTGATGATTGCCTCGATCCCGTCCGGCAGACGCTTGCGCCGGGTTTCGGCAGCAAAGCAGTGACCGTCCGGTCGCTGCGGTATCGAGCAAGTAGATTGTAAACTTGCCGCACGGACAGCCGTAGCTCGGCCGCAGCCCGGTCAGCGGCAGCTTGTATCGGACCGGTGCCATCGACAATCTTGTCCAGTTCACGGGCTACACGACTCGCCGTCGACCATTGCTCGTCCGAAATCGCGCGAGCCGCCGTCGAGGTTCGGTTGTGCAATCGCTTGCAGAGTTTCACTGAAATCGTTAGTGGAAAAAAAGACCGCATCTACCGGCTAAAGCTAACGGGCATATGACATTTTGCGGTTTGAATCGACAAAGTTAAATCCACAAATTTGGTGGCCATGCCACTTTTGATGGGCGAAGCGCGTCGCGATGCGGATCATACCATGGGCTGAGGAAGTACCAGTACCTGATCGTAGGGGAGGGACGCCTAGGCTCTTGCTGCGCCAGGGCAGCCAGCGGCGGAATAGCCGGCCTTCGAGACCAATGCGGTCGCCGAGATACTGCCAGAACGACAGACCGAGCTTCCGACAGGTCTCAAGCATGGTGTCGCGTGCGAGGCACGCACCGTCCGCGGACGTCGCGGCGCACGCCAGCACGAGTCCTATCTTATTTTTTGGCTGAGGAACGGGTGTTTGAGGCAAAAGCATGAATAGCTTGGCGGTTGATCGCCCATTATACGCTCTCCCTGTGCGTGGATGATTGTCATAGAACTGTCATAAAACAACATGGCCGATTGAGATAGAAAGGGAAATTTGAGACCTTCAATTCTCATGAAGTCAGAGAAGCCACGCAGTCAGCCCACGGCGGGCAATCCAGAGATGCTACTCCAACAGCTTGCTCGAAACCCGGACAAGCTGTTCGGTACAACATTTCGCCAGCAATGCGGTGCTCTGTGCTTCCGCTACAAGGAGGGTGGTTCCGAGATTGAGGTCCTGGTCATCACCTCGCGTGAAAGTCGGCGATGGATCATCCCCAAAGGATGGCCGATGAAGGGCAAGAAGCCCTATGAAGCGGCGGCTATCGAAGCATGGGAAGAAGCCGGCGTGCGCGGTAAGGTGAAAAAGAAGTCCGTGGGCAGTTATACCTACCTGAAAGAACTCGATGATGGCAATGTTGCCCCCTGCATCGTGGAGATGTTTCAGATTGAGGTGACAGAGATCAGCACCGATTTCAAAGAACGAGGGCAACGCGTTTTCGACTGGGTGAGCCCGAGCGAAGCAGCCGGGCGCGTTCGCGAAATTGAGCTGAAATCTCTGCTGGTGAACTTCAATCCGAATGCTAGCAAAGCCCGCGGCTGACACCAAACTAACGTAGTTTCAGATCAGAAGCCCATTCAACGAATTGGGCTCCCGCAATCATGCAAGCGGGTGAACCCGCGCTTAAAGCGCAGGGCGGCGCGGCTTTTCATGTTCAGCTTGCGAATGAAGCGCGCATTCTGGTCCTTCGTATTACGCCGCGAGATTCGGGCGCAAAGGGAGGACCGGGGCTGGCGCTGCCCCTTGACCCTTTCAAGCACCAGACGCCCCTCTTCCTCCACTCCACTGACGTTTCGTTGCGTGCAGCCGGTTCCTCGCTCGTCTGTCGGATGCGGCGAGCCTAGGCAGAGGTATGAACTCGCGCGGAAGTGAGAAAGGACCGGGATTGGGGATGTCACCCGCGGAGAGAATAGGCCCCGGAGAGTTTCGGTTATCCCTTCAAACCAATGTCGCCGATCTATGAGCGAGGTGAAATGTTCCATTGCTGCATGGGGCGAGAGGGCAAGCTTACCACGAAGCAAATGTGCTCGCGCCTGCGCCGGGGCACTCACGCTTCGTTGATGAAAATTGTCCTGGCTGGTCGGTGGGCGGCGGCACTGAAAAAGCTTGAAAGCGAGGGGCCAGTCGGGCATTGTGGATGCAGAGCGGAACAACCAGTGGTATAATGTCGTTTGGCACTTGAAAGTAAGAATGCGGCCGTTCCTTTCTTGGTTGGCATTTAATTTGAGATTCTGTGGGCTGAGAATCTCAGATTAAGTGCAATTGCGAAGACCTCCGGGGAGCGGGAAAAAGCTGGGGGTTAGGCTGCGAGATTGAGCCTTGCCTGTTTGAGACGGCCGTCCGCGACGGCGGCTCGGACTTGAAGAACCCGATGAGCGCCGATCGGTGTCCAACGCATTTGCCGTTTCTTATTCATACGGGCATTGACGAGGCTGTTGGCGGCACTTTCAGCCGGCGAACTGGATATCGGCTGACCGGACCAGTATCGCCGACAGTAGTTGACGATCGAAGCTGCGTTCTGCCCCAGGTAGGTGCCAAGATTGTTGATCAGCTCGTATAGGCGCCTGATTTTGCCGGGGGCGCCGCGAAAATCGAGATGCTGATCCAATTGGGCGAGCATCTGCTTTACGGCTTCGCTTGCCTCTCGGACATATCCGCTCCAGAGGAGATGCCGAAGCCTGGGGACATGGACCGCGACGTTTTGCAGATAGACATCCAGATTTTGCAGATGCCTGATGCCCTCCCAGGCCTGTTCAATATGCCGCAGCCGCATCGATAGATGAAACCAGTCGAGAATATGCGTGATGGGCTGGCGTGTTGCGCTGAGGACGATACTCTGCAGCCCGACCTCACCATCGCTAAAGACAGTGACGTCTCGGCCAGGCAGCCATCCTTGTGCGCGCATCGCTGCGCGAACGATATCGTGTTTGCCGGTAGCTACATTCGGCGCAGCCGCGAATTGACGCGGTGGCCGACCCTGTGAAACAACGCGTCCCATCGCGATCTCGAAATGCCGGCTTTGATATCCGGGAACTGCGCGAATGTAGGCACCATCAATGAAAACGGAAACGGCGGATTCGCTGGCTCGGCTGATGCGATAGGGGCTGGCGACGTCCCACTTTTCGATCTGATCGGCGACCTTGGCGAGCCGGTTGCTGACGGTCCGATGATTATGTGGTCGCGCGGCCGGCACAAAGAGATCAAGCACACGGGCGGCTTCTCGAAACGACAGCCGGGAGCCGAGTTCGGCCTGGATCCGCTCCAACTCCGGGGTAGCTCGGCCATTCAACAGGGTCTCGACGCTTCCCGTGCCCAACCTCGCGGTCGATCCGCATGCACAGCTGCGCCACCGCGGCACACGCACGTGGCAAGATCCAAAGAGCGAATAGATCGTACGGTACCTATTATCATGCACTGAGCGACGGCGGTTACAGTCTTGGCACTTCCGATCTCGCTGGGCGGCTTGATCCGTCTGAAACTGCGTCAGTTCCTGTTGTAGGCGCCGCTGTATCTTCTTGGCTTCTTCGAGGGAGAGGCCAAAATCGTTGAGACGGGCCCCGTCGAGAGACCGGTCGACCTTGGCAATTTCGCAACGCTGCGACAAGCCGTCAATGCCAACAAGGTCGACCAAGATGATCATCTTTAATTGCGACGCCAACGATTGCCCCTTCAGAAAAGGCACCTGCTTACGCGAAACTTCTTACCCCCACCTTTTTCCCGCTCCCCTTATTGAAATCGTTGCGACGCGAGTCTCAGGTTTAAGTGCAAAACGACAGGCTTGTTGCGCGGATAGGCGAAGTGGAAAACTTCCTCGAAGGTCAGGCGCTTGGGAGCGATGATGCTAGTGCTTCGATCATCAGGACAAGTCGCTGAGGGTCTTCGCTTTTCAAAGCCTTGAGCGCGACAGCGATGCGGTATTGGAATTGCTCTTCGACAGTGCGGACCTTGCTTTCGGTAGTATTCACGCCCAGCAGCTCGTCGACGCTGATACCCAGGACTTCGTCTATACGGACCAATCTGGAAAGGTCCGGTTCGCGGACTCCGCTGACGTAGTTTCCATAGCGCCGATCGCTCAACCCGGAGCGTCGAGCGACCTCGGCGTTTGAAATCCCGAGTTGTTCAGCGCGGCGCTTCAGGTTCAGGGCAAAAGTATCCATGCCCTCATTTTGTTCATGGCAAACCACACGGGTCTATGTGCGATGCGTGGTGTTCGATGACAACAAAATGTGGTGGAGACCCTGGAGCTACGCCAAATTTCGCAAGTCATTGCGGTCGCCGAAGAGCTGCACTTCAATCGAGCGGCGGCTCGGATATGCATTGTCCAGCCTGTCCCCGCGGAGAGGTAACCGGCAGAGATGCCGGCCTATGTCGCCGCTTCAATCTGTTTCTGCGGGTCGAAACCGTGCGCTGCCACAGCAGATTTTCGCGCGCTCGGTCGGATTCGAAATGCAAGCGAAAATTGCGCTTGCTGCCCTCAAATAATCGTTTCGCACTCGGCCCATTCGATTAAGGCGCTGTTTACGGGCCATATCTAGCAATCTTCCCGGGCAGCAGGCACTTGCCTGGGTTGTGGCAGATCTGACTGCTGCATGGCACTGGGGGATGCGGATGATGGGGATGAGGGATTTGAAGACTGCACGCAAACTGGGGTTGGCATTTGCCCTTCTGGTCGTTGCAGCCGGATGCATCGGGGCGGTGGTCCATCAGCAGGTGGTAACCGTAGAAAAAGCCGGCCGGGCAAGCGAGGTTCATGGGCGCATCGTCGCGGCGGCGACCGATATCCGACTTTCTATGGCACGCCTTGAAAGCTCGGTTCGTGGCCTTTTGGTCAGCAGGGACAAGCGCTACATCGACAGCATCGAGAAGCACTATGCAAGCCTGCTGAAGAACGTCGACATCACCAGGAAGACAGCTGAGAGCGACAGCGAAGTTGCAGCGAAGATGAAGATCATGCTCGACCACGTCGGCACGTGGCGGCTGAAGGTCCTTGAGCCGGTCATGGGCAAAGCGCTCAAGGAAAAAACCTTTGCGCAGGCCGTGGACATCGCGATGTCGGATACGGCCGACAGCTACATAGACCCTGCGCAGACGATCATCGAGGAGCTGCGTGCGGCTGAACACACGGCAATGGACAACGCTGCCGACGAGGTGGCCAAGGCGAACTTCGCGACCAAAGTCACACTTGGTGCTGGTATAGGTTTCCTGATCTTTGCCTCGGTGCTATTGGGCTGGCTATTGAACAGGCTGATCGGCAAACCGATCTTAGCGATGACCAATTTGATGCTGAAGCTTGCCGGCGGCGACACCGATATCGCGCTCGATCGCTACAACCGGAGCGACGAGATCGGCGCCATGGCACGGGCCGTCGGGGTCTTTCGCGATGCAGTCGACGAAAACCGCCGCTTGGAAGCCGATGCGGTATCGGCGCGGCGCGTGCAGGAAGAGCAACGTACACGCCAGCTCGCCGTCGACAATGTTCGGCAACAGGGCCTGCGCGGCTTCGTCGATGCGGTCCAGTTTTGCTTTACCGAACTGTCGAATGGCGATCTCACCATCCGCATGAAAGAACACGTGGCGCCGGAGTTCGAGACCATTCGCGACAAATTCAACGATACTGTCGCTGCAATGGAGCAGGCGATCGGTTCGGTCGTGGCCTCGGTCGGCACGATCCGTGCTGGGCTAGCCCAGATCTCCGATGCATCGAACGATCTTGCAAAGCGTACGGAGGAGCAGGCAGCGAACCTGGAAGAGACAGTGGCGGCCCTATCAGACGCCTCCCGTGGGGTTGACGATGCGGCCATCGGCGCGGGTCGTGCGCAGGAGTTTGCGACCACCGCACAGGAGAACGCCCGCAGGGGTGGTGAGATCGTCACTATGGCCGTCGAGGCGATGACGGCGATCGAATCCTCTTCCAACCAGATCGGGATGATCATTGGCGTTATTGATGAAATTGCCTTTCAAACCAACCTTCTGGCGCTGAATGCCGGTGTCGAAGCGGCGCGTGCGGGCGATGCCGGGCGCGGATTTGCCGTGGTCGCACAGGAAGTTCGCGGTCTTGCTCAGAGGTCGGCCGAAGCGGCCAAGGAGATCAAGGATCTGATCTCGACTTCGAGCCGACAGGTCGACGAGGGCGTCAAGCTGGTAAGGGCTTCGGGCACGTCGTTGTGCGAGATCGTGGTGCAGGTTTCCGATGTGAACGGCGTTGTCTCGCAGATTGCCCGCACGTCACGGGAACAGGCGACGAGCCTCAAGGAGGTCTCCGTCGCCGCCGATCTTATGGACAAGGTGACCCAGCAGAATGCTGCGATGGTTGAGGAAACCACGGCGGCCGCCCGATCGCTGGCGCGGGAGACCGATGACCTGGCGCGGCAGGTCCAGCGGTTCCGCACCGGATCAACAGCTTCGCCTGGCGAGATGGCTCAGGAAATGAGGCGGGTTGCCTGAAGCAATGCGGAGCGCGTAGTCCAATGACGATCTAAACGCTCCGAGTTTGATTGAGCCGCAAATCGACATCAGAACGCCCGGCAATCTCAAGAGTTGTCGGGCTACCAAGGCGCTAGCGTATTATTTGTGTGCGATTTTACTTCGTCTTCAGACCAAAGAGGCGTTCTGCGTTCCTGAAGCAGATCTTTTCCATGTCCTCATTCGGCAGGTCCAGGCTGTTCAGAATCTTCAGGGTGTCCCGGATGTAACCTGGGCCCTTTTCGGGGTCGAAAGGCGAGTCGGAAGCAAAGAGAATGCGGTCGCTACCGTAGAACTCCAGTCCGCAAAGCGTGGCTGCGCGGGACCCGAAGACCGCGGTGTCGGCATAGAAATCCTTGAAGTAATCGAGCGGGCGTTTTTTTAGTCGTTTCAGTACGAGAGTGAGATCTTCATCTGTCGTGCGCTTGCCGAGTTGATCCCACCCGGGGCCGACGCGCCCTTCAAAATAGGGCACCATCGCGCCCATGTGGTGGGCGAGAACGCGAAGGTCCGGCAGCCGGTCCATAATGCCCGAGAACACGAGGCGGGCCATGGCGGCACTGGTCTCATAAGGCCAGCCGAAGGTCCACCAGATCTCATACTTCGATTTGTCCTCGGTCGCGTAGTCCGGCATCGAGGCGCCGCGCGAGGGATGTAGGAGAACCGGTTTGCCGTGGCGCGCGGCGACTTCGAAGATCGGAAAGAAACGCTCCTCGTCAAGCGGTGCGCCGTTGACGTTGGTGTGGATCTGCAGGCCGTTGGCGCCAAGCTCGGTGAAAGCGCGTTCGGCTTCCCTGGCGGCATTTTCCGGCGCGTTCATCGGCAGGGCAGCGACGAAGCCTGCGAACCGTTCGGGATGTTTCTCCACCAGTTCGGCGAGTCCCTCATTGGCGATGCGGGCAAACTCTGTCGAAAGCTCCGGGCCGCCCATCGCCTCCAGCGGCGGCATGCCGAGCGACAGGATCTGGGTATAGTCGCGGAATTCGTCCATAACGCGGAAGCGGACATCGAGATCGTAAATGCAGGGAACGCCCTGCATGCGCCGGCCGATATCCTTGCCTGCGCCCTCCAGCTTCTGGATGCGATCCCAAAGGGCCTTCGGGAAAAAGTGGTTGAATGCATCGACATAGTGCATGCGGTCTCCTCCATAGCTTTGCGATGATGCGATCAGCCGCGCTTCAGGCGGCGCACGAGATAGGCGAAGGTCGCCTTGAACATTTCTTCGCGAAACATGTGCTTGCGCTTGGCCCTGATGTCCTCGGGATTGCCGAGCGCCTTGGCGCCGCCGGCGGCCTCCACCCAGAGCTGCATCATGCAGGCGGTTTCAAGCGACAAAGCCAAATAGATCGCCTGCTCGATCGTGGCGGCGGCGGTAACAAGGCCGTGGTTTTGCAGTAGCATGGCGTCGTGCGTGCCGAGCGTCGCGGCAACCGCGCGCCCACGCTCGGCGGTGGTGATCAGTTGGGTCGTTTCCGAAAACACCGGAAGCCCTTCGGCGAAGATCGAGCCTGGGTGGCCGACGGCCTGCAACGGCTTGCCGAGTGCGGAAAAGCTCACGGCATAGGGTGCGTGGGTGTGGACGACCGCATTGACGTCGGGGCGGACGCGCAGCACTTCGGAATGAATGTAGACTTCGTTGTGGCGGCCGTGGTCGCCTGCAATCTTTTCGCCATCGAGGCCGACAGTGATGATGTTGTCGAGGGTGATTTCCTCAAGTCCGATCTTCGATGCCTTCATGTAGAAGCGGTCCGCGCAATCGGGAACGCGAACGGAGATGTGACCGCGGGTCCAGTCGCCCTGGCCTGCCTGTTCAAGGATGCGGCCCGCCTCGATCATGCGCTGTTTCAGGTCTTCATGCATGGCTGTTGCCTCTGATTGGTCCGGCTGCATGTTACAATCCGCCGCCTGCCAGGCAGGCTTGAAGCGATTGACCCCAGCGGGCGTGCCGCAGGCGCTACACACGGTGTTTGTCACCGCGTTTGCGGCCCTGCGAGAGGTCGAGGAAGAGATCTGAAAGGTCGAGCTTGCGATCGATCAGGCCCTGTTGGTGGGCGTAGTCGACGGCCGTTTCCAGCGTCTTACGGTTTTGCTCACCAAGGCCATAGGCCCAGGGGTCGTCGCCGAGGATTGCCTGTTGTTCCTCCCAGGCTTCGCGATACCAGGCGAGCGGCACGATGCGCGGGTTCTCCATGCGTTCCATGGCGATGCGCTTGGCCTCGGTGAAAGCCTGATAAAGGTTGATCGGTACCCAGGGGTGGCGCTCGACGATCTCAGGGCGGATGCCGAGCACATGCATGATCGGGAAGATGCCGGTGCGCTCGAAGTAGCCGATTTCATCGCGTTTGTAGTCGGGAAACAAGCGACCCACACGGGGGTCCTTTCGCAGGACGGGTTCGATCAGGTCGGGGTGGAGAAGGGCGTCGATCTCGCCATCGACCAGCATTTGCTCGACTGATTTATCGTCTGCAAGGCGATGGAGCCGCAAACCGGTGGGGGGGATAAAATCGACGTCCTCGTCCAGCTCCGCATACCAATCCATCGAGGTGTGGGGTACGCCATACTCGCTCTCCAAGAGGCCGCGCTGCCAGAGAGTTGCGGTGACGAGGTAGTTCTTTACGCCGACTTTGCGACCGATCAGATCCGTCGGTTCGCGAATGCCGCTTGCCGTGTTGGTGAAGATGAAGCCGTGGCGAAAGCGCCGGTGCAGGAAGACCGGGATCGCCGCGAAAGGGAGGTTGCGCCCCTTGGCGGCGATGTAGGAGGAGAGCGATACCTCCGCCACGTCGAATTCCCGGTTGCGTAGAAAACGCCAGTGCCGGGTGGTGGAATCCATCTCCGTCAGGATAGTGAGGTCGATACCATCAGGACTGATCTCGCCCTCCTTGAGGGCGCGGACGATTTCGTAATCGCCGCAAGCCAGCGTTATTTGCACCTTTTTCGTCATGCTTCCTCCTGCGTTGTGCCTCCTCGGGGCCGTGTCAGCACCATGCTTCACGTGCTTTTGCTTGTCTAGTAAATTTTACATAATCCTATAATTTGAGATTTTTGCATAGTCACGATTGACGAAGATTTCAGTCGATGACTACTATGTGCACAAAGGTTTGCCGCATTAACTCCGGTCGACAACGATCGCCATAGCTTCATGGAATCCCACAATGAATGAAACTGATGTCATTATCGTTGGAGCAGGTCCTGTCGGGCTGACACTTGCGATCGACCTGGGGCAGAGAGGGGTACGTTGCACCCTGATCGAGAAGAAGGAAGGCCCTGAGTTCTTGCCGAAGATGGAGCGTTGCAACGCACGCACCATGGAAATCTTCCGCCGCATGGGCCTGTCGAAGAAGATACGAGCGGCAGGGCTCAATGCATCGGTGCCGATGGATGTTTATGTGGTGCTGGCGATGAACGAGCCACCACTGCTTCGCCTGCATTACGCCTCCGTGTCGCAGGCGCTTGAGGAGATTGCCTGCAGCGAGGATGCGTCGCTTCCGCTCGAAGCCTACCAGTTGATCTCGCAGTACACGCTCGAGCCGCTGCTGAAGTCGGTTGCCGAGGCGCTGCCCTCGGTTGCGGTGCGCTATGGCTGCGAGTTCCTGTCTTTGGAACAGGACCCGGGCGGCGTGACGACCAGGGTTCTGGATGGCAAGGGCAACAGGAGCGCGATCCGGGCGAAATATCTCGTCGGCTGCGATGGTGGTGCGAGCGCGGTGCGCAAGCAACTCGGCATCAAGCTGCGTGGCGAGGGCAACCTCCTGCATCTGCGTCAGGCGCTCTACCACAGCGACACGCTCTACGACCGCATTCCGCTCGGGGACGGTCCCGGCAAGGGGCGGCACTACCATGTGGCAGATGGGCAGGCGACCTTCCTCATCATGCAGGATTCGACGAAACACTGGACGCTTCATGCCGTGGTCGAACGTGACGAGGACATGGCTGCCCAGTTCGAAAAGGCTGTGGGTGCGCCGGTCGACTACTCGATGCTCTATGTCGGACAGTGGAAGCAGAACCTCCTGCTTGCCGATCAGTATGGCTTGGGTCGGGTGTTTCTTGCCGGCGACGCCGCCCATCTGGTCATACCGACCGGTGGGCTCGGCATGAACACAGGCGTCGGCGATGCGGTTGACCTCGGCTGGAAGCTTGCGGCGGTGCTGCAGGGCTGGGGTGGCCCCAAACTTCTCGGCTCTTACGGGATAGAGCGAAGGCAGGTGGGCGACAGGAACGTCGGGGCGTCGCGTTATGCCTCGCTCGGACGGCGCAGATGGCGCTCGCAATATCGCCCCGATATTCGGGATTCGACACCTGAAGGGCAGGCGACCCGAGACAATCTCGCGCGGATAGCCGACGTCGAGCAGCGCAAGACCAATGAGATGATCGGCGCGGAACTGGGTTACCGCTATGTCGGTTCGCCCGTCATTACCGACGAGCCGGGCGGCCCGGAGCATCTTTTTCGCGAATACCACCCGACGACCTGGCCGGGAGCGCGTCTGCCGCATCTCTGGCTGGAAAACGACATGGCAGTGCAGGACCTGATTGGGTCGGGCTATACCCTGCTGCGGATTGGTGGAACTGGCGCGGACGACGGCAAGCTCGCGGAGGCTTTTCGCGCGCGGGGTGTTCCATTTGCAACGCTCGATATCGCCGGGCAGAAGGCGCGAGACATCTATGGCTTCGACCTGATCCTGCTGCGGCCTGACATGCATGTCGTTTGGCGTGGTCAAAGGGCGCCGGAGGATGCTGCAGCGCTCGCTGCCATGGCCACGGGCCATTGACGGCAAAGGGCCGCGAACTCCTGTCGGGATCGCGGCCCGCGGCGAAGCGCTATTGTTTCTCGAGGGCTTCATGGCCGAGACCAAGGCTCGGAAAGACCAGCGACTTGATCACCACCGGCACGGCGCCGGAGGTTTCGAGGATGGCGCCGATATCGATGAAGTCGAACTCATCAAGCTTGATGCCGTCGATCGAAATGACCTTCGCTACGCCCGTGTCCTGCTGGCAATGCATGCCGATAAGGCCGCCGATATCGCCTTCGCCGACGAGGATCAGCGGATGACCCTTGGCAAGGATCGGCGAAAGCCCCTCGGCGATCCCCCGGCAGAAGCCATCGAGGCGTCCGTAGCTGGCAGAACCCTCCCATTCGTAGCAGAGGCCGACCGGGCTTTCTGCGTTGGCGAGATCGAGGCGGGAAAGCGCATCGCGGACTGTCGCGGCAACGGCTTCGGCGTCGATGTCTTCAGAAAAGACGATCTGCGGCTTGATCACAGGCACGTTGCGGACCGGAAGCAGTCCGAGTGGCTCAACGAAGATCGTGCTGCCGCTGACCTGGACCGTGTATTGCGAGGCCCCGACAACGGTGGCGCGGATGCCCTGCTGCGGCACTTCCAGCGCAGGCGGCCAGCCCGCGAGCTTTTCGCGCAATGCTACGGCAAGCAGAGGGCCAAGATCGCTGAAGCTTTGCTCGTCCTTGGCATAGAAGAATTCCGAGACGCCGCCGGAGATGGTGACGATATCGGGAGGCGAGCCATTCGGCAATGGTGGCAGGCGGTGCAAGGCGACCGTCTGCGGCAGCATCTTCCCACCCTGCATGGCCTCGAACAGGCAATCGATCATGATCTCAGCGATTTTGCGCGCATCGGTCTCGCTGAGGGGCTCTCCGAACGCGATCGGCACCCCTGCGCGGCCGGCGAAGTGATGGCCAGCTTCCTCGATGCGGGTGATGCGGCGGCTTTCATCGAAGGCGATGATGCGTGCGCCGATGTCGATGGCGCTGATGTGGCGGATAGTGCCGCTTTCGCAAAGGGCAAGTTTGGACGTGCCGCCGCCGATATCGACGTTGAGGACCCGGATGTCGTCCTTGGCCGAGCGCGCGACGGCGCCCGAGCCGAAGGCGGCAAGCGTGGTTTCCAGTCCGTCGCCGGCGCTGACGACCACGAACTTTCCGGTCTGGGCCGAAAAGATGTCGCCGATGGCACGGGCATTTTTTCGGCGCACCGCGACGCCTGTCAGGATGAGCGCACCGGTGTCGATGGCTTCGGGCTTCAGATTGGCCGCGGCATATTGCTGGGCGATGAAAGCGCCCAGTGCCTCAGCATCGATCTCATTGTCGCCGCTATAGGGGGTGAGCAACACGTCTGACTGGTGCAGCAGCGTGCGTTCAACCACCATATAGCGGGTGTCGAGCCGCTCCAGCACGATGCGCGAGAAGGCGAGATGGGAGGTGGAGGAACCGATATCGATGCCAACGCTCGTCAGCACGATCTCGTCCTCCAGCTCCATGCTGCGGCCGATGTTTGAAAAGAATATGCGGCCGCCCTGCTGTTCCTCGTCGTCGGCCATGGATCAGACGACGTCGGACATCTTGGTGGAGGTGTCGGCCGGCTTTTCATACCATTCCGGCTTCATGCGCACTTCCACGCCATTTTTCTTCAACAGCGCCTCGTATTCCTGCCGGATATGGGGGTCTTCCATCCAGTAAGGAATGGCGGTGCCGCCCTCGTTCACATTGATGGCGGTGTAGTCCGTGTGCTTTTCGCCCGGCGCGCCCGGATCGCGGCCCGGATTGTGGGGCCCGAACCAGGCGAGGAGCCTGAAGGGTTCCTTCGAGACGCTGAAATGCTGGTGGTACCAGCGCGCGCCGCCAGGAGCGGCCGTCACCATGCCGAACTGGCCGTAATCGAGCCGGCGCACGCGGTGCGCATGGCCGTCCCGCCAAGGGTTGACGCCGCACTCTTCCGGCCAGGTGTAAGTGTAGCCCGAACCGCTCAGGCAGATCAGGATCGCGGCCGATGTATGGGCATGCGCCTTGGAATAGCGACCGTTCTCGTGCTGGCCGATCCAGAAATAGAACTGGTTGTTGGTCATGAACGGTTCGACGCGGCGGTAACCGGGCGAACGGCGGTTGTCGAGTGGCAGGTCGCAATTGACTGCATCCGGCAGAAAGTTGGTGCGGCGCATGGCAAGGCCGCGCACCGGATCGGGCTCGATCTCTTCGCGGTATTTGTAGAAGTCGTCGGCGCCGGAGAAGCGGTCGCGGAAGATGAAGGGGTTGTTGAACACCGCCTCGACATTGTTGATCTGGTTCAGCACGTTCGGCGCGGTGTTGCCGCCCATCAAAAGGGCAGGCTTGTTCGTGGCGTTGACGATACGGTGCATGGCGTTCATCGGGATCGAGAACATCGAGCCCTGTTGCCATTCGAAGACATGCTTCTTGCCTTCGCCTTCCAGCCACACTTCGGTCGAGCCGCGGCCTTCGACCACGATGTAGATTTCCTCATACATATGCTTTTCAGGATTGAGTGCGCCACCAGCGGGCACCTCCACGACATGGTGACCCCACTTGGTCTCGGTGCCGTAAAGCTGGATGTAGGAGCCACGGCCGCCGGTGCGTTTCCAGGGGGCGAGCGGTATGTCGCGGACGTTCGGAATTCCGAGGTCCCGGAAGATCGGAATGCCCTCGTCGACCATGAACTGGTCATAGGGGGTGGGTTGCTTCTTGAACTCCCCCAAACCAGCCTTCTTGTTGCCGGCTGGCTCATGCCAGTGCGTGCCGGTGCCGCCGCCGAGTGGGTCCTGGTGCATCGCTCGTCTCCTCTCAAATCCATCCTGTGCGGGAGTGCATTCGACGCTGCCGGCACGGCCGCGCACCCTCTCTCCCTGTTGGAAAAGACGCTAACAGATGCCCAAAGCGGCGGTAGTGCGATTTCGGAAAGGGCTTGTTTCTGACCGGACGCGACCAGAACGCGTCAGCTGAGCGCGATGGTTTTCGAGATCACCCCGGCGCAAAACGCGACACGTTCGGCGATATCCTCCAGCGATTTCGCCTGCAGTTGCCCGTCGGGTATGGTCAGGCTGAGGCTGCCAAGGATTTCCGAGCGCCCATCCAGGACGGGGGCGGCAATGCCGGTCACGCCGGGGGTGACGTCGCCTGCGGTGCTGACCCAGCCACGCTGGCGTTGCTCGCGAAGGATCGCCTTGGCATCCTTCAAGGTCTCACCGAAACCGGCCGCGGCAAACTGGGCCGCAGCTTCGCCGTGGAATTTGCGAAGCTGGTGATCGGGCAGGTAGGCAAGGATCGAAAGCGAAGCAGCTCCGTGCAGTAGCGAACGGCGACGGCCGCGCTCATAGCCGGAACGGATCGCATCCGTACCGCTTTCCTGATGGACGCAGAGCACCTCGAAGCGATAGCGGCGGCAAAGAAGCGTAATGCCGCGAAACTGTGCGGCCAGCTCTTCCATGACCGGGCGAGCGGCGCGGATCAGCACATCACCGGTGCGGATCTTGTAATCGAGTTCGACGATACGGGGGCCCAACATATAGCCGACCGATGGAAGCGAGGTGAGCAGGCCCGCATCGGTCAGCGTCTTCAGGTATCGATAGAGGGTCGAACGGGTATAACCCAGCCGTTCGTGCATCTCGTCGATGGTGACGGCGACCGCATTCTCCTCGCCGTCGAACAGGTCGAGAAGGCCGAGCATTTTTTCATGGCTGTTCAAGCGGCATGCCTCCTGAAGGCGGAGGATGTTGTGTGAAAGGTCTCGGTGGAACCAGAAAGGGAATAGTCTTGCGGCAACATATGTCTCGGCTCGGATCTGCAAGCGGCGAGAACCGCCGCTGCTTCAGCCATCGGGGGCGAAAGCAGCGGCCATTGTGTGTCAGCAACGCACGGCCATCAAGCGGTTTTGAATGATGGCCGCGCAGTCTCAGACAGCCCAGGCCTCGGGGAAGACGCCTTCGCGGATCGCACCGAGCGTGTAGTAGCTCCAGAGCTTGCGGATATGATGACCACGGCGGAAGCTGTGTGAGAAGGATTCGATCTCGTCCGCGGTCAGCGGCTTGGCCATTCCAAGCGCGCAGGCACGATAGGCAGCTTCCGCATTCTCGACGAGATGGACAGAATCGATGAACACGCCCCTTACCGTCTCGGCCGTAACGATCTGGCCATGGGCGCGGATCTGCATCGCATGATGCGGTCCGAGCGTGCTTACGATCGCCCGGCCGCGTTCGGCGTCGTCGACGTGGGCCGGATCGGGATGCACCGGAATGCCGCTTTTCCAGCGGATGGCATGGTTCTTGAACGGGAGCAGCGGCACGCCCTCGACGAGGGTAAAGACATTCGTCACGTCGTGATGGAAATGTGCGATCGAATGGATGTCCGTGCGGGCGCGATAAATCTCACAATGGAGGAATATTTCAGACGGTGGCTTCACGCCGGGCGTGCCCGCTACCACCGTGCCGTCGAGGTCGCAAACCAGCAGGTCTTCGGGGCTGACTTCGGCGCGACTTTTGTTCTGGGGCTGGACCAGGAACGTATTCCCTCCCGACAGACGGGCCGAGACATGGCCGCTATACTCCAGGATTTTCATACTGTTGAGCAGCCGTGTGCTCATGGATACGTCGAGCCTTAGCGCTTCTTCAGAAGGGATTGCTTCCGCTTGATGATCCGCGTGTCTATGCAGTGCCATTCCATCCTCCACTTTGAATAAATCCCACATTATACGAATTGTTAAGAGTAGCAAGCGGATCGCCTCTTGGCGGGACTAGACCTCGATCAGCACGTCATTGTTTTCGAGGACAACCCTGTAGGTCTTCACGGGGAGCATGCAGGGTGGGGTAACGACTTCACCGGTGCGCACGTCAAACGCGCCGTTGTGGAAGTCGCATTCGATCGTGTGGCCGTCGAGATAACCTTCCGAGAGCGAGCCGGGCCCGTGCGTGCACAGGTCATCGGTCACGTAGAACGCGCCGTTGACGTTGAACACGGCGAGGATGAGGTCGCCCTCCTCAATGCGGATCGCACTGTCCCAATCCACGTCGTCAGTCGAACACAGCCTGATCCTGGTCATTGCCTCAGCCATTTCCCGGTTCCTCCTTCGAGATTGATGCGGCGCTTGACGGCGCCTCCTTCAGCGAGTACGTTCCTTAAGAAGAAACGATGTTCCGTATAAAGGAACAACAAGAGAATACCCGATCATTCGAGAACGTCAACCCCTGCCCATCGCGGCAGCAGAGACGGCAAGGCAAACGGGAATGCTGCGCAGGCAGCCCCGATCTGGAGGAAAGAGAATGCTGAGGAAGGACCAGAACGATCTATTGACGCAGACAGGCCCCGGCACGCCGATGGGCGAGATGTTTCGCTGTTACTGGATCCCGGCGCTGCTGGCGGAGGAGCTGCCGGACAACGACTGTGCCCCGGTGCGCGTCAAGTTGCTCGGAGAGCGCTTGCTCGCCTTCCGTGATAGCGAAGGGCGCTATGGTCTGATCGATGAGTTTTGCGCCCATCGCGGCGTTTCGCTTTGGTTCGGCCGCAATGAGCAGGGCGGTTTGCGCTGCCCCTATCACGGCTGGAAATACGACCGGACGGGTCAATGCGTCGAAGTTCCGTCCGAGCCGAAAGAAAGCGGCTATTGCGGCAAGATCAAGCTGAAGTCCTATCCGCTGATCAAGATCGGCGACATCCTCTGGACCTACATGGGGCCTGCGGAGAAGGAGCCACCGCACCCGGAATGGGAATTTTCGCTGGTGCCTTCCGAGCAGACCTTCACGTCCAAGCGTTGGCAGGAGTGCAACTGGCTGCAGGCCATGGAGGGCGGCATCGATTCCAGCCACGTTTCCTGGCTGCACAGCGGCAGCCTGAACAGCGACCCGCTCTTCAAAGGTGCGCGTGGCAACAAGTACAATATGTCCGATGCCCGTCCGTTCTTTGAAGTGACCGACAGCGAGGGCGGCCTTTACATCGGCGCGCGCCGCAATGCCGAGGAAGGCCACTACTACTGGCGCGTCACTCCCTGGGTCATGCCCTCCTTCACCATGGTTCCGCCCCGCGGCAACCATCCGGTCCATGGCCACTTCTGGATCCCGATCGATGACGAGAACTGCTGGGCGTGGAGCTTCGATTATCGTCCGGAACGAGCGCTCACGAAGGAAGAGCGTCAGGCGATGATTGATGGTAAGGGCATCCACGTCGCCTATGTGCCCGGTACCTACCGGCCGCTTGCCAACAAGGACAACGATTACCTGATGGACCGAGAGGCCCAACGCAAGGGGACGACTTACTCCGGCGTCGAGGGCATAGCCATGCAGGACGCTTCGCTGCAGGAAAGCATGGGACCGATCGTCGATCGCTCCAAGGAAAACCTCGTCTCGACCGACAACGGCATCATCATGGCCCGGCATCGGCTGATGAAGGCGGCACGTGCGCTGCGCGACAAGGGCACCATGCCTCCCGGGGTCGACCCGGCCCATCACCGCGTCCGCTCGGCTGCGATCGTGCTGCCAGTCGACAAGTCCTATGTCGATGTCGCCGAAGAGGCGCTGGTCGTTATTGAAGGCAAGGCGCCGACGAGCGTCTGACGAAAAGCGATGCCGGCCCTCCTTCCAAAGGGCCGGCCGCTGCGGCGAAAGACAATCGCTTTGATCGGAGGAGATCATCCCATGCAGCTTGGAATGAGTGAAAGCGCCCGTTTCAGTTCCGCGGAGGAAGCTCGCTTCCGCGTCGGCTACCCCAATTCGCGCCCACGTAAATCGCGGATCATCGCGCTCGATGCTGCAAGCTTCGAGGTGTTGGTCGAGTTGGCCGGCCGCGAATGGAGCGACGCGCATTTCCTTGGATTTGTTGAAACCAAACCTGCGAGCGAGACGCTGCATATGTTGCCGGTCGATGCCGTTCTTAAGGGCCTGGATGGCAGCCATGTCAATCTCGCGGACGAAGTCGCAGATGCTGATGTGATCGTTATGGTGGCGACCGCGGGTGCAACGGCCGAGGTGGCTGAAGTTATCGGCAATGCCTGTTTCGTGCGCAACAAGCTGCCGACCGGGCTGGTGCTCAGCGCGCCGGAAGTTTCCTACGAGATGCTCTCGCGCACGCTGATCAACATGCGGCCCTTTGCGGCCATGCTCGTGATCTCGAATGGTGTCGAATATGTCAGCGAAATGCTGAGTGCGCTGAGGGTCTGAGGTCGATCGGGGCGTTGTGGGAAACTGGCGCAACTATGTTAAGGACGAGCCATGAGCCTACTAACGGATGACCCGATCATGAACGCACCGAACAAGCAGCAGGAAAAAGACCGCGCAACGCGCAACCGCCTCTCGTCCGTGGCGACCGCCATTCATCTCCTCAAGGCCTTTACCGAGAGCGAAGTGGAGATCGGCGTCAGCGCGCTGGCAAAGAGGCTCAAGGTGGCAAAGAGCACGGTGCACCGGCTCGCCCAAACGCTGGTGGCGGAAGGACTGCTGGAGCAGAACCCCCAGACGGAGCGCTACCGCCTCGGCGTCGGCCTTTTTGCGCTGGGTACGCTGGTTCGCCGGCGCATGGATCTGCCGAACGAGGCGCGACCGCATCTGTTCGATCTGCGCAAGCTTACGGGCGAGACGATCATCCTCGGCATCCCCTCGGACGGCGAGGTCATGCACATCTACGATCTCGAAAGTCCGCAGGCCTTGGCGATGAAATCGGAGCTCGGTGCACGCAAGCCGGCCTATTGCAGCGCGGTAGGCCGAGCGATTTTTGCTTTCGCGCCACCGTCGGTGGTGGACGACATCCTTTCGGGGCCACTGAAGCGGCGCACGCCAAAATCGGTCACCGACCCCGAGCGGCTGAGAGCGATCTTTGCCGAGGTGCGCGAGCGCGGTTTTGCCTTTGAGGACGAGGAGAATGAACCCGGCATTCGCGGCATTGCCGCGCCGGTGCGCGACTCCACCGGAGCCGTGATCGGCGCGGTCGGTATCGCGGGGCCACTCCAGAGGCTGACGATGGAGACGCTTGAGAGCTTTTCGCAGCCGCTGCTGGCGGCCGTTGCAACCATATCATCCCGCCTTGGATACACGGCGGCCTACCATCATGACCTAGGGAGCTGAAGATGCCGACGATTGCAGTCAAGGGAAGCGACATCCGGTGGCAATGCGCAGATGACGATACGATCATGCGATCAGCGCTTAGGGCCGGACTGGGTTTTCCCTATGAATGCAACGTCGGCTCGTGCGGCAATTGCCGCTTCGATCTTCTGGAAGGCGAAATCGAGGAATTGCGCGCCAATGCGCCGGGTTTGAGCGATCGTGATCGGGAGAGGGGACGCCGTCTCGGCTGTCAGGCCCGGCCGCTTGCAGACTGCACGGTCAAGCTCCGGTTCATGCCGCAATATGAGAGCCATGTGTCGCCGGTTCGCCAGTCGGGCGTTCTTGTCGCGGTGCGCGACATCACCCACGACATTCGCGAATTCCGCTTCAGGCTCGATCGTCCCCAACCATTCCTTGCCGGCCAGTACGCGCTTCTCGATCTGCCGGGCGTTGAGGGCAGCCGCGCCTATTCGATGGCAAACACCGATGCCGACGAATGGCATTTCCAGATCCGGCGCGTACCGAACGGTGCCGCGACGGGCAAGTTGTTTGGCGCGCTTTCGGTCGGCGACCGGATCAAGATCGACGGGCCATACGGGATGGCTTATTTCCGCGAGGATGCGGAGCGCGATATCATCTGTCTTGCCGGTGGTTCGGGTCTCTCGCCGATGATCTCGGTCACGCGGGCTGCTGCAGCCTCGCCGCTTTTTGCCGGGCGCACTGTCGATTTCGTTTATGGCGGGCGCTCGGCCCAGGATATCTGCGGCGAAGATATGCTCGCCGAACTGCCGCGATTTGGCACCCATATACGCTACCACCCGGCGATATCGGCCGGCGGCGACGACGGCTGGGCCGGGCACCGCGGCTTCGTGCACGAGGTGGCCGAGCGCCTGTTTTCCGAACGGTTGCGCGATTGCGAAATCTACTTTGCGGGCCCGCCGCTGATGGGGCAGGCCATCCAGAAGATGCTGGTTGACCTTGGCGTACCATCGGCCCAGGTTCATTTCGATCAGTTCTACTGAGGACCACATGCTGGGACATGCCATGAAGCTGCGGCAGCTCGCCTATTTCGTCAAAGTCGTTGAAGTCGGCAACATCACTCGAGCGGCCGAACAGCTCAACCTGGCCCAGACGGCGCTCGGCATCCAGATCCGCAATCTCGAGGACAGCCTGCAGATCCCGCTTCTCGACCGCCATTCACGGGGGGTCAGCGCGACACCGGCTGGCATGCTGCTCTACGAGCGGGCGATCGAGATCCTGCAGCGCATAGAGGAGACACGCCGCGATCTCATCACGCTCGGCGGCGAGAAGGTTCGCATCCGCTTCGGCGCGACGCCGAGCATTTTGAAGCTGATCGGGACCGAATTGCTCGTGGCGGCGAATGCCCAGTTGCCAAATATCGCATTGGAAGTGGTCGAGGAGCTGAGCTTCGTGCTGACAGATGCGCTCGAGCGGGGCGAACTCGATTATGTGCTTGCCTACGACATCGAGGACAATCCTGGCATCCGCCGCATTGCGTTGCTTGAGGAGGATCTTCTGCACGTCTCCGCACCGAACGGCAGCCAGCAGGAGGGGGATATTTCCTTCCGCCAGGCGGTAGTCGGAGACCTTGCGCTCGTCTCCAATCGCGACATCATCTGGAAACGTGTCCAGGAGACGGCGTCGCGGCTTTCCGTTGACGTCAAGATCACCTACCAGGTGCAGTCCAACGAGGCGATAAAGGCGCTTGTACTGCATGGTGTTGCCCAGAGCATCATGCCCTACGGCATCGTCGCGGAGGAGGTGAAGAAGGGCAAGCTCGTGGCCCGGCGCATCGCACGGCCTGCGGTCAAAAGAACGCTTTTCCTCGCCCATCCGAGCCATCGAGGGTTTGCCGATGAGAAGCCGTTTCTCCGCTTTATCGACCGAATGGTCGATCGGTTGACCACGGAAGTTGGCCCTTATGCGCACACGATCGACCGCCTGCTTCCGACCGAGCAAGCTGATTTAGTTTGAGCAAGCCTATAGGCTTTATCTTGGACATTCCCCCTCCAGCGTCGGATGATCGCGCATATCGAAACGGGAGGACGGAACAGGAAGGCCGCGAGGAACCGTGCATGTGGTGTCCCGGAAGGGGATGACGCCGCCGGATTGGCCGCTCCGTTCTCGGAAAATGCCAGGGAGATTACTCTGAGTTCGCTGCTACGTTTGTCGTTCGGTTGTTGGGATTACGACCGGATGCGCCCCCTTATGGACAAGACGATCACTCCTGATGGCATAGACCTCGTCTTTCTCAACATGCCGGTGGAGGAAACGTTCTTCCGCATGTTGCGCCACCGGGAGTTTGACATCGCCGAGATGTCGCTGTCCTCCTATGTGATGTCGTGCTTTTCCGAGGCGCGGCCGTTCGTCGCGATCCCGGTGTTTCCTTCGCGCTATTTCCGGCACTCCTCGATCTATGTGAATGGCGGTGCCGGCATCAACGAGCCACGCGACCTCATCGGCAAGCGCGTCGGAACGCCGGAGTACCAGATGACGGCTCCGGTATGGATCAGGGGCATCCTGTCGGACGAATACGGCGTAAAGGTCGACGACGTGACCTATTATGCGGGCGGTGAGGAGCAGCCGAACCGGCCGGAAAAACTGCCGCTTAACCTGCCCAGCCATATCCGACTCAACCGGCTCGGACCGGATAAGACCCTGTCGGCCATGCTGCGCAATGGTGACATCGATGCGCTCTATACGGCGCGCAAGCCTTCGTCCTACGATGGCAAGCAGGTACGGCGGCTGTTTGAAAGCTTCGTCGAGGTGGAGCGGGCCTATTTCCGCAAAACCAATATCTTTCCCATCATGCACACGATTGTCATCCGCCGCGAGATCTACGAGTCACACCGCTGGATCGCGCAATCACTCTACAAGGCCTTTGCCGATGCACAACGTCGCGTCTATCGCGAGCTGCAGGAAACGGCGGCGCTGAAGGTGATGCTGCCTTGGCTCAGCGCCCATGTGGAAGAGGCGCAACGGCTGATGGGAGATGACTACTGGAGCTACGGCTTCAAGCAAAACAGGCAAACGCTTGATACCTTCCTGCGCTACTCCTTCGAACAGGGTTTGTCGAAGCGCCAGCTGTGCGCCGAAGACATCTTCGCCCCGGAAACCATGGAAAGTTTCGTTATCTGACGCCGCAATATCGAGCGTCGTGACGCTCATCGATGTCGTTTGATAACCGCCGCTTGAGGTCTTTCGAGCTGCCTTGCAACCTGCCATGCGGTGCCTGCATGGCAGGTCTGTTTGCGTTGCCCTTTTCTTCGTTGCACTGCAGCATTATATGCAGGGCATATAAAACGGAGAGATGAGAGATGACGACGCTGGTGGCACGCTACGCAAATACGACCTGGATCAACAGCATGTTCGGTGGCTTCAAGGATGGCATGAGCCTGCTCAGCGCCGCTCAGGAATGCGCTGCTGCGACCCGCGACCGCCGCACTCCCTCCATAAGCGCTCTTCAGACCCTCGGCATCGACGAAAATGCGTTCCGCCGCGCGACCAAGCGTCGCTAAGCTCCCTGGTCTTCTCGGGAAGGCTCGGCAAGCTAGGTATGACAAAAAGGCCGCCCTCGGGCGGCCTTTTGCTGTTTTGTGATCATGCGAAGAAGGTGAACCTTCTCAGATGTAGCCGGTCAGAAGGCCGACGCCGGCGAGTGCCATGGCGCCGCCGCCAAAGCGCATGGCGGCCGTGGAGTTGGCACTGATCCGGCCGATGACGACGCCGAGGCCAACGCCGGCGATATGCAGGAGGGCGGTCGCCGCCATGAAGCCGATGGCATATTGCAGCCCGGAGGCATCGAGCGGCATTTCAGCGCCGTGTGCGTGTCCGTGAAAGATCGCAAAGAGGCTGACGACGCCCATGGCGGCAGCCGTCGGCGGGTTCCAGCGCAGCGCGACGGCAAGGCCAAGCACGACGACGGATGCCGCGATGCCGATCTCGACGAACGGGACGCTTACACCTTGCATACCGAGGACGCCGCCAACGGCCATCATGACGACAAAGCTTGTCGGCACCAGCCAGAGCGCACGGCCGCCGAGGATGGAGGCGAACACGCCAACTGCAACCATGGCCAGGACGTGGTCAAGGCCGCCGATCGGATGCATGAAGCCGTGAACAAGACCGCCTGTATCGCCGACGCCAGTATGGGCGTGGGCGACGGCCGGAATACCGATGGCGGCCAGGGCCAGCAGACCGCTCTTGATTGCTGCTTTCATTTCTCGATTCCCTTGAATGTTTCGAACGATTCTGCAGATGCCGAGCGCTTGATACGGGCGCGGATTGTCTGTGGGGCTAACCTGCTGACAATGAAAATCGACCATCGCAGCCGGAAAGTAAATTTTAATCTCTTTACCTCCGCATTAAGTTTTCTTAAGTTCTGCTCATGAAAAACATCACTTTTCGCCAGCTGAAATCCATCCTCGCGATTGAGAAGCACGCAAAGATCGTCGGCGCAGCAAAAGTGCTCGGACTGACGGCTCCGGCGGTAACGCTGCAGCTGAAGCAGATCGAGGCAGAGGCTGGCGTATCGCTGTTTGACCGAATGGCGCATGGCATGTTTCCGACCGAGGCCGGCCACGCCGTTCTGTCCGCTGCACGTGACATTGAGCAGCGGCTCGCCCAACTCGAAGAAGAGCTCGACGCTTTCAAAGGCGTGAAGCGTGGGCGCATTGCTGTCGGTGCTGTCTCGACGGTGAAGTACTTTGCCCAGCCGATGCTAGCCGCGTTCGCAGCCCTCTACCCGAACATCGACCTGGAGCTCTTTATCGAGCGGCGCGCCGAAACGGTCGAGCGCTTGCGTAACCGCACGATCGATGTCGCCCTGCTCGGTCGGCCCCCGCGCGAGTTTTCGGTTCGCGCGGCCATCTTCGGTGAACACTCACTCATCGCCGTCTGCGCCAGGCACCATCCGCTCGTTGGTCGCCATTCGATCTCCAAGAGCGAAATCGCCCGCGAGCACTTTTACTTGCGCAGCCCCGATTCGGGCACGCGTGTCTTCTTCGATCGGTTCATGAGTGACATTCCCGGGCGGGCAGAGGGGCCGAACACCGAAATGGAATCCATCGAGGACATAAAGCGGGCCATTTTGTCGGACAACGGCATCGCTTTTCTCGCTGCCCATAGCGTAGCGGCAGAGGTACAGGCTGGAAAGCTTGCTATCCTTGATGTCGTTGGCCTGCCGATCCGGCGGCAATGGTTTGCAGTCAGCCGCACGGACCGGGCGATGACGCCACTGATCTCCGCCTTTGAGAATTTTCTTGTTACGGAGGGAAAGAAGTTCCTGCCGGATTTCATCGGCCCGGACGACGCATCCGCCTGAGGCGGATGCGTCCTTTCAAGCTCAGGCGGTACCAGCGACCTTGCTCAGGAACTCGATCACGCGGGCGTTCGTGTCCGCCGAATTCTGGGCAGGGACCGGGACATCCCAATATTGCGAGCCGGGGATGCACTCCTGGAAATAACGTGCCGCCGAGGTGGCATGCGAGGCATCCGCACCGGGAATGATCAGGGTCGGACTTGAAAGCCGCAACAGGTCTTCGGGCTCGGCGCCCGGAGCGGTGTCGCGATCGAGCAGCGTGCGCGGCATGCCGGCGATGATCGCCTTGTAATGATCGACATTCTGGCGCGCATAACGATCGGCAAATTCCTTGTCGTGGCGCAGCACCGAGACCCAGGGTCCCCCGCGCGGATCGGCACCAAAGGGCTTGTTGCTTTCGCCAGCAAGCCTGACCACGGCTTCGAGCCCATTCTGGTGGACGAAAGCCAGATGTTCGGCAAAACGCTGGTGGCCTGTCATCCGGTAGCGCGCACCACCAACCGGCCAGAACAGCACGTTGCCCAAAGTCGTTTCCGGCTGCTCCACGGCAAAGGCGGCAACGACGCTGCAGCCCATGCAACCGCCCATAAGAAAGGCCTTGCCGAAACCCAGATGATCCAGCAGGCCTTTACCCTGGCGCACATAGTCCGACCAGGTCACCCGCTCGACGCGGCCGCCGGATTGCCCGGTCTCGCGCCTGTCGAAAGTGATGCATGTAAAATGCTTCGGCAACTGGTCGAGAAACTGGATTTCGGCGTAGATGCCCTGTGTTCGCCATTTCTCCAGGGCGGCGTCGAAGCCGCCCGGCGAATACATCAGCAGCGGTGGTCCCGAGCCCAGCACCTCGTAGCGCGTCGCAATACCGTCGATCTTCGTCGTTGCCATCCAAACCTCCCATTCCATTGTGCGACCGCCCCGGCCGCGACTATGCCCGTCCGACCCTTGCCGGGCAGGGCGCTTTTCGAGCTCCTCGCCTGAGTGTCACACGCCTTCGCAGCCCAGCTTGCGAAGCGTCTCGTCGACCCAAAGCTTCGGGTCGAGCCTGCCTGCGAGCGTATTTTCGTAGGTCTTCGCCTCGGAAGCGTTCTTGGCCCTGGCGAGTGCATGGATATGGTCCGACTGCTCGAAGGGCACACAAACCAGTCCGTCCTCGTCGCCGAGCAGGAGATCGCCAGGCTCGATGATCATGCCGCCGAGCGAGATCGGCACGTTGATCTCGCCGGGGCCATCCTTGTAAGGGCCGCGATGGGTGACGCCGGCTGCAAAGACCGGGAAGGTATTGCTGCTGATCCAGCCGTAATCCCGCACCGCGCCGTTGATGACGACGCCGTGCGTGCCGATAGCGCGGGCATGGGAGAGCATAAGTTCTCCCATCAGCGCGTTGGTGAGATCGCCTCCGGCATCGACGACGATCACGTCCCCCGGGCCTGCCATCAGCAAAGCCTTGTGGATCATGAGATTGTCGCCTGGCCGCGTCTTGACCGTGAAGGCTGCACCCGCGAGCACTCCGGAAGCATGCAGCGGCCGGAGCGCAGGACCAGCCGCAACCATGCGGGACATGACATCGCTGACATTGGCGACGGGGATCTCGCGAAATTTCTCGATCGTCTCAGCGCTCACCTTGCGCTGCCGTTCGAGGATTCTGAAACCGAGGGTCATAACCAGTCCTCTCCTCCTTACATCCAGGGCATCAGCGATGCGTGGATCACGTCCGGCACGCCCTGGCCGCCGACGGAGCGGATGGCGAGGTCGGCATCCGCAAGGCCGAAGCGGTGGGTGGTGATCTTTTCCAGCGGGAAGCGGTTGGAGGCGATTTGCTCGAGTGCCAGCTCGCAGGCGAGGTAACTGTGGCCCCGGGCACTCTTGATGGTGATAGCCTTGGTGGTGACCCTTTCCAGCGGGAAGTTCGGGAATTCCTTCATCTCACCCTGCACGAGAATGGTGCCGGCCTTGCGCTTCAGCGCTTCCACGCCGAGAAGGATCGGGATGGTGCCCGCGCCCGCGGTGCAGTCGAGCGAGATATCGACGCCCTTGCCGCCGGTGATTTCCATGATCCGGGCGAGCGGGTCTTCCTGCTGTACGTCGATTACATAGTCGGCGCCGAGTTGCTTTGCCACTTCAAGCCGGGCGGCGTCCTTGGTCGTGCCGGTCACGATGATGAGCGCAGCACCGGCCTGCTTGCAGACAACTGTCTGCGACAGGCCCTGCTGGCCTGGCCCCTGGATCAACACAGTGGAGTTATAGCCGACGCCTGCATCAAACAGCGACCATTCCACGCCATTCGCCATGGGGGTGACGAGGCCGGCAAGCTCCGGCGACACACCCTTCGGCACGCGGTGGACAACCGCATTCCATGGCAGGTAGACATATTGCGCGAAGCCGCCCCACAAATGCGGCGCCCGCTCAGCCGAAGTGTAGCCGTAGCGGATGCCTTCTGGATTGTTGCGCCAGTCTGTGTTTTCGCAATGGCGGTACTGGCCCTGGTGACACCATTGGCACTTGCCACACATGACATAGTGCTCGACGAAGACGAGATCGCCTTCCTTGAAGCCTTTTCGGCGCGTGAATTCACGGCCGGCCTTGGCGATGTAGCCGATGTTCTCGTGGCCCATGATTGTCGGGGCATTGTTCGGCGGGTTCTTGAACAGCTTGACGTCTGTGCCGCAGATGCCGGCGACTTCCATCTTCAAGAGGGCTGCGTCCTCGGGAATGTCGGGCATCGGGAACTCCCGCATTTCCATCTTGCCCGGGCCGGTGCGGACTGCCGCGAGTACCGATTGGCTCATCTCATTATCCTTTCAAGTGGTGAAGCGCCGGTGCCGGCATGCCGTTTTCGCCCGGTCGGTTTTTCCGAATTGGTTTTTGACAGGGCAGACGCCCGGCCTTTAATTGTTGGTGTGCTGCCGGCCGCGCTGCCCGCAGGTCAGGATCGAAAACATGCTCAAGTCCCCCTCCGCCCGTTCCGAAGCTCTCGTCGCCATCCGCCGCGTGAAGGCTTTTACGCGCGCTCGTTTTTCGTTGGACGAGGACGTTGCGGTCATGGTGTCGGAGATCGCTTGCGGCCTGCCCGGATGCCCGCCGCTGGAAACCGTCGTCGCCTTCTGGACCGCCCCCGATCGCCGCCATCAGTTCAAGGTGTTCAAGCGCGTCGCCGACGTCGTGGAGGACGACCTGCCACCCTACTGGATGAAGGACGCAATCGTGTCGGACGGCGATATCTCCTGCTGCTGAGGCGGGCATGATCAATGACCTGTCCGGCCGGGACGGCCGCGCTTGGCAAGCTGCGCATCGAGACGTGGATAGACGCGCCGGGCATTGCCCTCGAACACCTTGTATCGGCTGCCCTCGTCGAGTGTCGTCAGTTGGTCGATGTAGCGCTTGGTGTCGTCGTAGTGATGGCCGGTTTCCGGATCGATGCCCTTGACCGCACCGAGCATCTCCGAGGCAAACAGGATGTTGTCGACCGGGATCACCTTGGCCATCAGCTCGATACCGGGATAGTGGTAGACGCAGGTATCGAAGAAGACGTTGTTGAGCAGGTGCTCGCTCAGCAGTGGCTTCTTCATTTCCTGTGCGAGCCCCCGGTAGCGGCCCCAATGAAAGGGCACCGCGCCGCCGCCGTGCGGGATGACGAATTTCAGCGTCGGGAAATCCTTGAACAGATCACCCTGGATCAGCTGCATGAAGGCGGTGGTGTCGCCGTTGATGTAGTGCGCGCCCGTGTGGTGGAAGCAGGGATTGCACGACGAGGTGACGTGGATCATCGCGGGCACGTCAAGCTCGCAGAGCTTTTCGTAGAGCGGATACCATTGCCGGTCGGTGAGCGGCGGATCGGTCCAGTAGCCGCCGGACGGATCAGGATTGAGGTTGACGCCGACGAAGCCGAGTTCGTTGACGATGCGCTCGAGCTCGGGAATGCAGTTCTTCGGCGGAGCGCCCGGATGCTGCGGCAATTGCCCGACGGCGGCAAAATTGTCCGGCAGCAGGGTGCAGATGCGGTGGATCAGGTCGTTGGACATCCTCGCCCACTGCATGCCGACGGCTTCCGTACCGACATGGTGGGCCATGCCGGCGGCACGCGGCGAGAAGATGGTGAGGTCGCTGCCGCGCTCCTTCTGGAAGGCAAGCTGCGGCTCGACGGATTTCAGCAGCATCTCGTCGGTGATGCCGAGATCGGTGGTGAGCGGCCGGCGCATGGGATCGGCGAGGCCGGCAAGCTGCTTGTCGCGGAACTGGTGCAGCGCCTGCGGCTCGGTGGTGTAATGTCCGTGAATGTCGATGATCATGGTCTTATCCTCGAAGGCCGGCGGCGGCTTCAGATCGCGGGGTAGAGTTCGTTGGCGTCGTAGACGGCAGGCGTGATGCGCTGCTCGGCCGAATAGGCGAAGGCGAGCTGCAGCGAGGCGAGATTGGCTTTCAACCCATACGCAGGAGGCGGCGTCGCTCCGTCCTCCTCGATGGCGATGCGGCGGGCCTCCTCGAACATCTCCATGAGTTCGCCTGAAAGCCAGGGATGGTCCTCGATCAACGCAGTCCTGACGGTGAGCGTGTGATTGATCGGCACGATGCCCGTTCGGGCGATCCAGGCTTCTGCCGTTGCCTGAGCATCGGAGATGACAGTGCGGATACCCGCAGGATCAACTTCGCGCTCGCCCATGATCGCCGACAGCGCCCCCGACATCATCAAGGGCCGGAGCGCCAGTTCGCCCGTATTGCGCTCGGTATTGGCGGGGTCCTGGTACTTGCTGAGATGGGCGTCTTCCATGGTGACCCACGTGATGCCGTCGAGATCAAGGCCGTATTCATGCTGAAGGAAGCCGCGCACCCAGACGCCCGAGGTCTGGGCATAGGCGCGTACGCCAACCCGCGTTCCCGCGAGATCGCGCGGCCCCCTGACCGGAGAATCGACCGGGCAGACGAGGTTGGTGTGGGGAAGGCGGCTCCAGAGCGGAATGGCAAGACCGGTGATCGGCTTGCGGTAGTGATGAGCCAAAAGATGGGTGACGATCGCCATCTCCGAGATATCGAGATCGCCGCCGCGAACCATGGCGCGAAACGCCTTGGGCAAGGGTTCGAATTCTTCGAACCTCAGCTCCAACCGACTTGAGTGGACACGGCCGTCCTTCAGCGGCTTGACGTGGTCGTGCTTTCCGAGCGCCGTCCTCAGCACCAAGGGGTGGGCCATGTCGTTTTCCTCCGGGATAGAAATTGTTCCTTTATACGGAACGATGTTCTTCTTTAAGTATCATACTGTGAATCGGCATGCGGTCAATCAGGCCGCGTCAATTTTGTCCGATGTCGTCGAAAGGAGGGCGGTCGCTCAGACCTGCCCGGTGATGCTCAAGGCGTAAAAAAGCATGCCCGCCGCCGCCAGCAGCGGATAGGGGCCGAGCTTGGTACGCAGTAGGATGGTCCCGGCGACAAGAGTGGTCGCGAGTTCGATCGGCGAAAACTGGGCGGAGCGGCCGACGGCAAAGACGCCGGCGAAAATCAGTCCGACCGCCACTGGCGCCAGCCCCTTCTCTGCCGCCATCGCCCAGGGCTGACCGCGATGGCGGTGCCAGTAGCTGCCGACGGCGCAGATGAGAATGGAGGAGGGCACGAAGATGGCCAGCGTCGCCAGCACCGCGCCGAGAAGGCCGCTCACCTCCCAGCCGATGAGCGAGACGATCATCGTTCCGGGGCCGGGAGCGGCACGCGAGATGGCATAGAGATCGGTGAAGCGAGCACCCGACAGCATATGCTGGATATCGACGGTTTGGTGCTGCAGGCTGGCGATGATCGTCTGGCCGCCACCAAAGGAGACGAGCGACAGCGGAATGCACATCGTGATCAGGTTGAGGAGTTTTCCTTCATCCACGGGTCTTCTTCCTTTCAAGCCAGAAGGTGGCAGCGACGCTGAGCGGTATGGCCCCGATGACCACCGCCACGAGCGGCCAGCGCAACACGCCGACCGTGAGGAACACCAGGGCAGCGATTCCGATCGGCACCACATGCGCTTTCAGCCTCCGCGCGGTCTTGATGCCCATTGTGAGGCTGGAAGCGATGCCGACGCACGCAAGGCCGCGCAGCACTGCCTGCGCCTCCGGATAGGAGCGAAGCTGCTGGTAGGTGAAGCTGAGTGCGAGGATGGCGAGGAAAGCAGGCAGGATCATGCCGAACAGCGCCAGCGCTGCGCCGCGAAAACCCGATAGCTTGAGCCCGATATAGACAGCGAGATTGACAGGATTTGCGCCAGGCATGATCTGCGCGATCGTCAGGGTCTGCAGGAATTCGCTGTCCGTCAGCCAGCGTCGGCGCTCGACGATCTCCCGGTGCGTCCAGCCAGTCATGCCGCCTCCAAACGAAGAAGCTCCGAGCCGCAGGAAGGACGCCAGCAGGTCCAGCGCCGGGACCTGTCGGATCTCGGCGGTTTCGTTCTTGTTTATGGGGCTGTCCATCTCTCCTCCGAGTGGCGCACGGCTTTCTGCCGCGGCCGGATGGCGAAAGCGGCGCGAACGTGGCCGGAAATACGCGAGCATCCTGTGCGCCGCGCAATTGGCGAGATGCTAGGGGGCGGGCAGGGACGAAGTCCACGCCATTTCGGCTTACCCCCGAAGTAAGAAAAACTTAATGCGAGATCGCCGGTGCTCAGGAGTTCGAATCAGAACGAGGTTCGATCAGGCCGGGAATGGCCAACAAAGCCGATATAATCCACTCATGCATATCGGCCGGCGGACTCCCATGAATAATAGAAAATTCAAAAAGATGGATGACGCGAGCGGGTAAGCATTGAGTGCCCTGAAGGGTCTGTCCGCGCAAAAACTGCTGGACTAAGCATAGTTTTTTGCTTTGGACAAAGACCGGGCTGGTGGCACTAATTGAGACAAGCGAAAGGCAGGGAGCCGACGCAGAGTATTGGCAATCGCCCAGCTTGCGGGAGGAGATCGCAAGTGATTGCCCGATGGGTGGTGCCGCACCGACGGCGCCTTCCCCGTCTTACGGGAGGATTGGAACCAGAAATGATCGAGACTATGTTCGGGGCGCTCTTCAATCTTGTGAGCACGCCCCACATCATGGGTCTAATGCTGATAGCGGTCGTGTGCGGCTTGCTTGTCGGCGTGATGCCCGGCATCGGTGGGAAGCTCTCCATCGCCATGGCAATCCCGTTCGTCTACGGTATGGACATGGTGGCTGGTGCGGTATTTCTGCTGACCCTGCACGCCGTCAACGGCACCAGTGGCCAGATATCCAGCATCATGTTCGGCATTCCCGGCGACGGCGATGACGCCGCGACGACGCTCGACGGATATCCTCTTGCCAAGCAAGGACAGGCAGCCCGGGCGCTCGGCGCCAGCATCACGGCATCGGGCGTCGGTGGCATCATCGGTGCCGTCGTCTTCGCCATCATGATCCCTGTGCTTGAGCCGGTCATCCTGATGTTCAGCCCGGCCGAATTCTTTCTGATCGCCCTGCTCGGCATCAGCTTCATCGCCTTCCTCGCCAGCGGCAGCAAGATCGTGAAGGGTCTCATCGTCGGCTTCTACGGCCTGATACTGTCGACCATCGGCATGGACCCGATCACCGGTACGCCCCGTTATGCAGGCGACATGCTGTTCCTCTGGGATGGCGTCAGCCTCGTGACCGCGGTGCTGGCCATGTTCGCTGTGCCGGAAATGCTGTCGCTCGCCACCAAGGGCGGCTCGATCTCCGCCGTATCGATGGACAAGGCTTTCTCCTATCGCCAGCTACTGTCGGGTGTCATGGAAGTGCCGCGCCACTGGTGGCTGGTTATCCGCACCTCGGTTATCGGCGCCATCATCGGCATGATCCCCGGCCTCGGCGGCTCGACGGCGGCCTGGCTCTGCTACGGTCACGCCGTCCAGAGTTCGAAGACCCCGGAACGCTTCGGCAAGGGCGCGATCGAAGGTGTCATTGCACCTGAAACCGCCAGCAACGGCAAGGAAGGCGGTTCGCTGCTTCCGACCCTGTTTTTTGGCATTCCCGGCAGCTCCGGCATGGCGGTTCTGCTCGGCGCCTTCCTCATCCTCGGCATCCAGCCGGGCGCGACGATGGTGACCAAGCATCTCGACCTCGTCTGGACCTTGATCTGGGCTCTCGTGGTCGGCAACCTGATCGCCGTCGGCATTCTGCTGGTTTCCTGTCGCTGGATCGCGGTGCTGACGTTCGTGAACGGCCGTGTCCTTGTTCCGTTCATTCTGATCTTCGTGACAATCGGCTGCTTCGTCAGCGACGTGCAGTGGCAGAACCTGGTCGTCCTCGTGCTCTTCAGCATCCTCGGCTATGGCTTCCAGCGCGCCGGCTGGCCCCGCTCGCCCTTCGTCATCGGTCTCGTGCTCGGCGGACAGGCGGAAGCTTCGCTTCATCAGGCGCTGCAGCTTTGGGGGTATTCCTTCTTCCTGCGGCCGCTGTCGCTTGTCCTGATCAGCATGATCGTCGGCCTGATGGCCTATGCCTTCTACCGCAATTTCCGGCCGGGCAAGTCCCATGCCAGCGTGGAGCTCAACACATGAGACACTATTCCTTCAGCACCTGGCTCACCATCGTCATGCTCGTCTTCTTCTGCGTGATGGTCGGACTGGCGATGGAATTTCCGGCAAAGGCGCGTTTCATGCCGCTCGTAGTCGGCATCCCCGGCATTGGCCTCTGTCTCGTTCAGCTGGCAATCGATCTCTTCCATTCGCCAAAGAGTGCCTTCCACGGGGCGCCGCGCGCAGGCATCGCCCATGAAGTGCCAGGTCTGGAGCCGGAACTGCCGGAATTCGGTCCCCATACGGTGCGCCAGGAAATCACTATGTGGATCTACTTCGTGGCCTTCGTGGCCGCCATACTGGCTTTCGGCTTCTACGTGAGCATCCCGTTCATGCTCGCGACCTTCCTGCGCCGGCAGGCTGAAAGCTCGTGGAGGATGAGCCTCTCGCTTGCGGTCGGTGCAACCGTCGTCCTCTATCTGCTGTTCGGCGCACTGCTGCACATCCAGTTGTTCCCCGGTTTCGTAACGCCGTGGCTCCTGAGGACGGTCGGCATCGGCGTGGTCTGAAGCTGATCTTTAAAAAAAGAGCGTCCCGAAAAACCGGGACGCCACAGAATAAGCAAAGGCAAGCATGGCGGCACAGGCTGGTTCGGCCAGCGGTGAAGTGTGCCTCTTGTCCGGAAAACCGGGATTGCCGCCCATTCGGACGGCCGAGCAAATTGGGAGGAGAATGAATATGAAGGGACGGGTTTCGGCACTGTCGCTTTCCGCCGTGTTTCTGATGGCGGGATCGGCGGTCCTCCGGGCGGAGGATGGAAAGGCCTTTTTTGACGGCAAGACCGTCACCTATATCGTCGCGACTTCGCCGGGTGGCGTTTACGACACCAATGGCCGGCTTGTGGCCCAGTACATGCAGAAGCATCTGCCCGGCTCGACGTTCGTCGTCCAGAACATGCCGGGCGCCGGCCACCTGATCGGAACCAACTACATTTATGCGTCCGATCCGGACGGACTGACCTTTGGCACCTTCAACACCGGCTTGATCTACGGCCAGTTGAGTGGCGATCAGAACATCAAGTTCGACCTGACGAAGATGTCCTGGATTGGCAAGGTCGCGTCCGACCCGCGGGTCCTCATCGTGACCAAGGAATCGGGCATTGAAAGCTTCGAGCAGCTCCGGTCGCTGCAGCAACCGATCAAGTTCGCCACGGCCGGCAAAGGCAGCGCTTCGATGATCGAGGCGATGATGTTCGTGAAGGCGCTGAAACTGCCGATCCAAGTCGTATCGGGCTATAATGGCAATGAAGACCAACTCGCCATGATGCGTGGCGAGGTGCAGGGCGTGATCGGCTCGCGCTCGGAATTCCAGCAATTCATCGATGAGGGCAAGGGCCGAATCCTCGCCCAGGTCGGTGGTAGCGATACGGATGTGCCGCAGTTGTCGTCGATGATCGACGGAGACACAGCCCGGCAAGTCGTGGCGCTGATCGAATCCCAGAGCGGGATTTCACGGCTCACGGCCGGCCCGGCAGGTATATCGGAGGATCGCCTGAAGGCGCTCCGCGACGCCTATGTCGCCGCCACATCCGACCCGGAATTCATCGAAAAGGCCCGCACTCTGGGCCTGCCGGTCGATCCGCTCGTCGGCAACGATGTCAGCGCGCTTGTCGAGAAAGCCCTCGACCAGAAGCCTGACGTTATCGAAGCACTGAAAGAAGCTTTGAGCGAAGGCTGAGCCTCGCTCTTCACCGAAACTACAACAGGGAGGGAACCCAATGAACATGCACTCCATCCGCAAGGCTGTCGCCGGCGCAGCGACATTCGCCGCGATCGCGGCAACTCCGGCAATGGCGCAGGAGGGCGCCGATTTCTTCAACGGCAAGACGGTCAACTATATCGTCGCGACGGCGCCCGGCGGCGGCTATGACACCAATGCCCGTCTCGTGGCCGAGTTCATGCAGAAATACTTGCCCGGCTCGACCTTCGTCGTCCAGAACATGCCGGGCGCCGGCCACTTGATCGGGGCCAACTACGTGTACGCCTCCGAGCCGGATGGCCTGACCTTCGGCACTTTCAACACCGGTCTCATTTATGGCCAGCTGGCCGGCGATCCCGCCATCAAGTTCGACCTCGGCAACATGTCCTGGATCGGCAAGGTCGCGTCCGACCCACGCGTGATGGTCGTTACAAAGGATTCGGGCATCGACAGTTTCGAACAACTTGCCGCCAGCAAGGAACCGGTGAAGTTCGCATCCGCCGGTGTCGGCAGTGCCTCCACGATCGAGACGACCATGCTCGTCAAGGCGCTCAACCTGCCGGTCGAAATCATCTCCGGTTACAACGGTGGTGACGACCAGCTCGCCATGCGTCGCGGCGAAGTGCAGGGTATCATCGCCTCGCGTTCCTCGTTCCAGGACTTCGTGAATGAAGGCAACGCAAAGATCATTGCCCAGATCGGCGGCTCGGAAACCGACGTGCCGCAGCTTTCGGCGCTCGTCGGTGACAAGCCGGATGCCCAGAAAGTCATCGCACTCGTTGCCTCGCAGAGCAACATCTCGCGCCTGACGGCCGGACCGGCAGGCATTCCTGAAGATCGCCTCAAGGCCCTGCGTGACGCCTATGCCAAGGCGACCACTGATCCGGAATTCCTGAAGAAAGCGGAGTCGCTCGGCTTGCCGGTCGACCCGAAGGTCGGCGACGATGTCGCCACGGTGGTCAAGGCTGCCCTCGACCAAACCCCGGAGATTGTCAGCGTTCTCCAGGAGACGCTGAAGAAGGACTGATTTTTCGTTCATGACAGCGGCGGCTTCTTGCGAGGCCGCCGCTTCTTTATCGATCTGCTTTTGGAAGTTGCCGGTCAGGCTGCATCAAACACTGCGCCCGGCTAGGCCGCGAGGTTTCGAGGTGAATATGAGGATTGCTATCATCGGTGCGGGCGAGATGGGGCTCGCCATGGGGGGGCACATCAGGAGGAAGGGCGGGTTCGAGGTTTCTGCCTTCGATATCAACCAGGAACGTCTGCAACAGGCGTTCGAGCAAGGCCTCCTGCCGAAGGAAAGTCTCGATGATGCCGCGAGTTCCGCCGACGCGTTCCTGCTTGTCGTCGCCAACGACCAGCAGGTAATCGACGTCTGCGACGGGCTTTCGAAGGCTGCCGGTGCGACGATCGTGGTGGCTGCAACGATCAGTCCCGAGACCATGTTGGCACTCAAACCGCGCATCGAAGCGCGTGGGCAGCATCTGGTCGATGCGCCCGTGGTTTACGGCGCATCGGGCGCACGTGAAGCGACACTGCTCTCGCTCTGCGGCGGTGCCAGCGAGGACGTGGAGCGCGTGCGCCCGGTTCTTTCCTGCTACAGCCGGGACGTGGTGCACGTTGGTCCGCTCGGCGCGGGTCAGATCGCCAAATCCTGCAACAATCTCCTGCACTGGATCCACTGCGTCGCGAATTTCGAAGCGCTTTTGATCGCCAAGCGCTACGGGCTCGATACCCAGCGCATGCGCGAAATCCTGCTTGCTTGCCCCGGCACCAACGGCACGCTCGCGCGCTGGGACACGACGCGGTTCACCTGGCAGGAAAAGGACATGGACGTGACCATGGACCTCGCCCAGAAGGCGGGGCTGATGCTGCCCCTGTCCGGTCAGGTGGACCAGATCATCAAGACCTTGAAGGCGGCCGACGTGAAGGAATTGCTCTATGGCGCGGAAGCGACCTATCTCGGCCGCACGGTGCGGCCGCTTGCGGCAAGCGAAGGCGGTCTAGCCTAAGGGACCTTGCTCCGGCGGAGTTCTCTCCGGGAAAATGTCTTTTCCGAAAACGGGCTACCGATACCCCGCCCGAAATTCCATAGTCCTATCGCCTAACAAACCAAAAGATCGCGGCGCCGAACAACATAGCGAAAGTGAACGAGATGACCAGCATCCCCAGCACATCACCTCTCGAACCGACGGTGACGCCTGATCCGGAGAACCGAAAGTTCCTGGTCGATCCCTACAAGGACTGGTCGAATGACGAGGGCATTCCGATCCATCTCGATCTCGGGCACGACTTGTTGGCGCTCGAAACCGCCGAATGGGATCGCTACGAGGCGCGCGGATGCTTCGCCCACACCCACGGCATGGGCGATTTCATGGCAAATTATGTCATCGAGATTCTTCCCGGCAAGAAGACCCGACCGGTCAAGCATCTCTATGAAGCCTTCTTCTATGTTCTGTCCGGCTACGGCTCGACAACGGTGTGGCTGCCGAGCGGTGAGACCCGCACGTTCGAGTGGGGGCCGAAGGCGCTGTTTGCCATCCCGCTCAACTGCAAATATCAGTTCAACAACGGATCGGGCATCGACACGGTGCGGCTTTCCTGCACCAACAACGCGCCGCTCACCATCAATCTCTATCACAACCTCGACTTCGTCTTTGCCAACGACTTCGTCTTCCAGGACCGTGTCGGCGGAACCAAGCACTTCGATGGTGACGGCTCGCTCTATTCCTACGGTCTGGAATCCGCCCGCAAGGTGCAAAACATCTGGGAAACGAATTTCGTCCATGACCTCACAAGCTTCAAGCTTTATGAGTTCGAAGGGCGCGGCAAGGGATCGCTCAACGTCAACTTCGTGCTCGCCGACGGCACAATGCACTCTCACGTGTCGCAAATGCCGGTCGGTCGCTACAAGAAGGCCCATCGCCACGCCGCCGGTACCCACGTTCATGCCGTCGATGGCGAGGGTTACTCGCTGATGTGGTACGAGGGTGACTCCGAGTTCAAGGAAATCCCCTGGCGACATGGCTTCATGTATACGCCGCCATTTTGGATGTATCATCAGCATTTCAACACCTGCGACCAGCCTGCGCGCTATGTAGCTTGCAGCCTGGGTAGTCGGCGCTACCCGTTCATTTCTCTGAGGCGCAAGAGCGCTGAAGGCGGTGGGGCGACGTCGGTCAAGGACGGTGGTCGCCAGATTGAATATGAGGATCAGGATCCGCGCGTTCATCGCAAGTTCCTGGAGGAATTGAAGAAGACCGGTGTTCCTTCTGCCATGGGGGATCTTTTCGACGAGGAGGCGGTGATGGCGCTGCCGCCGGAAAGCTTGACTGGTGTCATCAAGACGCCAGTCCTTGCAGGCCCCGCGAGCTGAACGACGCGTTGGGCCGGGGATATCAAGGGAGGTGAGGGGTCTGTGCACGATCTCGATTTTGAACACGAACACGAAGATATTTCTGAAAGCGAACGTCAGGAAATCGCTGACTGGCTGTGGAAGCAGGAGTCGGTCGAGCTTCTGACAGTCGGCATCGATATTGGCAGCTCCACATCCCACCTGCTCTTTGCGCGGGTGGTAATGCGACGCGAGACCGAGGATCTCTCCAGCAGCTTTGTGGTCATCAATCGCCAGGTCGTCTGGCGTTCGCCCATCCTGTTGACCCCCTTCCTACCGGACGGAACAATTGACGCGCGCGAGTTGCGCCATTTCTTCCAGCATTGCTACGAGGATGCTGGCTATCGTCGCAGCCATATCGATACCGGCGCCGTCATCCTGACCGGTGAGGCGATCAAGAAGACGAACGCGCGCGCAATCGACGAGATTTTTGCAAATGAGTCCGGTCGTTTCGTCTGCGCCACAGCTGGGCACAAACTGGAATGCATGCTGGCGGCCCATGGTTCCGGTGCCACGGCCCTTTCGAAGAAGCGTGGCGCCTGCGGCTTGCATGTCGACATTGGAGGCGGCACGACCAAGCTTGCGCTGATCGACAATGGTGAAATTGTCAGCGTGGCCGCTTTCGCAGTTGGCGGCCGCCTCGTTGCCAAGGACACGCAGGGCGTCTGGTCGCGGCTCGACGATTCCGCGCGCCTGACTGCGCAAGAACTGGGGATCTCGACCAATCCAACCGCGATGGCGGACCCAACCAACCGCGCAGCGATTGCCAAGCGCCTTGCAAGCCTTGCCGTTGACGAAATTCTGGGCGGGCCGCTCGACGATCTCGGTCGCCGCTTCCTTTTGACCGAACCTCTCGAGCGATCTGTCGAGCCGAGCTACATCACCTTCTCCGGTGGCGTTTCGGAGTACATTTTCGGCTACGAAGAGAGCGACCATGGCGATATCGCCCGACTGCTGGCAGACGAGATCATCAGCCAGCTGACGCCGCACATCAGCATCCCCATCGTCGACGCCGGGCAGCGCATCCGCGCAACAGTCATCGGTGCCTCACAGTTCACTGTACAGGTGAGCGGCAAGACACTCTACATGAACGGTGCTAACGTGCTGCCGAAGCACAATATCCCGGTGGTCCATCTCGGCCGGGAACTGCCTGAAGTCGTCGACGCGGAAGAGATCGCCGCGGCCTTCCGCCAGAGCGCCGATCGGCAGGATCGCGACACAATGGCGATGATTGCATTCGCCTTCACCTGGACAGGAGAACCGGAGTATCAGCGGCTTCTTGCTGTGGCGCAGGGGATCAAGGCGGTGGCAGCACCGGATGGAACGCGCGAGGAACCGCTTGTCCTGATGATCGATGGAGATGTAGGTCAGACCATCGGGCGCATTCTGGATCGGGAGCTTGGCATCCACACGCATCTGATCTCCGTGGATGGTGTTCGCTTGAAAGACCTCGATTTCGTCGATCTGGGAGAGTTCATGAACCCGCCGGGCGTTATCCCCGTTGTCATCAAATCTCTTCTCTTCTCCTGAATTGCCGGAGGAGCCGGCTTATGCCAATACGTTGGCGATGGTCAGTTCCTCCGATGCAACGCGATCGAGTTTTGACGGGCTCGATCTGAACGATATCGTCATCTTCTCCCGCGTGGTGCAGCACGGCAGCTTCACCACGGCGGCCAAGCTGTTTGGCAAGTCTCCATCCTATATGAGCAAGCACGTCACCCAGCTCGAAAATGCTTTGAAGCTGACCCTGCTCAACCGTTCGACGCACAATGTGTTCCTGACCGATGCTGGCACCGTCTTCTTCGATCATTGTGTGCGCATTCTATCGGAGATCGAGGCGGCAAAGGCCGATGCGAGCGGGCTCGGCAGCGAGCTGATTGGAACCTTGCGGGTTCATTCCACGCCCGGAGTAGGCCAAGCGCTGGTCGCGCCGGCGATCATCGATTTCAATGCGCTCTACCCGGCTGTGAAGGTTGAGCTGACGGTCTCGGCAAGTTCAGTCAATCTGATGGAGCGCGGCGTCGACGTGGTCATCGGCAGTCGCGATTTCGATGACGATGATTCCTTCCACACAGGTCTGTTCGAGCGCAAGCTTGGACCTGCACCATACGTGATCTGCGTTGCGCCCGCCTACCTGCAACAGCATCCACGCCCCTCGCAGCCGGTGGACCTGCAACATCACAACTGCCTGATTCATACCACGCAGAAGCCGGATCCCAGACTTTGGAGCGCGCGTCTTGGCGACGAGGAGGTGACGGTGCAGGTGGATGGTATTTTCCATTCCAATTTCGAAAGCGCAATCGTGCTTGCTGCCGTGCAAGGGGCTGGGGTCGCGCGGTTGCCGCTCTACAGCGTTGCGCAGGAGATCCGCTCTGGCGAACTCGTCTCGCTCTTCGAAAGTCAGATCATTTCGCGGCGGGTGATCAAGGCATTCTATCCGAAGAGCCGGTTTGTCCCGAAGAAGCTTCGTGCCTTCCTTGCAATCCTTGAAGCGCGTCTGAAGGAAACGGTGCCAGAATAGATGACCGGCAGGAAACCGACAGTTCTCATGATTTTGGATGGGTGGGGTTGGCGCGAGGAGTCCCATGGAAATGCCGTCCTCCTGGCCTCGACGCCCAACTTTGATCGCTTGTGGTCTTCTTGTCCGCATGCGTTCCTGACGACACACGGCCCGTCGGTTGGCCTGACTGAAGGGCAAATGGGCAATTCCGAGGTGGGTCACCTCAACATTGGCGCGGGCCGCATTGTGATGCAGGACCTTCCGCGCATCGATGCCGCGGTCTCGGATGGCAGTCTGGTCGAGCACCTTGCCGAAAGTGGCGTTGCCGAACGGCTACAGCGATCCGGTGGTGCCTGCCACATCATGGGGCTTGTTTCTCCAGGCGGTGTGCATGCCCATCAGGGCCACATCGCAGCACTTGCGCACGCACTCTCCAGCCTGGGCGTACGGTCGATCATTCACGCATTCACTGACGGTCGCGATACGCAGCCTGGAACGGCTGGAGAATATCTCAAGCTGCTCACTGCGCAGCTGCCGGCCGACGCCATGATCGCAACCGTTAGCGGGCGCTTCTATGCCATGGACCGTGACACGCGGTGGGATCGCGTTGAGCGTGCGTATCACGCAATCGTACATGGCCGCGGCAATGTGGCTTTATCCGTGCAGATGGCCGTTCGCGATGCTGCCGAACGTGGCGAGACAGATGAGTTCATAGTGCCAACCGTCGTTGACGGCTACGAGGGCCTCAAGGACGGGGATGCCATTCTAAGCGCCAACTTCCGCTCCGACCGCGTCCGCGAGATTTTAAGCGCGCTTCTGCTTCCGGGAGCCGTGGGATTTCAGAGACAATCCATGCCTCAGCTTACAAGCGCTGTCGGCATGGTGTCGTACGGTGGGGATCTCGATGCGGTTATGCATACCCTGTTCCCACCGCAGACGCTGGCGGATGGCCTCAGCGAAACCGTGTCCAGGGCCGGTCGTACGCAGATTCATATGGCGGAGACTGAAAAGTACCCGCATGTCACGTATTTTCTGAACGGCGGTCGCGAAGCGCCCTTTGCGTCCGAGGCCCGGCTCATCGTGCCTTCGCCGAAGGTCGCGACCTACGATCTGCAGCCCTCGATGTCGGCGCCCGAGCTGACGGGAAAGGTCGTGGCGGCGATCGAAAGCGGTGCCTACGACCTCGTGGTTGTTAATTTCGCCAATCCCGACATGGTTGGGCATACCGGCAGCTTGAAAGCCGCAATTGAAGCGGTTGAAACGGTGGACACGGCCTTGGGTGAAATCGTTAGGAGCGTTCATGGCAGCGGTGGCTGCTTGTTGGCTATTGCCGACCACGGAAACTGCGAGCTGATGATCGACCCTGTCAGCAATGAGCCGCACACGGCACATACGCTCAATCCGGTACCGGCCTTCCTCTTTGGTCTTGACGGCGTGGCCGCGCTGCGCAACGGGATACTTGCGGATGTTGCTCCGACCATCCTTAAGCTCATGGGCATCGAACAACCGGCCCTCATGACCGGTGAGCCGCTATTTTGAACCAGCTGCTGGGAGCAAGCGCCAACGGGTGTTCGAGCCTTTCAACCACCTTGAATACGCCGAATTCCCGCTTCTTTGGTTTTCGGAATTCCACAACACCGTCGAGACCGGATCCGTCACACTTGCCGCCGAGCGCATGCGGATCTCTCAGCCGGCGGTCAGCAAGCTCCTGCGCAGCTTTTCCGAAGCCTGCGGTTTCCAGCTTTTCGTTCGCGCCGGCGGCCGGCTCACACCAACGCTCGAAGGCCGCTTGCTTGCGGTCGAGGTCGCAAAGATGTTCTCGGGGACCGCGCGCGTGGCACGGCTCGCCGATGCCGTCCGCAATCAGGAATGGGGGGAGATTACCGTTGTTGCCCCGCCCGCGTTGACCACGCGTTTTCTCGCCCAAGCGCTTTCGCCCCTGCTTGCCGAACAGCCCGATATTCACTTCACGATGCGAAGCCTGCCTTCGCCGCGCATCATCGATCTCGTCGCGGCACAACAGGTGGATATCGGCCTCAGCGTGCTGCCGTTCGAGCATCCCAACGTCGATGCCGAGCGTCTTATGCGTTTCGAAATGGTCTGCGTGCTTCCCGCGCACCATCCGCTGGCGGACAAATCCGTCATCGATCTCGAAGATCTCGGCGGTGATCCCTTCATTTCGCTGGCGCGTGACGATTGCTCGCTGATGACGATTGACCGTGCCTTCCAGATCAAGGGCGTGCAGAAGAGAAACCGGATCGAGGTTCCGCTCTCGGAGACTGCCTGTTGTTTCGTTGCCAACGGCGTCGGCGTCTCCATCGTGCCTTCGTTCGTCGGGCTCGATTTTGGCAGCGACGTTCTCGTGCGGCGCAGTATCGTTCCGGACACGACGATCGATCTGTGGCTGCTTACACCGAGGAACCATCCACGATCGCTCGCAGCCAGCAAGCTCATAGATTTTCTGCGACAGGCGGTCGCCCCGTTCGACAAGCTTCAGTCCCGTCCGAGCGCCTGAATGATTGCGCCGGATCATGCGAGACTGGGTCGTCTCGCATGATCCGGTCAGCGACGGCTACTTGTAGGCCGAGACGACCACTTCGATCAGCGTGTCGCCACCGAGATCGGCGACGCCCACGGTCGCGCGGGTCGGCAGCTCTTCCGGGCCAACCCAGGCCTTCCAGACGGCATCCATGTCCGGCTTCTTGGCAAGGTCGGTCACGAAGATCGTGGCCGTCAGGAGCCTGGTCTTGTCGGTGCCAGCTTCCGCCAGATAACGATCGATCTTCGCCAGGATTTCCCGGGTCTGGCCGGCCATGTCGAGGCTTTCGTCGTCACAGGTCGTGCCGCCGACATAGACGATGCCGTTGTGTTCAACGACGCGGTGCATGATGGGTGTGCGGAGATGACGTTCTGCCATTTTTGTTTCCTTTGTTGAGGGGTCAGCTTCTGTCGGAGTGGTCACCGGTAACGGCCTGAACGGCATCCGGCGTGAGCGGGAGCGAGGCGAACTCGCGCAAGGGGACGGGCTTTATCGGTGTGCGAAGCCTGTAGGTGCCGATTTCGGCGGGGGACCGCTGTTGCACGTCAGCCAGAATTTCGGTGATGGTCGCCGTGCACATGCGCCCCTGGCACGGCCCCATGCCACAACGCAGCATCGTTTTGAGCTGGTTGGGGCCGACCACGTTGCGCGCGGCGGCATCACGGATGGCACCGACCGTCACTTCTTCGCAGCGGCATGCGATCGTCTCCAGATCGGTCGGCGCGCGAAACGCCACGGCGGGCTGATAGAGCGTGTCGATGAAGGTGCGCCCGCGCGACAAGACCCTGCGCCGCTTTTCGTGCTTCGCCAGGAGCGGTCCGATCCGGCGCGTCTTCTCCGGAAAGAGATCGAGACAGGCGGCCAGCGCCGCTATCCGCCCGCCGACCTCCGCGACAAGCGCGCCGCCTATGCCGCCGCCGTCACCGGCGACGTAGATCGCCGGCAGCGAGGATCTACCGCATGTGTCAAGTTCTGGCTGAAAACACTTCTGACGGTCATTCCAGGCAAGAAGACATCCGGTCGCGTTGGCTAGGCTGTTGTTCGGGACGACTCCCTGATGCAGGAAGGCGCTGTCGATGCCGATTTCCTCCGTCCGGCCCTTGGCCTGGAAGCGGATTGCGGTGGCCCGGTCCTGACCGATGACCTCGATCGTCCCGACGCCGGTGAAAACCGGCACCGAGCGCCGGACCTTGGCAAACAGCGCCAGGCCCTTCAGCAGATAGGGCGAAACCAGAAACGGGGGCAGGAAAGGCAGCGCCTTCGCCCAGTTCGAACGCGGCGTGGTGTCGAGTACTGCGACGAGGTTGCCACCTGCCTGCAGCAATTGGTCGGCAAAGAGATAAAGCAGGGGGCCGCTGCCTGCCAAGACAACGCGGCCGTCGGGCACAAGCCCTGAAGATTTGAGTGCGATTTGAGCCGCGCCGATCGTCATCACGCCGGGAAGCGTCCACCCCCTTACGGGCATCGGCCGTTCCATCGCGCCGGTGGCGAAGACGACCCGACGTGCATGGACGATGCTGCTTTTGCCACCGGCCGAAACGCGCAGTTCGACAGCTGCCTTTCCATCGGTCTCGCCTTGCTCGACACTCCAGACAAGTGCTTGGGGTAGGTAGGCGGCGTCGCACTGAAGAAACGCCTTAAGGACGCCCTTTCCCTTCCAGTAATCGTTGCCGAGGAAGGAGCGTCTTGCTGGCGAATTCCTTTCGATCGACCGGTAGATCTGGCCGCCGGGAGCGGGGTTTTCATCAAGGAGGATCGTTCGCGCGCCAGCGGCGGCCGCTTGCGCCGCAGCGGCCATCCCCGCCGGCCCTGCACCGATGATCGCGAGATCGTATTCGCGGTCGAGAAGGTGAAGATCGTCGATTATCCGGAGCGCCATCGTCAGCACCCTTCGTCCAGAGAGCGGGCACCGCTTTGCGATGAGATCGCCATCCCGTCCCGCACGACGGTCATGCAAGCCTGCCGGTTTTGAATGCCGTCGATGGTGACAAGGCATTCGAAGCAGACACCCATCAGGCAGTAGGGCGCACGTGGGCGATCACCGACGACGCTCCTGCGCAACGTGCTGATACCTTGGCTAAGGAGTGCTGCGGCCACCGTCTGTTCGGTGTCGACGCGCATCGGGATACCGTCGAACGTGATGGCGACGGTATCCGCTGCTTTATCAATTCTGCGAAACATGAAATCTCCGGCCGGGGAATGTGTTGCCGGCAAGTACGGCCTGCTGGGTGGCGATCTCACCGGCGACGACGAGCGCGTGGATTGCGGCAAGCGTCACGCCGGAATGGCACATCGCCACATAGGCACCGGGATGGGCGGTCGACTGCTCGTAAATGGGAAAACCGTCGGGCGTCTTGACGCGGAAGCCGGTCCAGGTGCGAAGGACGTTGACGCCACTCAGGCAGGGAAATGTCCGGATGGCGCGATCGGCCAGAACCGCGCTGATGTCCTGGTTGGTCGCAATCGAGTCCGTGTGGGTTTCCTGGCTGTCGCCGATCATCACGCCGCCTTCGTCGGCTTGCCTGAGCGTGGCCGAGGTGTAGGGGAAAAATGGACGGCATTTTTCGGTAACGAGGATCTGCCCCTTGCTGCGCACGGAGGGCGCGTGAATACCGACCATCGCGGCAAGCCGGCTGTTGCCGACGCCAGCCGTCAGGACGATGCGTTTGGCGAAAACCTCGCCCCAGGAGCCCTTCAATTGGAACCCGCCCGATCGGGGGGTGATCTCGTCGATCTCACAATGCGGCTCATAAGCAGCGCCTAGATTTATCATGCCGGTATGAAGCGCCCGAAGCAGGCGGAGCGAGTTCACGTCGCCATCCATTGGCGAATAGACGGAGCCGACGACATCCCGTCCGATCGCCGGCACCAGTTTCGCCGTCTCTGCGTGGTCGAGCAGGGTATGTTCGGTGGCATCATCGCCAAGTTCGCGTGCAACCGTCACGACGTCTTCGTGCGTCCGTTCCAGCTCGGCTTCGCTCAGCGCAAAAGTGAAGCCCCCATTTTGCTTCAGAGCAACATCGACGCCGGAAGTCTCTTTTAAGGCTGCCGCGAATTCCGGCCAGAGGCGGGTCGAGCGCATTGTCCAGCGTGCATAATGGGGAGCGCCGACCCCCTTGCCCTGAACCCAGATCAACGCAAAGTTGGCGCGAGATGCGCGCAGCGACAGATCGTCTCCGTCCAGAAGCAGCGGCCGCTCACCCGCGCGCGCAAGGCCCCAGGCGAGGGCGCCGCCCACAAGGCCTGCTCCAATGATGACGATGTTTTGATCTGGTAGTCTGCGCATGCTTTTCGGTCCGTATGCCGGTGGCGTGGCCCGCCCGAAACTCGGACGGGCCAGTTGTCGAGGCTTATTCCTGCGGGCTCACGTCCACCTTGAACCACTTCTCGGAGAGCTTCTTCACAGTGCCGTCGGCGACGGCAGCCTTGATGACGTCATCGAAACGCGCCTTCAGTGCGGTGTCTTCCTTGCGGAGGCCAACGCCGATCATGCCGAACACCTTGCCCGAGAAGAGCGGGCCGGTGAGTTTCGCACCCTTCATGTCGTCCTTCTCGAGTGCTGCTGCGAGAACGGTCGCATTGGCCACGACTGCGTCGAGGCGTGCGCTCGCCAGATCGAAGTTGTGCTCTTCGGTGGTCTTGTATTCGCGAACGTCGGCGCCACCTTGAAAGTACTGTTCCATGAACGCGGAAGCCGTGGTGGAGCCCTGTACGCCGACAGCTTTGCCCTGGATCTTCTTGGCAATTTCCTCAAGCACGGGCTTGGCGGCCTCGGAATCGACCGAAAGCGGCTTGCCGGTTTCCGGCAGGTTGGCGAGACCGCTGTCTTCCATTGCCGCAAAGGAATTGATCGCTGCGGCGTAGGGGGCGGAGAAGGCCATTACTTCCTCACGCTTTGGCGTGATGCTCATGGCCGCCATGATGGCGTCGTATTTGCCGGCCGTCAGCGAAGGGATGATGCCATCCCAGTTCTGCGCGACGATTTCGCACTTGGCTTTCATGCGCTCGCAAAGGTCGTTCGCCAGGTCGATTTCGAAGCCTTCCAGCACGTTGTTGGGGCCGGAAAAGTTCCACGGCGCATAAGCGCCTTCCGTGGCAATGCGGATCACGTCCTCCGCTTGCGCGACATGGGCTGTTGCCAGCAGGCCGATGGCAGACAAGATAATCTTCAGTTTCATGCGTTCTCCTCTCTTCGTTTTTTCAAAGTTGGTTTCAGGCGTTGTGCTTGGAAATAAACTGGCGGAAGCGCTCGCTCTTCGGGTTCGAGAAGACCTGTTCCGGGCGGCCGTCCTCTTCGATCAGCCCCTTGTGCAGGAACAGAACGCGGCTCGAGACGTCGCGGGCAAAGTCCATCTCATGGGTAACGACGAGCATGGTGCGGCCCTCGGCTGCGAGATCGCGCATGACCTTCAGCACTTCGGCGACCAGCTCCGGATCGAGCGCCGAAGTCGGCTCATCGAACAGCATGATCTTGGGCCGCATGGCGAGTGCCCGGGCAATCGCCGCACGTTGCTGCTGGCCGCCGGAAAGATGCGCCGGATAGAAGTTGCGCTTGTCGGCAATGCCCACCCGCTCGAGGAGGGCTTCAGCCTCCGCGACACATTCGGCGCGGTTGCGCTTTTGCACATGGACCGGCGCTTCGATCAGATTTTCCAGGATCGTCAGGTGTGACCACAGATTGAAGGACTGGAACACCATCGTCGCCTGGGAACGAAGCCGCAGCAGTTGCTTCGGATCGGCGGCGCGCGGGGCAAAGCCCGAACGCTGCGTAAGCCTGTAGCTCTCACCGTGAATGGAGATTTCGCCCGCATCCGGCACTTCCAGCATGTTGATGCAGCGAAGCAGCGTGGACTTGCCGGATCCCGAGGCCCCGAGGATCGAGACGACTTCACCCTTGTTGGCACTGAACGAGATGGAGTGCAGCACCTTGTAGGCACCGTAGCTCTTCTCGAGCCCGGTGATCTTCACGGCCGGTGCGAGGGCTGCGTTCATCATGCATTTTCTCCTGCGGCACGTCGGTAGATGGGTTGGCGCTGCGCGGCTGAGAGCCGGTACTCGAACAGCTTGAACAGCCGGCTGACGATGAAATTGAGCAGCAGATAAATCGCGCCGGCGGCGATGAAGATCTCCACGGGGCGGTAGGTCGCCGAGATGAGTTTTGCCGCCAGCCCTGTGACTTCCATCATGGTTATGGTCGAGGCCAGCGCCGTCGATTTCGCCATCAGGATCACTTCGTTGGAGTAGCCAGGCAGCATCTGCCGCAGCGCCTGTGGCGCGATGATGCGGCGAATGAGAGTAAGGCCACTCATCCCATAGGCACGCGCGGCTTCGATCTGCCCGGCAGGCACTGAGAGCACGCCGCCGCGGATGATTTCGGCACTGTAGGCTGCTGTGTTGAGCGCGAGCGCGAGCGCTGCGCACCAATAGGCCTCCCGCAGGAACGGCCATAGGAAGGTCTTGCGCAGTTCGGGAAACTGGCTGAGGCCGTAGTAGATGAGATAGAGCTGCACCAGAAGCGGCGTGCCGCGAAAGATGAAGATGTAAATCCGCGCCAGGAGGTCGAGCGGTGGCCAGGACGACAGTCTCATCGCTGCAAGAGCAATTGCCAGAACGGCGCCGGATGCGACGGACACCGCCATCAGTTGCAGCGTCAGCGGGATGCCGCTGCAAAGCTGCACGAAGGCGTCGTAGATGAAGGGAAGATCGATCATAGTGCCCGCCTGATCCCGCGCATGGCGCGCTTCTCTGCAATCCGGAACAGGACGCCCGACACGAAGCTGATCAGCAGGTAAAGCACCGCAGCCGTCAGGAAGAACGTGAAGGGTTTGCGGGTCGAGCCCGCGCCGATCTGGGCCTGTCGCATCAGTTCGATCAGCCCTACCACCGAGATGAGCGCTGATTCCTTCAGCACCAGTTGCCAGACATTGCCGACACCTGGGATTGCGAACCGCGTCGCTTGGGGCAGGATGATGCGGCGAAACAGAAGGTGGTTCGGCATGCCATAGGCTCTTGCCGCTTCAATTTCGCCCTTGGAGAGCGCGAGCACCGCACCGCGATAGACCTCAGCCTGATAGGCGCCTGAAACCACCCCGATCGCCAGAGCGCCGGTCAGGAAGACGGGCGCGCTGATGAAGCCCTCGGAGCCGAACAGAGCACCGAGTCGGCTTAAAACCGCGCTGCTGCCGAAATAGAAGAGATAGATGACGAGCAGGTCGGGAATACCGCGCAGGATGGTGGTGTAACCATCGGCTAACGCCCTCAGAGCACGCAGCGACGAGAACGACGCCGCCGCGGAGAGACAGCCAAAAACCGCCCCGGCGGCAAAGCCGCTGAGGGCAACGCAAAGGGTAACGCCTGTCGCCTTGAGCATATCCATGCCCCAGGCTCCCTCGGCGAACCCCATCAGATCGAGATACGCGCTCAAAGCACCCACCAGTTTGTTCCCTTGGTGCGGCGCCGGTTCGAGCCAGGCGCCACGGTTTGTTTCCAGTGGGTTTGACAGCTTGCTTCAATACCGTCAAATTCGTAATCTGGCCGCGAGCATAACCAAATATTATGGTGATCCATGAACCTGCGTCAGGTGGAAGCGTTCCGTACCGTCATGTTGACCGGAAAAATGACGGCGGCGGCGGAGCTGATGTCCATCACTCAACCGGCGGTGAGCCGGTTGATCCGTGACTTTGAAATCGATACGAAGCTGAAGCTGTTTGACCGCAGGGGAAACCAGCTAACGCCCACTCGGGAGGCCCTGACGTTGCTCCAGGAGGTGGAGCGGGCCTATGTCGGCCTATCGCGCATCAAGGCGTTTGCCGAAGAGATCAGCAGGCAGAATGCCGGGATGCTCCGCATTGCCGCCATGCCAGCACTGGCAAACGGGATCATGCCGCGTTTTCTTGCGTGGTTCCTGCGCGACCGTCCAAACGTTCATGCGTCGCTGAACGGTATTCCGTCGTCTCTGGTGATCGAGGCGGTCGCATCGGGGCAGGTGGACCTTGGTTTTGCCGATGGTCCGCTCGACCGTCCCGGGTTTCTGATCGAGACCCGTCCGATACCTGCGGTCGTCGCGGTTCCCACTGGTCACAGGCTTGCCGGCCGGGAAGACATCATGCCGGCCGATCTCGCCAATGAGCGCATGATCACACTGGAGCCTGGCACGCTGTTTGCCATGCGCGTGGAAGTGGCGCTGGCCGGCATTCCTCGGTCATCGACGTTGGAAACGCGCCTTTCCCATACCGCGCTGACGCTGGTCTCCGAAGGGGCGGGCATTGCGATTATCGACCCATCGTCCGCGACCGAATTCCGTGGGCGCGGCGTTGTCGTCAGGCCTTTCGCCATCTTCGTCGATGCAGGCTTCCTCGCGATCCGGCGCAGCCAAGGTTCCGACAGCGTGCTTGCCGAACGGTTTGTGAGCGAGTTCTGGAGCTACCATGAAGCGCTGCTTGCGGGAGATTCGACTTCGACAACGACTATCGGGGCCACTATGATCGCATAACGTGTCGACGGGAACGGACCATGCGGGTTGGGTCGGGTGTGATGCCACTGCTCCGATCATCAGGACCAGTCGCTGAAGGTCTTCGCTTTCAACACCTGGAGTGCGACAACGATGCGGTCTTGGAATTGCTATTCGACCGAACGATCCGCGGGTAGCTCAGGTCTGAGACTGGCGTAGAAAACGTTACGTCGCAGCACGTTCTACTACGAAACGACTTCTTAGGTGCGGACAACGCCTCGATGCCGACGACGGCCCCGCTGGCTGTGGTCACAACCGACGCTTCTGGGCACCGCCTCGGAGCGTCGGTCGCTCGATCGACCCGCTTATAGGGTCTGACTTTTGCCGCCGGACCACGGGCCATCTCTTCCGTTCAGGCAAGCCCGGTTTCGACAGATGCGTTGCGTTCCCGCGGGTCGTAGGGATAGGCGTAGCAAGTGTACCAGATGCTCCCTTGACCGAGCAAAACAAGCACTTGTTCGAGAAGCGTCATCCGGTATTCGCTTTTGCGCGTCGGTACAGTCGTAGGCATGTTCTGGCATCCTCCCAATGCTCATGAGATGAGGTTGGACGCAAGGCTCCCATTCTCCTAGGGCCGCGACGAACTACTCAACCAAGATCGATCCTATGCTGGATCAGGCGCAAAAATCACGCACTGAATGCCGAAGAGAGCTTTCAGGATTTTCGATGAAACAAAGCCGCCGAAATCCTAAATGCTAACGGCAGCACCGTGCGTCGCCCTGTCACGGGTGGGCCGGAGGTGTGTTTCGGAAGCTCCAGGAGATCGTCGAGGAACAATGCTCTCTCACTTAAAGGACCCGTCACTGTTTCGCCAGGCTGCCCTGATTGGTGGCGAATGGATTGAAGCGGATGCCGCCAATGCGATCGAAGTGACCAACCCGGCGACGGGCGAACTCATCGGACGCGTGCCGAAGCTTGGCGGCAAGGAGACGAAGGCGGCGATCGAAGCGGCGCGTCTGGCGCAGAAGGGCTGGGCTGCTCGCACTGCCAAGGACCGCGCCGGCGTGCTTCGCCGCTGGTTTGAGCTGATGATCGAGAACAAGGACGATCTCGGCCGCATCCTCACGCTCGAACAGGGCAAGCCGCTCGCCGAGGCGACCGGCGAAATCGTCTACGGCGCAAGCTTCGTCGAGTGGTTCGCCGAAGAAGGGCGCCGCATCTATGGCGACCTGATCCCCGGCCACCAGCCGGACAAGCGCATCATGGTGATGAAGCAGCCGATCGGCGTCGTCGCCGCGATCACGCCCTGGAACTTCCCCAATGCGATGATCACCCGCAAGGCGGGTCCTGCCTTTGCAGCCGGCTGCGCCATGGTGCTGAAGCCAGCGGCACAGACGCCGTTCTCGGCCATCGCGATCGCCATTCTTGCCGAACGTGCCGGCCTGCCGAAGGGTCTCTTCAGCGTCGTCACCGGCTCGGCTCGCGAGATCGGCGCGGAGATGACCGCCAACCCGGTGGTGCGCAAGCTGACCTTTACCGGCTCGACGGAAGTCGGCGCCGAGCTCTATCGCCAGAGCGCCGGCACGATCAAGAAGCTCGGGCTGGAGCTCGGCGGCAATGCACCGTTCATCGTCTTCGACGATGCCGATCTCGATGCGGCCGTGGAAGGCGCCCTGATCGCCAAGTTCCGCAACAACGGCCAGACCTGCGTCTGCGCCAACCGCATCTATGTGCAGGACAAGGTCTATGACGCCTTCTCCGACAAGCTGGCGGCGGCCGTTGCCAAGCTGACGATCGGCAATGGTCTCGACCAGGGCGTGATCCTCGGCCCGCTGATCGACCAGGCGGCACTGGAGAAGGTCGAGGAACATGTTGCCGATGCCACCGCCAAGGGCGCGCGGGTGATCCAGGGCGGCAAACGCCATGCCCTCGGTGGTACCTTCTATGAGGCGACGGTGCTGGCCGACGTCACCCAGGCGATGGCAGTCGCTCGCGAAGAGACTTTCGGCCCCGTGGCGCCGCTGTTCCGCTTCACCGACGAGGCCGACGTAATTGAAAAGGCCAACGACACGGAATTCGGCCTGGCCTCCTATTTCTATGCGAAGGATCTGGCGCGGGTGTTCCGGGTTGCCGAGGCGCTGGAATACGGCATGGTCGGGGTCAACACCGGGTTGATTTCGACCGCGGAAGCACCGTTCGGCGGCGTCAAGCTCTCCGGCCTCGGCCGCGAGGGCTCCAGATACGGCATCGAGGAATTCACCGAGATCAAATATGTCTGCCTCGGCGGCGTTGCGTAAGACAGAGACGACAAGGAAAAAACCGCGGAGCCTAAACTCCGCGGTCTTTTGAGAGAACGGCAGGCGCTGCAGTTTTCACACGTTCCTGTCGAGCAGCCTCGTTGCGCGGGCCTCGATGCCTTTCGCGTCGAGTTCATAGTGTGCGTAGAGGTGAGTGGGCGGTGCGATCAGGCTGTACTCATCGTAGATGCCGTGACGGGTCAGCTTGACGGCTAGACCTTCACTCGCCAGCACCTCTGCAACCGCACCACCCAAGCCCCCAAGCACATTGTGCTCCTCGATCGTCAGGATCCGCGGACTTTGCGCCGCCGCTTCAAGAATGGCATCGCGGTCGATCGGTTTTACCGTCGCCATGTCGAGGAAGCCGACGCTGGCACCCGCAGCCCGCAGCGCGCGCGTCGCTTCGAGAGCGGGGTGCACGGTGGAACCGGTGGCAATGATCGTAAGGTCGGTTCCCGAATAATGAGAAATCGCCTTACCGATCGTGAACGGCTGGCGGTTGGCATAGACTTCGGGATCGCGCCCGCGCTGGATGCGCATATAGATCGGATGCGGATAGTCGTTCGCCGCCTTTATCACCTCCTTGAGCTGATTGCCGTCGGCGGGCGCGATTACCGTCAGGTTGGCGATCGACCGCATGATGGCGAGGTCCTCCGTCGCATGATGCGAGGTGCCGTAGAAGCCGAGCGAGATGCCGGCGTGGTGGCCGATCAGCCGAACCGGCAGCTTGGAATAGGCGACATCCATGCGGATCTGCTCGCAGCAGAGAAGCGCGAGGAACGATGCGAAAGTTGCGACATAGGGCTTCATGCCGACGGCAGCCATCCCGGCTGCGGCCGACACCATGTTCTGTTCGGAGATCCCGAACTGAATGAAGCGATCGGGATGGAGCGCATGAAATTTCGCAAGCCCGTTCGAGTATTGCAGATCGGCCGTGCCGGCCACGATCGGTTCGCCTGCGGCAACGAGTTCGATGAGGGCGTCAGAGAGCGCATCGAGGCCGGGCGTCACGGCGTTGAGCTGGCGGTATTGCCAGGACTTGTCGGAAAGCGGCTTGCTCATCTCAGATCTCCATCGCTTCGATTTCGGCAATTGCGCGCGCAGCATCCGAAGGATCGAGATAGCCGAGGTGCCAGCCCGGTTCGGTCTCCATGTAGGAGACGCCCTTGCCCTTGACCGTCTCGGCAACGATCATCACCGGACGGGTCCGCTCGCGATCGGACTTGAGCGTGCGAAACAGGGTTGCGACAGCAGCGACATCGTGGCCGTCAACGACATGGGTTTCCCAGCCAAACGCCTGCCATTTTTCGACGATCGGCTCGACGCCGATTATGTCGTCAACCGAGCCGTCGAGCTGGTAGCCGTTGCGATCGATGATGCCGATCAGCTTTCCGAGTCTGTTGTGGGCGCCGAAAAGGGCAGCCTCCCAGACCTGGCCTTCCTGCAGTTCCCCGTCGCCGATCATCACGTAAGTGCAAAAGTCCTTGCCCAGCATCCGGCCGGCGAGCGCCATTCCGCAACCGGCCGAAAGTGCGTGGCCGATCGAACCCGAGCTGAAATCGATACCGGGCACCTTTGTCATATCAGGATGGTCGCCGAGCGGATTGCCGAGGCGGGTGTAACCGTCAAGGACGTCGCGATCGATGAAATCGAGGTCGGCGAGAATGGGAAAGAGCCCGACGGCAGCGTGCCCCTTGCCCATCATGAAACGGTCGCGATCCTCCCATTTCGGTTCACCGCGCCTCAGGTCCATGGCGTCGTAGTAGAGTGCCGAGAACAGCTCCGCCGCGGAGAAGACGGAGGTGTAGTGCCCGACCTTCGCGATTTCGATCAGCCTAATTGTCTCGAGGCGACAGAATTTGGCGCGGTCCTTGAGGAATGCAATCTCCTCGTCATTCGGTCTGAGGCTGTTTCGGCCCCCGGTTGTTTCGATCCTGCTTGGTTGGGTCACGTGCTGTCCTCGTCCTCAAGGTGGGTCGCCCCACGGGATGCTTGATCACGAGGTCTGTTTTAGCTGGAGAAACGCGCGGCCGCCCGCACGATTAGCTGAAAACAATCTTCAACTATTCCAAAGAAATGAACGGGTTGGCTCATGTTACTTAGAGAGGGACGCAAGTGAAGGCGGCGGTTTTCTCAAGGAGGTAAGCAATGAAAGACGGGATGTTTGTTTTCGACGCGGCGGTCCATACGCAGGACTTCGGCGACAACCAGATCAAGCCGGGAAGCGATGGCAGGCGCGTCAAACTGCTGCGCTCGCAGATCGCCGGATTCATTAACCTGACAGGTCGCCGCGGTCCGCCACCGGAAACCGAAACCTTCTCGAACCCCGATCTCGAATGGGGCAACAAGATGCTGTTTGAGAACTCTGATACCGACATGGCGAGCGCCTGCTCCGTGCCATTGTTTTCGCACTGGCGGGCGGGGCTCGGCCCGGTCGAACTTAGCGATGCCTTCGCGAAATCGAATCCGAAGCGCGTGGTGCTGACCGGCGGCGTCGACCCGGCCTATCATGGTCTTGATTTCGCGCTCGAAGAGATGGAGCGCCAGGTCAAGGAACTCGGCGCAGTCAGCATGAAGTTTTATCAGTATCAACGCCGCGGCTGTTCCTGGCGCGCGGATGATCGCGATATTGCCTATCCCCTTTGGGAGAAGGCGATCGAGCTTGGCATCAAGATGGTGCAATTCCACAAGGGCTTCCCGCTGGAACTGGGGCCTGTCGAAGCCTTCAAACCCAACGACATTCAATATGCTGCGGCGGATTTTCCCGAGCTCAACTTCGGAATTCACCATCTTGGCGATCCCTACGTCGACGAGACGATCTCGATCGCCAGCCGTTTCGACAACATCTACCTGATCCTGCCTCTCTGGTTTAACCAGTACTACCTTCAGCCCTGGAAGATGTTGGCGCGGCTTGGAGAAGCGCTGCTCTACGTCGGCTCTGATCGTATCTGCTACGGCTCGGAGGCCTTCATCTGGCCGCACGTGCAGACCTATATCGATACGCTCGCCAACCTCGAAATGCCGGAGGAACTGCAGGAACGCTACGGCTATCCGGAAATCACCCGCGAGATGAAGGAAAACATCCTCGGCAAGGCGTTTGCCCGCGGCATGGGCATCGATATCGAAGCCAAGAAGATCGAGCTGGGGCTGGTCGCATGACTGCCCGGCCCACCATATCACCGGACGCGCTTGAGGCCGCCTTCGCGCGCATCCGGCCGCTGATCCTTGGCCACGGCGGCGATATCGAAATCGCCGATATCAGCCCGGAGGGCGTCGTCAGCATCAAGCTCGTCGGCGCGTGCAAGGCCTGCCCCAACATGGCGATGACCTATGTCGGTCCGATCCGCACCTATCTCATGGAAGTGGACGGCGTGGCGGAGGTCCGCTGCGAGCAGGTCAATGCGAGCCTCAAGACGCTGGATCGACTGGCGCGTCGACTGGGATCGAGACCGCTCATCGTCTGACAAGGCAAGGAATTGTGGAAAGACTGAAACCGCGTTTCGCAAGGAGCGCGGTTTTTCTGTGTCCTTCGCCGCTTGCTTGATGTTCCAACCGCCAAACGCAAAACGGCGCGCCCGGGGGCGCGCCTTGGAGTTTTTCGAGTTGGCTCTGTGCTCAGGGAATGATGCGTTCGGCGCGCAGCCGGTCGAACACGTCGACGAAGGAGCGCTCCGTGTCCTGCGTTTCAGTGAAGCCGAGCGCCCTGGCCTTTGCCATCGAGTGGACGCATTCCATCGGGCGACCGAGGTCGAGGTCGGTGTGCCATGCGGAGGCGAGGCGGTCGAGCTTGTTCGGCTGAAGGCCGTGGTCGCCGACAAGGCGGGCCCAATCGTTGCCGAGATCTTTCATCTGTTCGGCAAGGCAGTTGTACTGCCCAGGGTACTCCGCCACCGGGATCTCGAAGTAGTCGGCGATCGTCTGCCAGAGCTGTTCCCAACGAAAGACATCACCATTGACCGCGTTGAATGCTTCGTTGCGGGCGTTCGGCTCGGTGCCGGCCCAAACGATCTGCTTGGCGAGGATACGCGCATCGGTAATGTCGTTGAGGCCGCGATAAGCTGTCGGGCTTCCGGGGAAGCGGAACGGCCTGCCGGTCGCCTTGCAGATGGAAGCGTGTGTGGCAAGCGTCGCGCCGATGTTCATCAGGTTGCCGACCGCATAGCCGATGATCGTATGGGAGCGATGTACAGACCAGCCGAAGTCGTACTCGGCGGCATAGGCCATGACGATGTCTTCGAGCTCGTAGTAGAAGTTCTTCTTCGGCAACCGCGGCGCCGTTTCACGGAATGGTGTGACCGGCTGGACCTTGCCGTAGTCCTCGAAAGGGCCGAGATAATGCTTCGTGCCGGTGACGACGCCGACGTGCTGCAGGCAACCCTTGTCCTTGAAGGCGTCGAGAACATTCTTCAGCATGTCGCCGTTGAGGCGAATGTTTTCGTCCTCGTTCGACCCCAGCGTCCAGGAGCAATAGAAGACATGCGTCGGTGCAAGGTGCGAAAGGGCGGCAATCGCCTCGTCCCGCTTCAACAGATCAACCGCGTGCGGCTTGATGTACGACGATCCCAGCGGTGGCCGGCGTGAGGCGCCGTGGATCTCCCAGCCGCCGAGGTCTCTGAGATGTTCGGCAACGTTCAGCCCGACGATTCCCGTTGCACCGACGATCAATGCGCGTTTTTGATACATGGATTCCTCCCTTTGTGATGTGTGGGCGAGAGGATGACGCTTTACCCTCTGGTCAGGTAGGCTGGCTTGGGGAATAACTGAAGTGAATAGAATTCACGAATGGTATTTGGGATGCAAAACCGCGCTCTCGAGATGGAAGTCTTCGTGACGATCGTCGATGCTGGTAGCTTCTCGGCGGCGGCCCGCATCTTTTCGATGTCGCCATCGGCCATCAGCAAGCTGGTCACGCGGCTTGAAAAGCGTCTCGGCGTTCAGCTCGTTGTCCGCTCGACCCGCAGCTTTCGACTGACCATTGAGGGCAGCGATTTCTACACGACGTCACGGGCCATCGTACAGGAAATCGCCGAGGCCGAGGCAAAGATCGCGCGCAAGGCCGAGGCCATCGGCGGGCTTCTGAAGGTCAGCACCAACCTGCCGTTCGGCACGCATGTGCTCTCGCCTTTGGTCGTCCGGTTTCTCGACGAAAACCCGGGCATGCGCATCGATCTCGAACTCAGCGACGAACCCGTCGACCTGATTGCGGAGAAGACAGATATCGCGATCCGGACGGGCGTTCTGCGCGATTCTTCGTTACGTTCCCGTCGGTTGCTGGATTCACAAAGGCACATCGTCGCCTCGCCAGACTATCTGGCCCGGCATGGCGAACCGGCCCGGCCTGAGGAATTGCGTCAGCACGCGTGCCTGACCTTCGGTGGCCGTCCGCACCTCAGCACCTGGCAGTTCAAGGACCCTGCGGATGGTGCCTCGGTTCATGTCGACGTTGGCGGCCGGCTGCTCGTCAACAACGGCGAGTCCATGCGGCTGTTCGCGCTGCAGGGGGCCGGCATCGCCCGGCTTTCTGCGTTTCACATCGGTCGGGATCTTGCGGAAGGACGTCTCGTCCGGCTGCTCGTTTCCTGGGATGCCGGAGAGACCGAGCCGATCTCCGCGATCTATTCGGCTCAGACGCATGTGCCGCAGAGAATTCGCAGGTTCCTCGATTTCCTAGCACGGTCGATATAGGAAATTATCAATTGATAAATTATCACTTGATCAGTTTTGGTGATGGTGTTACCTCTTATGTCAGCTCAGGGAGAGAGCATGGGAGGTTCCCGGCCGTCGTTCGGGTCGGAGCCAAGTCTGATTTTCAAAGCATTAGGACTGACACCACTTATGTGTCAGAGCGATAGGCTATGGCAAAAGCAGCACGAAAATACCTCGACGCGGCTGACCGCGAGCAGCAGATCCTCGAGTTTGCGATCGATTTCGTCGCCCAGAGAGGACTACGGTTTACGACGCGGGAACTGGCCGATGCGCTCGGCGTCTCACAGCCGCTGCTCTACCGGTATTTCAAGAACCGCGACGACCTGCTCCAGAAGATCTACGACGAAGTGTATCTGAAGCGCTGGGATCCGGGCTGGAACGAGCTGCTCGCCGATCGTTCGATTTCGATCCGTGAACGCCTCGTCCTTTACCTGCGGGCCTATACGGCTGCGATCCTCGACGAGCGCTGGATCCGGATTTTCATCGCATCGGCGCTTGAAGACCCGCAGATCACACAGAAATATCTCGGGCTGCTGCACGAAACGACCTTTCCGCTGATCTTCGCCGAGATTGCCGCGGAAGCTGGCGTTGCCGTTCCGTCCGGTCCGAAGGCTGACGAACTGGTGCTTGAGATCGTCTGGGGCTTTCACTCGAGCTTCTTCTACATGGGCGTGCGCAAATACGTCTACCGCAACAAGATACCGGATGATCTCGACCCGATCATCCGCGCGCGCGTCGAAGTGTTTGTTACTGGCCTTGCCGCGAGCATGGGCAATCTCGGACAGTTCCTGCCCGAGGTGGAGGCGGGCCAATGAATAGTATCCAGGACCTCCGCGTCTTCTCGGAAATCGTCAAGTCGAACAGCTTTTCGCTCGCCGCCTCGAAGCTTGGCCTGTCGCCGGCAACCATGAGTGGGCGGCTGAAGGCACTCGAATGTCACTTCGGCGTCGCCCTCCTGAAGCGGACAACGCGCTCGCTTTGCCTGACGGAGGAGGGGCGCTACCTCTTCGAAACATCGCAGGGGATCCTCGAGGACTTCGAGCGGCTCGACAAGACAATGCGTCAGCGCAAGAAAAACCCGAACGGAACGGTGACCATCGCCGCGCCAACGGAATTCGGACGGAAGTACCTGATCCCATTGACCAGCGAGTTCGGCGCCGCGCATCCCGAAATCGGCTTCCGCCTCATCCTTGGTGATGACGACGTCAATCTGGTCGACGACGATTGCGATATCGTCATTCGCTTCGGTACGGTGCCAGATAGCGCACTGACCACCCGCAAGCTCGGCGAAAACCCGATGGTGATCTGTGCAGCGCCCGACTATTTGGCGCGTATGGGGGCACCGGATGCGCCGTCCGATCTCGTTGTCCATAACTGTCTGGTCTATCTCGACGGCAAGACCGCTGCTGACAAATGGGGTTTTGCCGTCGAAGGTGAACCGACGCTCGTGCGGGTCAGCGGCAACCGCATCGTCTCCGACCGGCAGGCGCTGATCGATCTCGCCAAGGCCGGACAGGGCCTCATTCGCGTGTCGTCCTGGGATGTCGCGCGCGAACTGGAAGAAGGAACGCTGGTCGCAGTCCTCAGGGATTTCGACTGCGACCCCGAGATCATCCATCTCCTGTCTGAACCGAGACATCGCCTGCCTCTGCGGACGGCCGAGTTCATCGATTTTCTCCTGCAGCGCGTGAAGCGCCTGAGCCGTAGCGCCGAGCTTTGCAGGACCGAGTATCCAAGGCTGCGCGGCGCCGCCTGATCGCGTTCCACATCATCCTAACTTCCGACGGTGCGCCTTCCTGGCCACCGAACGACGACGCATGGAGATTTTTTAGAATGGATTATGGTCTTACCGGCAAACACGTGTTGGTGACGGGCGGTGCCACGGGCATCGGACGCGCTATTGCCTCGGTCTTTCTTGCCGAAGGCGCGGATGTCACCGTGAGCGGCATCAGCGCCGCGGAGGTTGGGGATACCATCGCGGCTCTTGGCCAGCGCTGCCGTGGGATCGCCGGGGATCTGACGGTCGAGGGGGAGGCCGAGCGCCTATATGCCTTCGCCTCCTCCCATCGCCCTGTCGATATCCTCGTCAACAGCATCGGCATCTTCGAAGTCCGCGATTTCTTCGAGACGACGGACGAGCACTGGTTTCGCTATTTCGATGTGAACGTCATGACCGGCGTACGCATGTCGCGGCTGGTGCTGAAGGAGATGCTGGCGCGCGGCGAAGGCAGCGTCGTCTTCATCAGCAGCGAAAGCGCCGTCAAGCCACAGCCCTGGATGGCCCATTACGGCGCCATGAAGACCTGTCTGCTCGGCCTGTCGCGGGCCCTTGCCGAGTTGACGAAGGGCACGCGGGTCAGGGTCAACACCATCCTGCCAGGGCCCACGAACACCGAAGCCGTTCGTCGCTATCACCAGGAAATTGCCGATGAGAAGGGCACGACCCGCGAAGCGGTCGTCTCCGACTACTTCGATGAAACCGAGCCGACCTCGCTTATCCGCAGAATGATCGAGCCGGACGAAGTCGCACGCAGCGTCGTGCATCTCGCAGCAAGCCCGCACCTCAACGGCATGGCGATGCGTGCGGAGGGCGGCACCATCCGGGCCATTCTCTGAGCCTTCTTCAGCGGCGCTGAAGAGTGAATTCAGGGCAACGTCCTCAATCGCAAGAGCCAATCGGTTTATCAATAAAATCAGCAGGTTTCGGGAGGTGCAGGTGAAAAGATTTGATCTTGGCGGCAAGCGTGCCTTCGTCACCGGTGCCGGCAGTGGTCTCGGACAGGCGATCGCCATTGCGCTTGCCGAGGCGGGTGCCGATGTCGCCTGCTTCGACCTGTCGGGTGCCGAAGGTCAGGACGTGACGCTGGCGGCGATCTCCGCCACCGGTCGAAGCGGCTTTGCCCTCGACGGTGACGTCACCGATCGCAGTTCGATCGAAGCCGCATTCGATCGTGCCGAACGGGAGCTCGGTGAGATCGACATCGCCGTCAACAGCGCCGGTATTGCCAATGTCAGCGCGGCCGAGACGATGCCGCAGTCCCAGTTTCTGAGGATGATGGACATCAACCTCAACGGGCTCTTCTGGTCCTGTCAGGTCGAGGGCCGCCGCATGCTGGAACGTGGTCGCGGCTCCATTCTCAACATGGCGTCGATCTGTGGCTCGACCGCGATCCGGGGTCTGGAACAGGCGCACTACGACGCAACGAAAGCGGCGGTGATCCGCCTGACGAAGAGCCTCGCAGCCGAATGGGCCGGGCGGGGCGTGCGCGTCAACTGCCTGAGCCCGGGCTTCATGGCAACGCCCATGAACAGCCGCCCGGAAGTGGCCGAGAATGTCCGCAGGTTCGCCGAGATGACGCCGATGAAACGCATGGGGCAACCACACGAAGTGGGCGGACCGGCGGTGTTTCTCGCAAGCGAAGCGGCCAGTTACTGCACCGGCGTCGATCTGAATATCGACGGCGGCTTTCTATCAATCTGACGACAGAGTGGGAGGAAAAATCATGTCGACAGTTCTGAAATTCACCAGCGTAGCAATCCTTGCCCTGTGGGCCGCATCACCGGCCCTCGCCAATCCCGTCAAGATCGGCTGGATCCAGGGCAACGCGGCCTTCCAGGCCGAACAACGCACGCAGGACGGCTTCAAGAAGTACCTGACCGACAACAACATCGACGATTGGGAAGTGACCTATCTCGACTCTGCCGGGTCTGCGGAGAAAGTCGCCAACAACATCGAGGATGCCGTCAACCGCGGTGTCGATGTCATCTACGTGACCTACGCGGACCTGCGCGCGTCCAGTAACGCGCTCAAGGGCGCAGAATCGGCACACATTCCGGTCTACACGGTCGACTCCGGCTGGATCCCGGGCTCGACCGCGGACATCACCACGAACAACTGGCAGATGTCCGCCGAGGTATCGCTGAGCCTGATCAGCCAGATGAAGGGCAAGGGCAACCTCATCATCATCACCACCGACAAGATCAAGCCGGTGCGTGAGCGTACCGATACGCTGCGGGCGATCCTGAAGGAGTATCCCGACATCAAGGTCATCGGCGAATACAATTTCGACGTGGCCAACTTCTACCAGGAAACGCTGAACGCCGTTCAGGACTTCGCCACGCGTTACGGCGAAGAAATCACCGCTGTCTGGACGCCCTGGGACGAGCCGGCACAGGCAGCGATCACCGCGCTCCAGGGCGCCGGATTGAACGTGCCCGTCTCGGGCATGGACGGCCACCCGGAGGCGATCAAGGCGATCTGCGAGCCCAACTCCATGTTCGTCGCCACCGGGCGGCAGCAGTTCGAGGAGTGGGGCGTCAATCTTGCGACCTATGCCAAGCGCGTCATGGTGGATGGTGACCATCCGAAGGAGGTCACCAACGGCAAGGACATCGTCTACTACGGTGCGACGCTCTTCACCAAGGACAACTGCAAGTGAACCGGCCGGGCGGGCGGTGCGACCGCCCGTCCATTTCGGAGGTGCAACATGTCGATTGTTCTTGAGAACATCACCAAGCAATGGCCCGGCACGCTCGCGCTCGACGGCGTATCCATCGAGATCGTCGAGGGCCGCGTGCACGGCATCGTCGGCGAGAACGGTGCCGGCAAGACGACCCTCGTCAGCATTTTGAGCGGCGCCGTCCAGCCGACGGCCGGCACGCTCAGCATGGCAGGCCAGCCGGTCGCTTTCGAAAATCCGGCGGCGGCCGTTGCAAACGGCGTCTCGCTCGTATCGCAGGAAGGCAGCCTGGTGCCGCACCTGACGGGCGCCGAGAACATCTGTCTTGGCTTCGAGCCGGTCAAAAGCCGCTTTTTCATCAACCGGCGCGAAGTTCAGCGGCAGGCGGAAGAGCTGGCGAAACAGTGGTTCCCGGAAACGGCAATCGCACTCAATCGCAAGGTCGATGAACTTCCCTATGCCGACCAGAAGGTCATCGAAATCCTGCGCGCGCTGCACTCGCGTCCAAAGGTCCTGATCCTCGACGAGCCGACGGCAACGCTGCCGGCCAAGGAAAAACAGAGCCTCTGGACACTGATCCGCCAACTGTCCGATGCCGGGATGGCGGTGGTTCTCATCAGTCACTTCCTTCAGGAGGTGGTCGATCTTTGCGACGAGATCACCGTCCTGCAGGACGGCCGCAAGGTGAGCCACCTCTCCAATGCGGGGCACGAGGTGACTGAACGCCAGCTGATCGACCTCATGCTCAATCGCGGGCAGACCGGCAATCAACATCGTCTGTTCGACAGCGCTCTTACGGAACGCAGCCTTGCCGACGACGCGGAGATCGTCGTCGATATCAAGGGCTGGCAGGGTGCGCGCTTCCTCATGGATGGCCTGGAAGTTCGCAGCGGCGAGATCGTCGGACTGATCGGACTGACCGGTTCCGGGCACTTCGAATTCGCCCAGTCGCTGTTTGAACCACGCCTTGCCACGGCGGGGGAGTATCGCTTCAAGAGCAAGGATGTCGGGCGCGCCAGCGTGCGCGACATGAAACGGCGCGGTGCTGCGCTCATCCCCGATCACCGGATGATCAATGCCATGATCGGCGACTGGACAGTTCGGGAGAACATGTCGATGGCGGGTATCCAGGAGACCAGCCTCAAGCCGTTCGGAGTGGTCCAGAACGGGCGCGAGCGCGCCGAGACCCACCGCCTGATCAAGCGATTGAACATCAAGACGTCGAGCGCGGAGACGAAGATCGTCGAGCTCAGCGGCGGCAACAAGCAGAAGGTCTCCGTCGCCAAATGGCAATTCGCTTCCGAGGGTAAGTACAAGCTCTTTGTCTTTCTCGAGCCCACCGAAGGCGTGGATGTCGGCGCAAAACGCGAGATCCATGACCTCATCGTCTCGCTCGCCGAACGCGGCGCGGCGGTCATCGTCGCCTCAAGCGATCTGCTCGAAATCGCCCATGTGGCCGACCGGGTCGTGGCGTTCAGGAACGGTCGGGATGCCGACCAGATCGCTCGCCGCGACTTCAGCGAAGCTGTCTTCATCAATGCAATTGCGGGGGTAACCCAATGACCATGACAACAACTCTTGCTCAGGAAAAAGCGTCCCGCCCGATGCGCATTGGCACACTGGTACAGAAGTACAGCACGCTTGCCGTCCTGGTCGTCCTTTTCCTGGCTTTCTCGATCGGCACGGACCGGTTCTTCACCGGCACCAATCTCGTCAACATCCTCCAGCAGATCTCGATGCTGACGATCGTCGCCGTCGGTCTGACCTTTGGGTTCGCCGCCAAGGAGATGGATCTTTCCGTCGGTTATGTCGTTGGGCTCGCCGGTCTGCTGGCACCCCTATTGATGGTGGCCGGTGTGCCGATCCCCTTGTCGATCGTCGGCGCGCTCGGAGCTGGCCTTGCCGTCGGCCTCATCAATTCTGCGCTCGTCGTCGGCGTCGGCGTTCCCTCGCTGATCGCGACGCTTGCGGCCGGTTCCATTCTGTGGGGCATCAACTTCATGATCTCTGGCGGTCGTGCGATCTATGGTGGCATTCCCCCCGAGTATCTGGCGGTGGGCCAGGGCAAGGTCGCAGGCATCCTGCCCTATCCGGCACTGATCATGTTGGTCGTCGTTGCCGCCTCGTGGTTCCTCATGGAGCGCACGACATTCGGCCGTTACCTTTATGCAGTCGGCGGCAATGCGCGGGCCGCCGAGCTTTCGGGCATCAAGGTCCGTTCCTACCGGGTCTATGGGCTGGCACTGAGTTCGCTCTTTGCCGCGATCTCCGGGATCATTCTTTCGGCCCGGCTTGGTTCCGGCCAGCCGAACGGTGGCGAAACCTATCTGCTGGACGGTCTCGCTGCCGTCTTCATCGGCATGACGATGCTTCGCCCGGGCACGGCGACCGTCATGGGGACGTTCTTCGGAGCGCTGCTAATCGGCATCATGAACAATGGCCTGAACCTGGTGGGCATGGACACCTACGTGCAGAGCATCGTCAAGGGCATCATCATCGTGATCGCCGTGTCGGTGGTCTCGCGGACGACGAAGCTGAAGCTTCTTTGACAGAACAGCTGTTGGTGAATGCCGAAGAAACCTTGACGCGCTCCTCGATTGCCGTGGCATCCTTGCTGCGGCCAACGCGGAGCATGTGGAGGAGACTGCAGTCATGAACCTGAACCTTAAAGACAAGGTCGTAATCGTCACGGGCGCGAGCTCCGGCATCGGGCTGGAGACGGCAAAGCTGTTCCTGTCCGAGGGCGCCCGCGTTCTGGGCGTCAGCCGTGATATGGCGCCGGTGAAGGATCTTGCTGCGCATGACCGTTGGCGGACATGCGAGGTCGACCTTGGAGAGAAGGGGGCAGGGGAAGCGGCCGCGGACACCGCGCTCAAAGCCTTCGGCCGCATCGACGTGCTTTTCAACAATGCCGGCATCTGTCCGACCCGCGGCGGCTTTCTCGAAGTCTCGGACGAGGACTGGGCGCAGACGCTCAATGTCAATCTCATGGGCTATGTTCGCATGGCGCGGGCCGTGCTGCCTGCCATGCTCGCGCAGAAGAGGGGCGTGCTTATCCATTGTGGTTCGGAAGCCGGGCGCATGCCGCACCCGCTGCTGCCGGACTACAGCACATCCAAGGCGGCGATCACGCTTCTGTCCAAGGCGCTTGCCCGGGAATTTACGCCGAAGGGGATTCGCTCGAATGTGGTCGCGCCTGCCCACATTCGAACCGAACTCTGGGACCGCCCGGGTGGCTTCCTCCATGCGCTCGCCGAGCGCTACGGCACGACGATCGACGGTGCAGTGGATGCGTTCCTTGCCGAATCCAGACTGCCCGCGGGTCGGCTTGGAGCCGCGCGCGACGTGGCCACTGCTGTTCTCTACCTGGCCTCGGATCTCTCCGAGTTCATCAGCGGCGATGTGATCAATATCGATGGTGGCGTTATTCCCACCACATGACGGAGGAACCGGAATGGTACCGATGGCGCAGAGCAATGTGTCGATGTCGAAGGCCTTTCGCGATGAGATCGCGAACGCGGACGAGCGTGTGGGACAAACACTGGTATCCGAAACTGACCTCGTGCGTGTCTGGCACATCAACCTTGCACCCGGCGAACGCCTTGGCTTTCACCGCCACGAACTGGACTATTGCTGGATCGCACTGACGTCAGGACGGTCTCGCTCCATGTACGCGGACGGCAACACCGTCGTTACCGACTACAAGGCCGGCGACTGCAAGGTGTTCGCCTTTGCCGCGGACGAGACGATGGTTCACGATCTGACGAACATTGGCTCCTCACAGCTTGCTTTTACCACAATCGAATTCAAGGGCTCGCTCAGGCGAGAGCATGACATGGTCGAACGACCAAGATAAACGTCGGCGATCTTAACTTCGTGTGACCCAAGGCGGACGTCTTGCGATGGGATGTTCCCGTTCTGTGCGTCCGCGATGATACTGGATTTTGTCATGCAGGCGCATTACATTGGCTTGTGAAGGAGATTTGTCATGGCCGCAAATGCACTGGTCCAGACGCGGATTGATGCTGACATCAAGGACCGCGCCACGGCTGTCCTACAAAACATGGGGCTAACTGTATCGGATGCTGTTCGTATCCTTCTGACGCGAACGGCGAACGAAGGCTCATTACCGCTCGAGATGGTCGGTAGCAGTGACGCCCACGATGCCTGGTTCCGCGCCAAAGTGTTGGAGGCTCTCGAGGATACGCGACCTGACTACGAGGATGCGGATGCTGAGGCTCGCTTTCGCGAGCGCCGGGCGGCAACTCTGCGAAAGGCCGGGGCTGGCGACCGATGAGGCTTGTCTGGGCGCAGTATGCGCTTGACGATCGGGACGCTATCTTCAGCTACATTGAAAGTGAAAACCCGAAAGCGGCGGTGCACGTCGATGAGGAGATTGCGCACGCAGTTCGGCGTCTCCTTGACTTTCCCGAAAGCGGCCGCCCTGGTCGAATTGAGGGAACGCGGGAGTTGGTAATTCCGCGCACTCCCTACATCGCCGCATACACGGTGACAGACGACCGCGTTCGCATTCTGCGCATTTTGCACGGTGCCCAGATATGGCCCTTTGAGCTCGGCAACGAGTGAATCCTACGCCAATTCTTTTGGCTGTCGGCGGTTCGATTCCTTTCAAGCCGAGAATAACGATCCTCGTTTAGTCTCGTGCTGAACCGATTTCGTCACTGAGCGCCACGCCCGCGCCACTATATGCGGCTTGGCGACGCCACTGCGATCCATCATCCTCGTGGAGGCGTCGGCGGTACGCAGATCGCTCGAATGGCTAATCGTTCGGCGTGTTTCAACACTGCAGCCGCGATGTTATTGTGAGAGCTGGAGACCACCGGTTTCAGTGTCGGTCCCGTTTCAACGAATGTCCCTGAAGCTTTTGTGGAAATAGCATCGGAGGTATGATCGTGCGAAAATTTCCAACCTTATTACTCTTTGCGGGAACGCTGGCCGCGATAGGCGGTGTGGGCATCGCTGCAAACGATAAAAAGACCATCCGTGTGCCGGATGGTCTCGGCTTCGCTGACTTCAAGGGTTACGAAAGCTGGGAAGTGGTTTCTGTTGCCGCCGTTGATCCTGCAGAATCGGTGATGGGCGGCGATTCCGGTACGGTTCTGAACGTCATCATGGCCAACCCGACGATGATTGAGGCCTATAAGAAAGGCGTTCCGGGCAATGGTACGAAATTCCCCGACGGGTCGAAGATTGCGAAAATCCAATGGAAGGCAACAAAAGATGCAGATTCACCATTTTCCGTGAACGTGCCGAACGCGTTGCGGAATGTTGCCTTCATCGAAAAGGACAGCAAGAGATTTGAGGCCAGTGGCGGGTGGGGATATGCCAACTTCAACTATGACGCGCCATCCGATTCGTTTGCGCCGGATGGAAATGGCTCCGACTGTGGGTTTACATGCCACACCGCCGTGGAGGCAAAAGACTATATTTTCCACGCGTATCAGAAGCGGTGACTTGTTTGAGAGCCCTTGATTGCCGGCGACACGACGTCGTGCGCCCGCTGATGCCACACGTAGAACAATGCGCACTATAGGACGGTCCCCCGTGTCGGAGACCGTCCTATGTAGTTAGTGGAAATTCCTGAAGGCCGTCCTCAACTCGGAGGTGAACAACTTCGGTTGTTCCCAAGCTGCAAAGTGTCCGCCCTTCAGAAGTTTGTTGTAATGAATCAAATTGGGATAGGCTTTGGTCACCCAACTGCGAGGAGCCTGATACAGTTCGTCGGGGAACGCGCTGACCGCTACAGGAACCGAGACGCCCTTGGGGCTGAAGTAAGCAAGCTTGTTCTCGCGATAGAGACGAGCCGAGGACACTGCCGTATTCGTGAGCCAGAATAGCGTCACGTTGTCCAGGACGTCGTCCCGGGTTAGCCCTTCGGTTTTTCCGTCAAACGACCGCTGAATGAGTTCCAGGCTAAGCGGATCGTGATCGAGCATAAAGGTCGCGAGTCCGACCGGAGAATCTGTGAGACCAGTCAAGGTTTGCGGTCGGGATGCCATGTAGAACGCGTACTGCACATTCTTGTAAGTAAACGAGAGCTGATTGTAAGCGTTCAGCTCGTCTGCGGTGAGACCGGAAGGGGCAGGCGCCCCGGTAAAGGCCGCCGTGTCGAGTTCGACGGGGACGGCCCCTGGCATGTTTGTATGAATGCCTAGCAGTCCCTTTGGTGCCTGGGCTCCGAGTTGATCGACAACGAGGGCACCCCAGTCCCCGCCCTGGGCCACAAACTTGTCGTAGCCGAGCCGTTTCATCAAAACTGTCCAAGCCCGAGCGATACGAGCCGGGTCCCACCCCGCCTCCGTAGGTTTTCCGGAGAATCCATACCCCGGCATGGATGGAATGATGACGTCAAACGCATCGGAAGCGTTGCCACCGTGTGCCGTAGGATTGGTGAGTGGGTCTATGATCTTCAGCTGTTCGATAATCGACCCCGGCCAACCGTGGGTGACGATGATCGGCAAGGCGTTCTTGTGCTTGGAACGGACATGGATGAAGTGGATATCCAATCCATCAATGTTGGTGACGAACTGAGGATAGGAGTTCAGCTTCTTCTCGATCTTGCGCCAATCATAATCGTTGGCCCAGTACTTCGCGAGCTTCTGAGCTGTATCCAGAGGGACACCCTCGGAATTGTCCGTGACGGTCTCCTTCTCCGGCAGGCGTGTCGCGAGAATGCGCTGACGAAGATCAGAAAGCTGTTCTTCCGTTGCCGTAAAGCGAAATGGTCGAATTTCTTCATTCGCCCCTGCTACAGCCTGACTGGGCAGGACACTTAATGCACCGACGATCGCTGCCGTTGCGAGGGTTATCTTCGATGATCGATTAGACATCATGTCTCTCCTGTTCACTATGTAGCGGATGCTATTAAAGCGGATGCGATATAAATGCTTTAGCGCGCTCGAATTGTCAATCGCATTTCGATTAAATCGCATGCGACTTAAGTTTTAGGGAGCGTTCCTTATGGCTTCTCTACGGAGCGCTATGAACCGGTGCGAGATCGCTCCAGAGGTCCTTAAAGGAGTGCGTGGGAAACGATCGAGCGATGTCACGGAGTGATCCCGTTTACGCGCGGCCGTCACAAAAAAATGAGCGGCGAATTACGCCTAAACTTTAGCTCGGATTTACTGGTAAGGAGACAGTGGTTTTCTCTATGTTCCGGTTTTGTGCGCCCAAAGTCGCATAATGTATCGCGTGGAATTATGCCCTCTGGCAGCTCAACCCTCAGATCAGCATGAACAACGGTTATCACTTTGATTCACCATTTAGTTCTGTGCATTGGCAGGGTCATGCAGTAGAGCCCCCGCCTTGTCAGCCGCTGCCCGCAGACGCTTGTCTCTGGTCCACAAGATCGCTCGCTGATCAAGGAGAACCGAGGCCAGCAAGTGGGCATCTGTGTAACCAATGCCCATACTGAAAATAGCGTGGCGATCAATCATCATCATGACTTCGTCGTGCGTTGCGACGAACGCTTCGCGTTGAGCTGCCAGGAAAGCTATCACGCTACCCCGATCCCTAAGGCTGCCAAGTGCCAATTCACCAATCACGGCTGGATGGCAGAGGAGACGGTCGTCCTCAATAATCCTACGCAGCTCTGCATCGCCGTGCCGGAAATGATCAATCCAGATAGACGTGTCCGCAAGTATCACTTGGCCGCTACGCTCCTGCGGCGCGGGGCTGACTCTGCATCGGGCATGGTACCTCCGAGCGCGATGAGGCGTTTTCCCGACTCGACACGAACAAGCGTCTCCAACGCTTGGCGGACTAAAGCGGCGGTTTCTTTCGTGCCGGTTAGGGACCTAGCCCTTTCCATGAGCGTGTCGTCGAGGTTGATAGTCGAGCGCATCGTTTTGTTTCCTGATTCAAGTGTCTTGAAATAGCACCATTTGGTGATGAAATCTACGCTAAGTGTCCGCTTTGGTGCGTGCAAACTCGGCAATGTTGGCATCCTTGCCCTGTCTTGGAGCGGCCCAAGTGTAAAGTGAGTGGGCGGCCTAGCCGGCGATATGCGTCGACGTCTTACCCCTGAAATTCAAAAACTGCAGGAGCCGCGGGCTCGAATCCCATCAAGGCGAGGGATGGGAGACATCCGGACTTGCGAAGGTTCTTCGGCTAAATCCATACGGCCCGGGGAAAGGAGGCCGGACGTTAGCCTCGCATCGAGTATGTCCGGCAGAGGGGGATTCAATTCTGAAATTGCGGGGGAAATCCAGACGGTCCGGGGCGAACTAGACCGTCTGGAGCCGCGTCGTATCGCCTCCCACAGGACGCCAAACGCTGCGAAATTGAAACCCGCGAAAACGGGTATTGTTCCAACTGCTAATGTCTCATTGATATGTTGGTCGAACGCGCGTTAAAGCTATTGTAACTAGCCCAATTCCTTCATTCCATTTCGGCGCCGAAGAGTTCCGGGTCGTCTAAGATGTAGTCGAAGGCAACGCCATATTCGAGATCGAGTCTCTCATGCACAAGCGCCCAGCGGGCGCCGTCGGGCAGATCAAGGGCGTCGACCTCAGCCATTACGTCCCGTACTTCTTCCTTGGTTGGCCTGGGTCTCGTCGAAGTTTGTCTCCTCCTGATCTATTGAGCTTTGCCCCGCTTCTGTCGCTCCAGGCTGTCACGTAGGGCTGCCATGATGTCGACGACGTTGTCTTTCGCCATTGGCTCAATCTTGCGCTTACCCTTGGGCTTCAGCGACTTCTTTTTCGCAGAGATGAGTTCGAGCATTCGGTCCTGAATGGGGTCGGTGATGGGCACCCATTTCTTCGTTTGGGCCTTGATCAATTGCTTCATGAGGGGAGCTAGCCCGCCTTCTGGCTTTGCCTTGATGTTGGAGAAATACTCTTCCTCCGGCCTGACCTCGTCGCCATAGCGGAGCGTCCAGAGCACGATGCCTTCGCCCCGCGGTTCAAGCATAACCGCGCGCTCGCGTTGGCCGAAGACCAGCCGGGAAATGCCGACCACGTGCTCAGCTCGCATGGCGTCGCGGATAACAGCGAAGGCGTCTTCGCCGACCTTGTCGTTCGGCACCAGGTAGTGTGGCTTGTCCAGCCAGATCCACTCGATGGAATCTCGCGGCGTAAACATGTCGATCTCGATCGTCCGGACGCTTTCAAGCGCCACAGCATCCAGTTCCTCCTCCTCGAGGATGATGTAATCGCCTTCGCCGCGCTCGTAGCCTTTGACCTGGTCGTCAGGGTCAACTTCTTTGCCGGTTACGTTGTCGACATATCGTGAAGCTATTCGATTGCCCGTCGCGCGGTTCATGGTGTGAAAGCGGACCTTCTCTGCGTCACTTGTCGCCGGCGACAGCGCAACAGGGCAGGTAACCAGCGACAGCTTCAGATAGCCTTTCCAATACGGTTTAACGTCGGCCATGGATCAACCGGCTTTCTTACGGGCGGCGGCGGGCCGTGGTACCGGGGCGGCTCGAGCAGCTGCTGCAGCGGTGCGAGGCTTGGATGCGCGAGCCGAGCCGAACCCGGCGCTCATGCGCAGCGCTTCCATGAGATTGGTTGAGCGCTCGACCTTCGGCCGCTGCTTCACCTTGACTGTGCGGCCTTCCATCTTCGCTTTCACAAGTTCGGCCAGCGCGGCATCGTAGCGGTCGTCGAACGTTCGTGGATCGAAAAGGGCCGTCTTGCTTTTCACAATGTGCTTGGCGATGTCGAGCATTTCGCCCTCGATCTTGAGTTTAGGGATGTCGGCGAAGGCCTCCGTTGCGGAGCGGACCTGGTAGTCGAAGTTGAGGGTGGTCGCGATCAACCCGTCGCCGTGGGCGCGGATCAGAACGGTCCGGAGCCGGCGGAAGAGCACAGCTTGCCCGAGGGCGCCGACTTTGGATTCGCGCATCGCATCCCGGATCAAAACGAAGGTCTCTTCGCCCAATCGATCGGGCAGGAGGTAGTAGGGTTTGTCGAAATAGAGGTCGTCGATCTCGGTGAAGGGAACATAGGACTGAATGCGCAGGGTCTTGTCACTTTGAGGCACGGCGGCGGCAAGCTCGTCGGGTTCAAACAGCACGTACCGGCCATCATCGACCTCATAGCCCTTGATCTGATCCTCGCGCTCGACCACCTTCCAGGTCTTGATATCGACATACTCGCGCTTCACCCGGTTGCCCGTTTTTCGGTTGAGGGTGTTGAAGCTCACGCGCTCGGAAGTTGACGCGGCGCTGTGCAGCGCCACCGGGCAACTGATCTCGGCAAACTTCAGAAAGCCCTTCCAAAGAGCACGTCCAGACATGTCGCTTTCTCCCGGTGAACCCGGATTCAACGGAGGCAGATTACGTTTGTTCCCGCTAATACGCGAATCAATTGTGGCGTTTAGTGGGTTGTCGATAGTAGGATGAACCTATCCACGAGTATTGCGTTTGAGGAGTCTGGTGCACCAAGCCGAGCGTAGGGAGGGCGGTGCTATGAACACGAAGCTCCATATCGACGGATCGTTTCAGGCCATGCACAAGGCGCTGGAAGAGGCCAATCAGGCTTTCGAGAGCGGCGGCGCCGACCGGCATAGAGACGCGCTGCAACGGCTCGGTCGAGCGGTTATGAACTCGCTGGCGGAGATCATCGAAACCGACGGCGCCACGGATGGCTACCTCTACGACGCGGAAGGCATCGCCCAAGACATCGAGGCTTGTTACCAAAAGCTCATTGAGGAGGAGGAAGCGGCCGAGCCCGATAATGCCCCGCGGCAGTCCACTCATGGCACCATGAACTTCCGGCAGCAAGGGGCGGGTCGATGATCACTGGAACGGATTTGCTGGAAATTTCCCTCGCCCGCGTCAACATGGACCGCTCGGAACTCGAGGCTGCCGGCGTGATCGAGCCCGGCCATGCCGGCGACAAGGCGTGGTCGAACTTTGGACGCGACATGGACACCTTCATTTTGAAGCTGCCCCAGAGTCGCCGCGCAGCGTTGGCCTCCATGATCCAGCGTCGAGCAGATCACAAACGCTGAAAATTGGCCCCTGTGGGAGGGTCCAAGTTGCGACAGTGTCGTTGGGGACAAGACGTTGGAGGAGCACGATCTCTCGAAGAGCGTCGCCTATACCTGCGACGACACCTTCTCATTGGTGTCGCTGCTCTCGGCGGGCCTTGGCATCGCCTTTGCACCGGAGTGGACACTGGATCTGCCCAACCGCAACTTCGAGCTCAGGAAGGTGAGGGGCGTCGACTTCCTGATCGGGCTCGGAGTCGCCTGGAACAAGGACGGGTGGTACTGCCGAGCAGTTCGGAGGTTACTTTCCGACTGAGTCTGTAGCGAGGTCTCAGCGACCATAGTGCGGCCCCCTGCCCAAGGTCCCTTTTGCCTTCAAGCGTGGCCTTCTTCAATCTTCGGAAGAAACCATGCAAGAAGCCCTGAGCAGACGTAGTAGACCGTTTCGACGCCATAGCTGTCGGCCAGTATTCCGAGAAGCGCTGCGGCAATTCCGCCACGATCGCTCGGGCCAGTAACTGGTGGTTGGAAACGTTAATTGTCGACCCAGATCGCTTTCGTTTCGCAATGGGAATGCAACATCCCTATGAAGAGTTTCCTTGAAACCACATTCGAACCAGGCGACCTTCGAATGGTCGAAGCAGTGCTCGACGAGTGGCGTGGACATTCGTTGCTGCCGAGGGATCACCCCGATAGCGAACTCGCCGCAGCCATCCTGCTTTGCCTTTTTCGCGCGGGAAATGACACCGTCGCCAAGCTCCAAGCCGCGGCCAGCCAACACCGGGGTCTGATAGATCTAGCTGCAGCGGTGAGCCGAGACGGTCCTTGAAAAACGATGTCCCGACAGACGACGGATTGATGCGGGGTCCGCGAGGCCGTTAGCTTGCCCACGGGCGACGGCTGTCGTCAGTGACATTTCCTGTCCTCGACGTCCCGCGTGGCCCTTACTCTTCTGCAATGGTGGTCTGTTCCCGACACATCAGGTGCCACAAATTCCCGAGGCGTCTGAAAGCAAGGACATTTCATTTGTAAGTATATAAAAAAGATAGATTTGCTAGATTCACAGTCGCAATGAGTTACTCTCCATCTCACTTCAAGCAGGGCATCCCGCCCGATAACTCAAATCGACGAGTAAACATGACACAGATCGAGAATGCCTGGGGGGCCGCTCCGGGGGCGGGCTATGAAGCGCTGGCTGCAACATTTCGTCCGATTTTCGCGGAAATTGCTCGCCAGGCGCCCAAGCGCGATCTCGAGCGACATTTGCCTCACGACGCTATTCGAAGCCTGAAAGAGGCTGGCTTCGGCGCCGTTCGGCTACCGACAGCACACGGCGGCAGGGGAGCAAGCCTGCCACAGTTCTTCAACCTGCTCATAGAACTATCGGCGGCAGATTCCAATGTCACCCAGGCCCTGCGCGCGCACTTCGGCTACGCCGAGGACATCCTCAATTCGAAGGACGCCGAGCGTCGCTCGCTCTGGTTCGGTCGCATCGCCGGCGGTGAAACCGCCGGCAGCGCCTGGAGCGAAATCGGCGCGGCTGCGACGCTTGATCGTTTCTCCACCAACGTGGCGGAAAAAGACGGCCGGCTCCTCCTCAATGGCGCAAAATATTATACGACCGGTTCGCTTTTTGCCGACTGGATCGATGTCGGCGCTTCGGACGCGAACGGCGAGGGTATCGCGGTTGCCGTCAGGCGCGACGCCGAGGGCGTGGAAGTCGTCGACGACTGGGACGGCTTCGGCCAGACGCTGACCGCGAGCGGTACAACCACCTTCCGCAATGTGGCCGTCGAACCTGAAGATATCGTCGTCGACGATGAGCGTTTCAAATACAGCTCCGCCTTCTACCAGATCGTACATCTGGCCACGCTCGCCGGCATCGGCCGGGCGATCACGACAGATGTCGCCAAGGCTGTTGCCGAACGGCGGCGTACCTATACTCACGCGGCGGCGTCGCGCTCCAGCGAGGATCCGCAGGTGCTGCAGGTTGTTGGCCGTATTCGTGCAGCCGCCTATGCGGCAAGCGCCATTACATTACAGGCGGCAAGCAGTCTTGAGCGTGCCTATGAGGCGCATTTTATCGACGATCCCGAAGCAGAGGAGAAGGCAAACGCCATCGCGGAGCTCGAGGCCGCGCAGGCCCAGACGGTGGTGTCCGATCTGATCCTTGAAGCTTCGACCCTGCTTTTCGATGCGCTCGGCGCTTCGGCAACGAAGAAACCGGCGGGCCTCGACCGGCACTGGCGCAACGCCCGCACGCTCGCCTCGCACAATCCCCGGATCTACAAGCACCGCATCATCGGCGATTTCGCGGTCAACGGCACGCCGCCGCCCTATCAGTGGCGCATCGGCGCAAGCGCGGGCTGATGGTGATGGTCAGGCTCGAAAGCATTTCCAAAAGCTTCGCCGGCAAGGATGGTCCGGTGTCGGCGCTCGACAGGATTGATCTGTCGATCGCCAAGGGTGAGATCTTCGGCATCATCGGCTCGTCCGGGGCCGGCAAGTCGACGCTGGTGCGCCTTATCAACCTGCTTGAACGCCCGACGGGCGGTGAGGTCTTCGTCGCGGGTGAACGGGTCACGGATGCCAGGGGCGAGCGCTTGCGCGAACTTCGTCGCTCGATCGGCATGGTGTTCCAGCATTTCAACCTGTTGAGCGCCCGCACGGTCGCCCGCAATGTCGCCTATCCACTCGAGCTGACGGGACGATACGGCAAGGACGAGATTACAGAGAAAGTCGCCAGGTTGCTTGCCCGGGTGGGCTTGAGCGAGCATGCGCATAAACATCCGCGCGAGCTTTCCGGCGGCCAGAAACAGCGCGTCGGTATCGCCCGTGCCCTTGCCTGCGAGCCGCAGGTCCTGCTGTGTGACGAGGCGACGAGCGCGCTCGATCCCCAGACCACCGGTGCGGTGCTCGACCTACTGCGTCAGATCAACCGCGACCTCGGCGTTACCATCGTGCTCATCACGCATGAGATGGATGTCATCCGCAGGACTTGCGACCGGGTGGCCGTAATCGACCGCGGTCGTGTGGTTGAACAAGGGCCGGTCACTGATGTTTTCCTGCATCCGCGCCACCCGGCAACGCTGCGGCTGGTGCGCGAGGCAGAGCCGGACGGTGGGTCACTTGAGGCTATTTCCGCATCCGAGCTCGGCAGCTCGACAGTCCGGCTGACGTTTACGGGGCCGAACGCCCACAGGCCGATCCTCGGTCGCATCGCCCGGGAGAATGTCGTCGATTACGCCATTCTCGCCGGTCGCGTCGGCCACATCCGCGAAGCGCCCTATGCACAATTCATCGTCTCGCTGAGCGGCCGCGATATCGCCGGTGCGATCGCCGGCCTCAGGGCCAGTGGGGTCGATGTCGAACTGCAGGGTGGGCCGCAAACCGAGCAGACAGCGGTTACTTCACCTCGGGTCGGGGAAAGAGCGCTTCATGTCGTTTGAGAACATCTATTGGGGCGACATCGCAGCGGCGCTCGGTCAGACGCTGGCCATGGTCGGCGGCGCCCTGCTGCTGACCATTGTCGTCGGTCTGCCGCTCGGCATCCTGCTCTTCCTCACCGGGCGGCAACAGCTTTTCCAGGCTCCGGTCGCCTATGGCAGCCTCTCCTTCGTGCTCAACATTATCCGTTCGGTGCCGTTCATCATCCTGCTCATCGTGCTGATGCCGGTCACGGTCCTCGTTACCGGCACGTCCCTCGGCATCCGCGGCGTGATTTTCCCGCTGGTCGTCGGCACCTCTCCCTTCTTTGCCCGGCTCGTCGAGACGGCGCTGCGTGAAGTGGACCGGGGCATCATCGAAGCGAGCCTTGCCATGGGCGCCTCGACAAGCCAGACGATCTTGCGCGCCGTGCTGCCGGAAGCCCTGCCGAGCCTGTTTGCCGCTGTGACCGTCACGGCGATCGTGCTGGTCGACTACACCGCCATGTCCGGTGCCATCGGCGGCGGCGGGCTTGGCGACCTTGCGATCCGCTATGGCTATCACCGCTTTCAGACGGAAATAATGCTGGTCTGCGTCGCGATCCTCATCGTCTTCGTCCAGCTCATTCAGGCGGGCGGCAATCGGCTCGTCACCCATTTTTCCTGCAGATAACCTTTAGCTAGGAGGACAACATGCGCATCCTGAAGTCCCTAACCATCGCTGCCGGCTTTGCTCTGGCAGCCCTTGGTTCCGCCAAGGCGGACGAAACGCTCGTCGTCGGCGCCACGGCGATCCCGCACGCCGAAATTCTGGAGTTCGTGAAGCCGATCCTCGCCAAGGACGGTTTGAACCTCGATATCCGCGTGTTCACGGATTACATCCAGCCGAACGCCCAGCTCGTCTCCGGCGAGCTCGACGCCAACTACTATCAGTATCGACCGTTCCTGAACGACTACAACAAGCAGCGCGGTACCGAGCTGGTCCCGATCGTGCCGGTGCATATCGAGCCGTTCGTCGCCTACTCGACGAAGGTTGATTCAGCCGACAAGCTGGAAGACGGCGCGACCGTCGCCATCCCCAACGATCCGGTCAACGGCGGCCGCGGCCTGCTGCTCCTGCAGAAGCTGGGGCTGATCAAGGTGTCGGGCAAACCGGAACTGACCTCTCCGGAAGACCCGCTTCCGACCATAAAGGATGTGATCGAAAACCCGAAGAACCTGAAGATCGTCGAATTGGAGTCCGCGCTCCTGCCACGGGCACTGGGCGAGGTCGATCTCGCGGCCCTCAACGGCAATTATGTCTTCGAGGCAAAGCTCGACATCTCGAAGTCTATCCTCATCGATCGGGGCCAGGACGGCCATAACGTCTGGAGCGAGTATCTCGTCACCCGGCCCGAAACCAAGGATGACGCGCGTGTAGCAAAGCTTGCCAAGGCTTTGAACAGCGAGGAGACGCGCAAGTTCATCGAGGAGCGCTACAAGGGACAGGTCGCGGCAGCCTTCTGAGACATTCGGTCTCTCGACGCCGGGCTGCGCTCCATCGCAGCCCGGCCCATCTTCATCCCACCGCACGAACGGCAGAGCCATGACCACCGTAACGAACGCCAGCGCGAAATCCCTGACATCCGATCCCGTGCCTGGTGAGGCGGGCTGGCTGCCACATCCGCCCGTCCAGGCCGCCCACATTATCCGTGACGACGCAGAGGCGATCGCCGTTGCCGAACGGCTGAAGCCGTTGTTTGCCGCCGAGGCGAAGGAGCGGGACCGTGAACGACGCCTGCCTTTTGCGGAGGTTGACCTGTTTTCGCAAAGCGGGCTCTGGGGGATCACCATCCCAAGGGCCTATGGCGGCGCAGGGGTGTCGCAGGTGACGCTGGCAAAGGTGTTCGCCACGCTCGCCGCCGGCGATCCGTCACTGACGCAAATCGCGCAAAACAGCTTCGAAATCATCGACGTCATCCGCCAGACAGCAAGCGAGGAGCAGAAACGCGATCTTTTCGGTGCCGTGCTTGCGGGCAAACGCCTGGGCAATGCCTTCTCCGAATTCGGTGGCAAGAACGTCGAGGCCTTCGAGACGAAACTGGTGCGTTCGGGCAACGATTTCGTCGTGAGCGGCCGCAAGTTCTATTCCACCGGGGCGCTCTTCGCCCATCTCGTGCCGATCGTCGCCATCGATGAAGAGGGGCATGTCGTCGTTGCGATTGCCGATCGCGACGCCAAGGGGTTGGAGGTTGTCAACGATTGGTCGGCCTTCGGTCAGCGCACGACATCGAGCGGCACGGTCATCCTCGATGCAGTTTCGATACCGGCCAGCCGCGTTCTGCCCGCGCACATCGTCTATGAGAACCAGAGTGCTGTCGGTCCGCAGAGCCAGCTCATCCATGCGGCGATTGACGCGGGCATTGCGCGCGGCGCTATCGAGGCGACCATCGATCTCGTGCGCAACCATGCACGGCCGTGGATAGACAGCGGCTTGGACCGAGCCGCGGACGACCCCTATACCATCGCTACAATCGGCGATCTGAAGATCCGCCTGCACGCAGCGGAAGCCCTGCTGGAGCGGGCCGGCCGGCAGCTCGACGAGACCATTGCCGATGTCAACGACGAGACGATCGCGAGGGCGAAGATCGCCGTTGCCGAGGCCAAGGTGCTGACAACGGAAGTGGCCCTTGCCGCCGCCAACAAGCTGTTCGAGCTTGCCGGCACGCGCTCGACGCTCGGCGTCCACAATCTCGACCGGTTCTGGCGCGACGCGCGCACGCACACGCTGCACGATCCGGTCCGGTGGAAATTCCACGCCGTCGGCCAATATTACCTGAACGGCGTGCAACCGCCGCTGCATTCCTGGATCTGACGGGCCTTATGCCCAACTGTTGCGTGAGTGCGTGATGCCGAAAGAAATTCTCCTCAACGCATTCAACATGAATTGCGTCGGGCATATCAACCATGGCCTGTGGACCCATCCGCGCGACCAGTCGGACCGCTATCACCGGCTCGACTATTGGACGTCCATGGCGGCGACGCTTGAGCGTGGTCTGTTCGATGGCCTGTTTCTGGCGGATATCGTCGGGGTCTATGACGTGTACCAGCAATCCGTGGATCTGGCGCTGCGTGAATCCATCCAGCTTCCGGTCAACGATCCACTGATGCTGGTCTCCGCCATGGCGGCCGTGACCAAGGGGCTGGGCTTTGGCGTCACGGTCAATGTGCATGCGGAAGAGCCCTATATTTTCGCGCGACGCCTGTCGACGCTCGATCACCTGACGGATGGGCGCATCGGCTGGAACATCGTGACCGGCTATCTCGACAGCGCCGCACGGGCGGTGGGACAGTCAGCACTTGGCGAGCACGACACGCGATACGATCGTGCGGACGAGTGCCTCGATCTTCTCTATGCGCTCTGGGAAGGCAGTTGGGATGACGACGCCGTGCTGGGTAATCGCAAGGCGCGGGTCTATGCGGACCCGGCGCGGGTCCGAAAGATCCGGCACGAGGGCACCTACTATCGCGCTGACGCTTACCACCTCAGCGAACCGTCGTGCCAGCGCACGCCGGTTCTTTACCAGGCTGGGACTTCAGGCCGAGGGCGCAAATTTGCGTCTCGCCACGCCGAATGCGTCTTCATCTCCTCGCCGGACACGACAGTTGCCCGCGCTGCTTCGCGCGCGATCCGCGAGGGGGCCGTCGGCGAAGGCAGACGCGTTGATGATGTCCGCATTTTCGCCGGTATCACCGTCGTGGTCGACAGGACGCAAAGGGCCGCCAGCGAAAAGTATGAAGACTACCTGCGCTACGCGAGCCCGGAAGCGGGCCTTGCCCACTTCTCCGCCGGTACCGGCATGGATTTCTCGCAATATGAACTCGACGAGCCGATCACCTACGGCAAGGGCAATTTCGTCCAGACATCCGTCGATCTTGCGCGCGAGCGCGGCTGGACAAAGCGCAGCATCCTGTCGGATATGGCACTCGGTGGACGGTATCCGCTGATCGTTGGCGATCCGAACCAGGTTGCCGATGCGTTGGAGGCCTGGATAGACGAGGGCGAGGTGGACGGCTTCAACCTTGCACGGACCGTTGCGCCGGAGAGTTACGAGGATTTCATTGATCTCGTGGTGCCCGTGCTGCAGGAACGGGGTCGCTACAAGACAGCCTATGGCGAAGGCAGCCTGCGCAACCGGCTATTCGGTGAGGGCAACCGGTTGCCGGCCAGGCATCATGGTGCCGGCTTTCGGCCCAATGGCACAGCGCGCGATGTGGAATGACAGAGGCTCAGGTTCGTCGCATCGTCGAAAAGATCGGGACCGGCCCCCGCGTCGCAAGGCGCATGAGGGAGCCGGAGCGCGTTACTTGGCGGCGCAGAGTTTTTCGCGGGTGGTCGACATCGCGGCCCAGGCGGAAAAGCCATAGGGCTCGATGATCTTGGCGAACTCGCCGGATTCCTTCAGCTTGGCCAACTCGACGTCGAATGCGTCCCGCAGCGCTTCGTCGCCTTTCTTGAAGGCGGCGCCGTCGCAATACACCGGCGCACCCTCGACCGGTGCGACAACCTCCAGGTTCGGATCGTTGGCCTTCGACATCAGATCGTGATCGAGAGCACGGGCAGTGAATAGACGTCGATGCGGCCGTCCTGCAGCATTTTCAGTCCGCTCTGGCCGTCTGGCACGACGATGACGCGATCGCGCGGCACACCCGCTTCGAGCGCCAGTTTCTCCTCCGTGCCGCCATCCGGCGCGCCGATCTTGACGTCGGCGTTGTCGGCGATGTCCTTGTAACTCATCAGCTTCAGCGGATTGCCCTTCTTCAGCGCGAAGGCTTCCGCGTCGCACAGCGCCGGCTCCGAATAGGCAACCGCCGCACACATGTCGAGAAGCTCCATTGCCGGCTTTTGCGCGGCCGGCCTTGCCATGCCCTTGGTCAGCATCGGAGTGAGCGTGACATTGTCGAGAACGCATTTATGCGGAAACAGATTGAAGTGCTGGAACACCATGCCGATCTTCCCGCGCATCCGCTAGAAATAGCGCTCGTCGGCAGCGACAAGGCCGCGGTGATGCCCTAACGATGATCGCTCATCTAAATCATGTTAATTGGAATAATAATATCATGACAATTATTCCGATTCCGCTCATGAATGAGGCAACTGCGTCAAATCGCAAGCAGCAGAGCTTCGGGACTTCCAAGCGCCAGAGAGGCGACGATGCCGAGGCCTTGACCCAATTCCTGCTCGCTCGTCGAGCCGAGAGAGATGCGCACAGCCGGCCGCCAGCCAAGGTCCGATGTGCGGAATGAGGAACCTGGCGCGATCGCCACGCCCCGAAGCCGCGCCTGCGAGACGAAGCCTTCCTCCGTATGGCCTTCCGGCAGGGGCAGCCAGATGTGCAAGCCCTGGGGATGCGAGCGATAGTCGAGATTGCCGAGTGCGTCGGCGGCAATGGCATGGCGCGCAGCCAGCGCCCGACGCTGCCAGTCGACCAGTTCCGATGCGGTTCCATCGCTGACCCAATGTGTGGCGATCTCGGCGATCGCCGGGGTCGCCATCCAGTTGGAGACGAGATGCCTATTGGCAACGGCCGCCACGTAGCGATCGGGGGCCGCAAGATAACCGATGCGCAGGCCGGGTACGGTGATCTTGGTGAAACTGGTTATGTAGAGCGTGCGCTCCGGCGCGAATGCTGCCACCGGCTTCAGTCCGGCATCGACGAGCGGGCCGAGGATGTCGTTCTCGATGATCGCGATGTCGTGCCGGCGGGCAACCTCGGCAAGGGCTGCGCGCCTTGCCTCGCTCATCAGTGTTGCCGTGGGATTAATGACCGACGGCTGCAGGAAGATAGCCCGGATGACGCCTTTGCGGCACGCCTCGTCCAGCGCTTCTGGGACCATGCCGTCCTGATCGATGGGCAAGCCCTCGAGATGGATGCCGAGATAGGTCGACAGCGGCACCAGCGTGTGGTGGCTGACCGCCTCGGTCGCGATCGTCGACCCGGGAGGTGCGACGCTCATCAGTGCCACGGTCATGGCGGATGTCGCGCCGTTGGTGAGGCTGATGTTGAGCGGCGAGATCTGGAGGCCGCAGCGCGCAAGCCATTCGGCGGCGACGCTGCGATGGCGCGGGAACGCCATGTGGGGGCGGAAGGAAAGCGCAGAGCTGGAAGGCAGGTTCTCCGCAAGCCAGCCAAAGGCGCCGCGCATCTTCTGCAGATGCAGCTGTTCGCAGACTGGCTTGAGGATCGACAGGTCGATCAGTTCACCAAGGCGCTCCGGTAGATAGGGTGGCTCCGGCTCCTTCGCCTGGCTCTGTACGAAGCTGCCGCGTCCGATCTCGCCCGATATCAATCCACGGCGGATGAGCGCATCGTAGGCGCGGCTGACCGTTTGCACAGACAGCCCAAGCTCGTCGGCGAGATGACGATGGGTCGGGAGGCGCTGCCCGTTCGATAGCTTGCCTTCCTGGATGGCGCGTGCGAACTGCTCGGCCAACGAGAGGTAGGCCGGGCGGCGGAGCTGGGCAGGGTCGGGGCGCCAATTTGTCATGATTTTACACTGCTGAAAATGAGGTCAATTGACAACGCCAAAATCAACACCCAATCTCTTTTTCCGGATTTGACATGAAACAGCACGCGTGAAAGCCCCCTAAATGAAACTCGACGCCATCGACTTGCGCATCCTTGAGGCGGTCCAGGAAGACGGGCGCATCACCAAGCTGGCGCTTGCGGAAAAGGCAGGGCTTTCCCCGACCCCCTGCTGGATGCGGCTTCGCAAACTGGAAAAGGCCGGCATCATCACTGGCTATCATGCCCGCGTCGCGGTGCGCCGCGTGGCGCCGGTGGCGAGCGTGATGATGGAGGTGACGCTCGGCAATCACCGGCAGGCCGATTTCGAACGCTTCGAGCGCGCTGTCGCAGCCATCCCCGAGATCACCGCCTGCTGGTCGGTCGGCGGCGGCGTCGACTATATCTTGAAGCTCGTCGCTGCCGACATCGACGCCTATCAGCGGCTGGTGGACGGACTGCTCGATCGCGAACTCGGCATCGACCGCTACTTCACCTACATCGTGACGAAGACGATCAAGGAAGAAACCGTTCTGCCGCTTGCCGCATTGCTTCCCGCATCGCCCTAGACCATCTCTCTGCCTTCGAGCTTAAATTCAGACAAATTCTCTCTTGGTCATGCGCTGAAGAGACAATCTCTCGCGCCCCTGCTGTCACCATCTCCGCAACACATGCCGAGGAGATGCCGATGACCGCCGTTTTCGCCCGCACGCCGTTTCACGACACGCTGCACCAGTTGAAAGATCGCCATCTGCTGCGCGAGCTTGCCTATGTCGGCGGGCGTTGGACTTCTTCCCGCCACGGCACGAGCTTTGCGGTCACCGATCCGGCAACGGGCGGTTCGCTCGCCCGGGTGGCCTCGCTCGACGGAGATGAAACGACGGCCGCCGTCGATGCTGCGGACCGGGCCTTTCTCGGTTGGCATGATCTTCTCCCACATCACCGCGCCGCGATGCTGCGCAAATGGGGCGAACTGATGCTTGCCAGCAGGGATGATCTCGCCTTGATCATGGCGCTGGAACAAGGAAAGCCGCTTGCCGAAGCGCGAGGCGAGATCGATTACGCCGCTTCCTTCCTCGAGTGGTATGCCGAAGAAGGAAAGCGTATGAATGCGGAAAGCGTCACCAGCCACCTTGCCGGCGCCGAGATGGTCGTGCGGCGGGAAGCGCTCGGCGTCGTCGGCATCGTCACGCCCTGGAATTTCCCTTCGGCGATGGTAACGCGAAAGGCGGCCGCTGCCCTTGCGGCCGGCTGCACGGTGGTCGCCCATCCTTCCTACGAAACGCCGCTCTCGGCGCTGGCGCTTGCCGAACTCGCCGAACGGGCCGGCATTCCGGCCGGCGTCTTCAACGTCGTCACCGGCAATGCCGCGACGATCGTCGGCCAGATGTGCGACGACAACAGGGTCCGTGCCATGAGCTTTACCGGTTCGACCGCGATCGGCCGTCTGATCGCCGCACAATGCGCCCCAACCATGAAACGTCTCGTGATGGAGCTGGGCGGCCATGCACCCCTCATTGTCTTCGCCGACGCGGATATCGAAAAGGCCGCCGATATCGCGGTCAACGCCAAGTTTGCGACCTCCGGCCAGGACTGCCTGGCCGCCAACCGCATCTATGTCGAGCGCCCGATCGTCGGGGCCTTCAACGCCGCTTTTGCGGCGCGCATCGCTGCGCTGAAAGTCGGCCCCGGGCTCAGCCCCGGCGTCGACATTGGTCCGCTGATGCATGAGCGCGCGGTCGCCAAGGTGGAGGAGCAGGTCGCCGACGCCTTGATGCGAGGGGCGACGCTTCTGTCCGGCGGGAAGCGGCACGACGCGGGGGCGCTGTTTTATGAGCCGACTCTTCTGACGGATGTCCCGGATGACGCCCTGATCATGCAAGAAGAGACCTTCGGCCCCGTTGCGGCCGTGACGGTGTTCGACAGCGAGGCGGAGGTCATCGCCCGGGCCAACGACACGGAATACGGTCTGGTCGCCTATGTCCTGACGGAGAATGGCAAACGGCAATGGCGCATGGGCCGCGCCCTGCAGTTTGGCATGGTGGCGATCAACCGTGTGAAGATCACCGGTGGGCCTGTTCCGTTCGGCGGCTGGAAACAATCGGGTCTCGGCCGCGAGGGCTCCAGGCACGGGCTCGAGGCTTTTACCGAGCTCAAATACCTCTGCATCGACACCGCGGCCTGATGTCGAAGGCGCGAGATCCATTCAAGACGACAGCATAAGGACAAAAGAAAATGCTCGACCGCAACAACGAACTGACCGCCTGGGATCGTGACCATTTCTTCCACCCGTCGACCCATATGGGCATGCATGCGCGCGGCGAAACACCGACGCGGGTCATCGCCGGCGGCGAGGGCGTCTACATCACGGATGTCAACGGTCGCACCAGCCTCGACGCGTTTGCCGGGCTCTACTGCGTCAATGTCGGCTACGGCCGCCAGAAGATCGCCGATGCGATCGCCGAGCAGGCGAAGAACCTCGCTTATTACCATGCCTATGTCGGGCATGGCACGGAGGCCTCGATCACGCTGTCGAAGATGATCATCGACCGCGCGCCGCAGGGCATGTCGCGGGTCTATTTCGGTCTTTCCGGCTCCGACGCCAACGAAACCAACATCAAGCTGATCTGGTACTACAACAACATTCTCGGCCGGCCGGACAAGAAGAAGATCATCTCGCGCTGGCGCGGCTATCACGGTTCCGGTGTCATGACCGGATCGCTGACCGGCCTTGCGCTGTTTCACAACGCCTTCGACCTGCCGCGCGCGCCGATCCTGCATACGGAGGCGCCCTATTATTTCCGCCGGCCGGACCGTTCGATGGACGAGGAGCAGTTTTCACAATATTGCGCCGACAAGCTGGAGGACATGATCCTTGCCGAAGGCCCTGAAACGATCGCCGCCTTCATCGGCGAACCGATCCTCGGCACCGGCGGCATCGTTCCGCCGCCCAAGGGCTACTGGCAGAAGATCCAGGTCGTGCTCGACAGATACGATATCCTGCTCATCGCCGACGAGGTCGTCACCGGTTTCGGCCGCCTCGGCACGATGTTCGGCTCCGATCACTATGGAATGAAGCCGGATCTGATCACCATCGCCAAGGGCCTCACCTCCGCATATGCGCCGCTTTCGGGAACGATCGTCTCCGACAAGGTCTGGCAGGTGCTGGTTCAGGGATCGGACGAACTGGGTGCGATCGGCCACGGCTGGACCTATTCCTCCCACCCGATCTGCGCCGCCGCCGGGATCGCCAATCTCGAACTGATCGACGAGCTTGGCCTTGTCGAAAATGCCGGCGTGACCGGCGCCTATTTCCGTAAGCAGCTTGCCGAGGCGGTCGGCGATCATGTGCATGTCGGCGAGGTTCGCGGCGACGGAATGATGGCGGCCGTCGAGTTCGTCGAAGACCGGGATGACCGGCGGTTTTTCGATGTGGGCCGGAAGATCGGACCGCAGGTGGCGGCAGCACTTGCCGAGCGCGGCGTTATCGGCCGGGCCATGCCGCAGGGAGACATTCTCGGTTTCGCCCCGCCGCTGTGCCTGTCTAGGGAAGAGGCTGACGTGGTGGTGAAGGCAGCAGCGGCAGCGATCGAAGAGGTGTTCGCACGATGACCGTCATGCCCGCGATGCCGAGCACGATGGGCGCGGTGCAACGCGTCGGCCACGGGGCCGCGATGGCAGCTGCGCGCAATACGTGGCGGTGGCGGCGCAGAACGCGCTCGTCGATACAGACCTGACCGATATCGAGCTCGCGACATTCTGCTGTGCCTATCTAACGGCAGAACGCGTGCTCGAGCGGGCCGGCCTTGCAGCCGGCGAGGCCGCGCCGGTGACCGGTGCATCGGGCGGGGTCGGCATCGCCATCATCCAGCTGAGCGCGTGCTCGATGCGATCCCGATTGCCGTAACGGGCCCGGGCAAGGAGCAACCCGTTCTTGCCATCGGTCCGCAGGTCGTGGTGACGATCATTTTGTCGATGCGGTCCGCAAGGCGGCGAAAGGCAGGCCGATCGATGTGGTCGCCGATCTCGTCGCCGGCCCGCTCTTCAACGAGCTTTTGAAAGTGCTCAGATCGGAGGGCCGATACACGACGGCAGGCGCGATTGGCGGGCCGGTCGTTCGGCTCGATCTGCGCATCCTGTATCTGAAACAACTCGAACTGCATGGCTCAAGTCAGGGCAGGCGGGCGCACATCCGCCTTCCATCGCGTGCAGGCGGATTTCATGGCCAAGGGCTTCGTCGGCAATCTCGTCTTCGTTCCAAATTGAGGCGCGACCCGACTGTTTGCAACGGTAGTCCATCCGCCAATTCTGCGGTTGTCACCAGTTGGTCCGGGACTGATTGCCACCGTGGCGGGCCTTGTCTGGCAGCGATTTCTTCGTTGCCATCGCGCCAGCGACAACAATGGCTGGGAGACCTTGTTGAACGCATGAATATTTATCCAGGCCTTTGACTGGAAAAAGCCATGTCCGGCACTATCTGCCGCGATGCTGCAGGGCTAGTTGTGGGCTCGAAGTGGCATCGGCTCGGGGAAATTGACAGACATGACGACTGCATCGGCGGAAAAGTCCGCTCCTTGGATTTATGCTCTCCTCGCGATCCTGGTCGTGTTGCCGTTCATAGCCGATCTCATGCTGCCTCTGGGCACCGCCGTCTGGGTCGTCTACATCCTGGCGGCTGCGGTATCCTTCTTTGCCTGGCGGCAAGAGGCGCCCATTATCGTGGCGGTCGTGTCGACCATCCTCATCGTCATAGGCTATTTTCTGGCCCCGAGCGGCGTTTCGGAAAGCCTGGCCCAGATCAATCGCTCTCTCTGCGTCGCAACCATATGGGTTCTGGCGGCCACCGGCTTTGCGTTCATCCGCAACAAGACCGAAGTGCGTCGGCAGGAATGGCTGCAAGCGGGCCAGGTGGGGCTCGCGAGCCGCATAGCCGGTGAACAGACGATCGAGCAGCTCTCCGATAATGTGCTGGATTATCTGACGTCCTTCCTCGGGGCCCAAAGTGCCGCGATCTTTATTGGCAAGGGCGCCACCTTCTGTCGCAAGGCATCGTTCGGCGTGCCCGACGACGCGCCGGTCCCGCAATCGGTCGCGATCGGAGACGGACTGATCGGCCAGGTAGCGAAGGACGGAAAGACCATCACGCTCTCGGCCGTCCCGGAAAATTATCTCTATGTCGGCTCGGCCCTTGGCCGTGCGGTTCCGCGCAATCTGCTGATGTTTGCCGCCGAGGATAACGGCGTCATCAACGCCGTTCTGGAATTCGGCTTCCTCAAGGATATCGATAGGGACGGCGCCGCGCTCGTCGAACGGCTGTCTCCCATGATCGGCATCGCCGTCCGTTCGGTGGAATATCGCGACAGCCTGCGGGACCTTCTTGAAGAGACGCGAGAACAGGCAGCCGAACTTCAGGCGCAAAGCGACGAGATGCGCGCCGCGAACGACGAACTCGAGGCCCAGAGCCGGTCCCTGTAGGACTCACAATCGCGGCTGGAACTTCAGCAGACCGAACTGGAACAGAACAACGCCCAGCTCGAACGCCAGACACGTGAACTCGAGGCACAGCGCGATGACCTCGCTGGCGCCAAACTGGTACTGCAGCAGCAGGCCCGGGATTTGGAGAAGGGGAGCCGCTACAAATCCGAATTCCTCTCCAACATGTCGCACGAGTTGCGGACACCGCTGAACTCATTGCTTATCCTTGCCCAACTGCTCGCTGACAACAAGGCTGGCAATCTGAGCGCAGAGCAGGTCAAGTTTGCAAACACGATCAAATCTTCGGGTAATGACCTGCTGCTGCTGATCAACGATATCCTCGACATTTCAAAGATCGAGGCCGGTCAGGTCGAGGTTCAGCCCCAGTCAGTCGCCGTTGCTGATATCGTTGGCAAGCTAAAGGGCATGTTCGAGACCACTGCCGTCGAGAAAGGTCTGAAGCTGCGCGTGGATATCCCATCCGAAACGCCGGCGACCGTCGTCACCGACCCGCTCCGACTGGAGCAGATCCTCAAGAACTTCCTCAGCAATGCGATCAAGTTCACGCACAATGGCGAAGTTGCGCTGGTAATCGAAAAGAGTGGAGGGCGCCATATCTCGTTCAGCGTTCGTGACACCGGGATCGGGATCTCCGAAGAGCATCAGCAGGCGATCTTCGAGCCGTTCCGGCAGGCCGACGGGACGATCAGCCGCAAATACGGCGGCACCGGTCTCGGTCTTTCGATTTCGCGCGAGCTTGGCACCATGCTCTCCGGCCGCATCGAGGTCGAAAGCCGGGAAGGGCAGGGCAGCACCTTCAGGCTGGTACTGCCTCTTGAACTCGAAACATCGGCGCAATCCCCGACGAGGACATCGGTCGTCGGCCAGCCTGTCATTGTACAGGCCTCCTCAGAGGCGCACGCTCCCAAAGACGTATCGACCAAACTGATCCCCGACGACCGCGCCAGGTTGACGGCCGGTGGCCGCGTGATGCTGGCCGTGGAGGACGACGCGACCTTCGCCGAGATCCTCTATGATCTTGCCCACGAACTCGGTTTTCAATGCATCGTTGCCGGCACCGCGGAAGACGGCGTCATTCTCGCCCGCCAATACCTGCCGCATGCGATCATCCTCGATATCGGTCTGCCGGACCATACCGGCCTGTTCGTGCTCGACAGGCTGAAACATGACCTGCGGACGCGTCACATCCCCGTGCACGTCGTCTCCGCTTCGGATTATGTCCGCCGCGCGCGTGCGCTGGGGGCAGCCGGATACACGCTAAAGCCGGTCAAGCGCGAGGAACTGGTGCAGGCGCTGGAGGGCCTCGAACACAAACTGCTCGAACCCGTGCGACGCGTGCTTGTCGTTGAAGACGATGCGACGCAGCTCGAGAGTGTGCAACTGCTCCTGAACTCGCGCAATGTCAGCACTGTCGGCGCCAAGACCGCAGCCGAATGCCTTGAGAAGCTGAGAGGCGAGACATTCGACTGCATGGTGCTCGATCTGACCTTGCCCGACGCCTCGGGCCTGGATGTTCTGGACGAACTGAGCCAGGACGCTTCGATCGCCTTCCCGCCTGTTATCGTCTATACCGGCCGCGACATCACCCCCGACGACGAGCTCCGTCTGAGGCGATACGCCAAATCGATCATCATCAAGGGAGCGAAGTCGCCCGAGCGCCTGCTGGACGAGGTCACTCTCTTCCTGCACCAGGTCGTTTCAACGCTTCCAAACCAGCAGCAGGAGATGCTCGCGAAATCGCTCAATCGCGATGAAGCGGTGCAAGGCCGGCGCATCCTGATTGTCGAGGACGACGTGCGCAACGTCTATGCCTTGACCAGCATCTTCGAAACCCATGGCGCAAGCGTCACCATCGCCAGAAATGGACTGGAGGCGTTGAAGGCAATTGACGAGGGCCAGAAGCAAGGCGCCGGATCACCCTTCGATCTCGTGCTCATGGACGTGATGATGCCCGAAATGGATGGATTGACTGCCGTTCGCGAAATTCGCAGGCGCCCGGGTCTGAAGGGCCTGCCGATTATCATGCTGACAGCCAAGGCCATGCCCCAGGACCAGCAGCAGTCGATCGACGCCGGCGCCAACGACTACCTGGCCAAGCCGCTTGATGTCGACAAGCTGCTATCGCTAGCGCGGGTCTGGATCTCGCGATGACGGATGCTGCACTGTCCGCAAGCAGGATCGATGAGATCGAGCTTACCTTGCTGCTGGAGGCCATCTACCAGAAAAGCCACTACGACTTCCGGGGCTATTCCCAGGCGTCGCTGGCGCGACGGATGGAGCAGGCGAGGGTCCATTTCGGGTGCGGCAGCCTTTCCATGCTTCAGCACCTCGTGCTCCACAAACCCTCGGTCTTCCGCGAATTGCTCAACTTCCTGACCGTGCAGGTGAGCGGACTGTTTCGCGATCCCGAATACTACCGCATGCTGCGGGAAAAAGTGATCCCGCACCTCAAGACCTACCCTTCGCTGAAAGTCTGGATTGCTGGCTGCAGCGACGGGGAGGAGCTCTATTCGCTCTCCATCCTCTTTCGTGAAGAGGGTCTTGAAAGCCGCACCATGTTCTATGCGACGGATATCAACCCCGCTGCGCTGAAGAAGGCGGAGGCCGGTATCTACGCGCTCGACCGCATGGCCCACTTTACCGAAAATCACCGGTTGTCCGGTGGCAGGTCGTCCCTGTCCGATTATTATACTGCTGCATATGGCTCCGCCGTCTTCGACAAATCGCTGCGGGCTCGCACCGTATTCTCGGAACATAGCCTTGTTAGCGACCAGGTGTTTTCCGAAGTCCATCTGGTCTCTTGTCGAAACGTGCTCATCTACTTCGACAAGGCGCTGCAGGATCGTTCAATCGCCGTGTTCGATCACTCGCTCGTGCACGGCGGCTTCCTGGGGCTCGGCATGCAGGAGACCTTGAGTTTCTCGGCATACGCGGACCGGTTCGATGTCTTTGCCCGGACCGAGAAAATCTATCGCAAAGACATGCGGCACCATAGCAATGAAGGAATACGTCATGGCTGACCGTGACACCGTCAAGTTCCTGATCGTCGACGATCTGGAAGAAAACCTCGTTGCGCTCGAGGCGCTGCTTCCTCGGGACGGGCTGGAACTCATCCGGGCTACGTCCGGCCCACAGGCCCTTGAGTTGCTGCTCGTCCACGACATCTCTCTGGCGCTTCTCGACGTGCAAATGCCCGGCATGGACGGCTTCGAGCTGGCAGAGGTCATGCGCGGGCCCGAGCGCACCCGCAACATTCCGATCATCTTCCTGACAGCCTTGCCGGCTGATGAAGCCCGACGTTTCCGTGGATATGAAGCAGGTGCCGTCGATTACCTGCAAAAGCCGATCGATCCAATCGTCCTACACAACAAGACCGGCGTGTTCTTCGAATTGGCGCGTCAGCGAAACTCGCTTCGCGCGCAGACCACCAAGCTCAACCAGGCGCTCGAGCTGATTCAGGCCCATACGGACAACTCGCCGATGGCGTTCATTCAACTGGATTGCCAGTTTCGCGTGACGTCGTGGTCGAGGGGCGCCGAGCGTATGCTCGGCTGGGCCGCGCATAACGCAATGGGCCGTACATTTGCCGAACTCGATGTGTTCCGGCCCCAGGATGCTGAGCAGTTCGCGTCGTTGGCAGCGTCGCTTGTAGAAGATGACGCAACCGGAAGGGGTGTATGCGAGCTGGTCGCGCGCGATCGCAAGGGCACTTTGTTCACCGCCGAATGGTATCTCTCAGCGCTCTACGATGCGAAGGGCCGCTTAGTGTCGATGAGCGTCCAGGTTCTTGATGTGACCGGCCGCAAGCGTGCCGAAGAAACACAGCGCTTGCTGATTGGCGAACTCAATCACCGCGTCAAGAACACGCTGGCAACCGTCCAGGCCATGGCAGCTCATACGCTCCGGTTTACCGGTGATCCCGCTTCGTTCGCCGAGACGTTCGGCGGACGCATCCAGTCGATGTCTCGCGCGCATTCGATGCTAAGCGCGGCGACCTGGCGGGGAGCAAAGCTTCATGAAATCGTCGCAGACCAGTTGAGGCTCGGACTTATCGAGGAAGATCGCTTCACGTATGCCGGGCCGTCAGTCTATCTGAAGCCACAGGAAGCGCTTCACATCGCGATGATCGTGCATGAGCTCACCACCAACGCGGTCAAGTATGGCGCCTACTCGGTTGCCGAGGGCCGTGCCCGGCTCGACTGGCAACTCGACGCCGGTTTGCTCTATCTGCGATGGGTTGAGGAAGGCAAGCAGCGCCTTGCAGCGAAGGCTCCGAAGGGATTTGGAACTACGTTGATCGAGCAAAGCGCACGAGCAGGTGGCGGATCCGCCCACATGACGGTCGCGGCGAACGGCATCGAGTGGCATATCAAGCTGTTAATTGAGGACATGCCTGAAAGCCTGGTAGGACAATCGACGCTCGCGGCGGGAAATGAACTCGATCGGATCGCGGTCACGCGAGACGCGTTGCCTTCGAAAAGACCACGCCGAGCGCTGATCATCGAGGATGAGCCCCTTGTGGCTCTCGATATTGCCACGCTGCTGGAAACGGACGGCTTCGAAATTGCCGGCATCGCCGCGAGCATCGACGAGGCGCTGAACATGATCAGCCATGTCGACGTCGACGTCGCGCTCCTCGACGGAAACTTGCGTGGCCAGGCTGTCGATGCCGTGGCCTCTGCGCTGCAGGACAAGAAAATCTCCTTCGTGTTCGTCAGCGGCTACGGCCGGGAGAACCTTCCGACGAGGTTTGCGGGCGTTCCCGTGGTCGCCAAGCCATTCAGCGACCAGCAGCTTATCGAGACGACCAAAAGTGCGATGGCCGCTGCGATGGCCACTTAAAAAAGTGGGGGGAGTTGACGCGGTGACGTAACAGCTTCTTGGGTGTGTGTCCCTTTGTCGGCCGCCGGCGGCACCCTGAGCGGCAGACCGCGTCCCCTCGTAGTAACATGATAAGGTTCCATAATGTTGATTACGCGATCGTTCTGTGTAGTGGCTATTTAGTAATGCGACAGTTGGGCCAGTTAGAGATGCGACAGTCTCGCCTCTCGACGCACTGGTCAAA
>NZ_JBWKSC010000010.1:82024-287164 GCF_059419585.1 Ensifer sp. GW821-FHT05G01 | reverse complement strand
ACGACCGCGAAATCCGCGTCCGGGTTGGTTTCGCGGATAATGCGCTCGACTTCGTCGCCGGTGCCGACCGGAACCGTCGATTTGGTCACGATCACGGTGAAGCCTTTGAGGTTGACGGCAATCTCGCGCGCTGCGGCATAGACGTAGGAGAGGTCCGCATGGCCGTCGCCGCGGCGCGATGGCGTACCGACGGCGATGAAGATCACGTCGCTGTCGGCAACCGCCGAAACGAGATCGGTGGTGAACGACAGGCGGCCGGACTGGACGTTGCTGGCGACGAGATGATCGAGGCCCGGTTCGAAGATCGGGATGCGCCCCTGCATCAAGGCGTCGATCTTGCTTTCGTCCTTGTCGAGACAGACCACGTCATGGCCGAAATCGGCAAAACACACACCCGATACAAGTCCGACATAGCCGGCGCCGATCATCGTGACTTTCATCTGCTCTTCCTTTTGTTGCGAGAGCTTCGCTTATGCAGAGTATTGGCGACGGCGGTCGTCGCCGATCGGCTCAGGCTTGGCGGGCCGGTGAGCCGGCCTTTTCAGGGCGACCGTAATATTCGTCATACCATGCCGCAAAGCGGGCGACGCCATCTTCCACCGAAATCGACGGTTTGAAATCGGTGAGCGCCTCCAGGAGATCCGGAGACGCATAAGTGCGCGGCACGTCGCCCTGCTGCATTGGCAGCAGGTTCCGCAGCGCCGGGCGGCCGACCGCCTTTTCGATGGTTTCGATGAAGGTCATCAGCTCGACCGGCTGGCCGCCACCGATGTTGACGACCCGGAACGGTGCCTGCAGCGACAGCGTGTCCGCAGCCTTTTCGGATGGCACCCGGTTTTCCTCGGCAGGAACGACATGGGAGAGCCGGAGAATGCCTTCGACCAGATCGTCGATATAGGTGAAGTCGCGGCTCATGCGGCCTTCGCCGTAGATGTCGATCGGCCTGTCGTTGTGGATGGCATCGATGAACTTGAACAGCGCCATGTCGGGCCGGCCCCACGGACCATAGACTGTGAAGAAACGGAAGGCCGTCGTCGGCACCTTGTAGAGATGGGCGTAGCTGTGCGCCATCAGCTCCATCGATTTCTTCGTCGCCGCATAGATCGTCATCGGCTCGTCGGCCCGGTCGGTTTCGGCGAACGGGATCTTTTCGTTGGCGCCGTAGATCGAAGAGGTGGAAGCCAGCATCAGGTGCTTGGGGCCGATTTCACGCGCCAGTTCCAGCATGTTCCAGGAGCCGATGAGGTTGGAATCCACATAGGCCTTGGGATTTTCCAGGCTGTAGCGGACACCCGCCTGGGCCGCCAGGTGGATGATGACCTCCGGCTCGGCAAGCTCTGCGGCGTGATCAAGCGCATCCCGGTCTTCCAGCATGCCGACGACCGCCTTGAAGCCGTTGGAGCGGGCGAGGATCGCATGCCGCTGCTCCTTGAGCGTCACGTCGTAATAGGGCGTCATTCCGTCGAAGCCGACGACGAAATGTCCCTCGTCGATCAGTCGCTTGGCAAGGTGGAAGCCGATGAAGCCGGCCGTGCCGGTGATGAGGTAGCGCAAGACGATATCCCCAGATTGCGTTGTCGCGCGTTCATACGAAGAAAGCTGGGCAATGGAAAGCCGAAACCGTCATTCCGGCGGGTGGTCGAGGCCTTGCTGCAGGGCGGAAAGGACGGACATCGCGTGGCCGGCATACTGGCTGATCCAGCGATGATGGATGGCCTGGATCGGCATGGCGTTGAGATGGTTCCAGCGCTCCCGGCCCTCACGCTGGACGATCACCAGCTCGGCCTCTTCGAGAACTTTCAGATGCTGCATGACGGTGCAGCGGTCCAGGTTTGAAAACCGCAGGCAGAGCATGCCGGTCGTCTGCGGCTCATCCTTGAGGGCATCGAGGATTTGCCGGCGAAAGCCGTTAGCGAGGGCCTTGAAAACAAGGTCGTCTTTCGATTCGGTTGACATGTTATGTTTTTATAACATATGCTGCACCAGCACAATGGGAGAAGAGGTCATGTCTTTCGAATTTCGGGTGAATGGACGTATCGATCGGCCCGTCGCCGAGGTTTTCGACGCTGTGGTCAATCCGGATCAGATCAGCAGATATTTCGTCACCCTTGGTGGGGTCAGCGGGCCCATGGTGCCCGGCACGACGGTCACCTGGTGGGGCAATGTGCCGATTGAGGTCGAGGCCGTCGAACCGCATGAGCGCATCGTTTTTCGTTGGGATGCGATGGTCGAGAAAGGGGAGGAGCCTTATCGCACCACGGTCGAGATGCGCTTCAAGCCGCTCGACGATGGTGCCACCATGGTGACGATCGCTGAGACCGGCTGGCGCGAAAATGCCCGTGGACAGAAGAGTTCCTACATGAACTGCGAAGGCTGGTCGCAGATGCTGGCCTGCATGAAGGCCTGGCTCGAATACGGCATCAACCTGCGTCAGGGCTACTACGTCAGCGAATTGTCCGGGCAGCCGGCGACCGAACCGCAGCTCTGAGGGAGATCGCCGTGACGATTACCGGTGGAATCAACATCGCTATGAAGGTGCCGTCGCATCAGTACGAGGCGGTCGTCGCCTTCTACCGCGACACGCTCGGCCTGGAGCCCTTCGATGAGAAGGCGCCGGCCAAGGGCTTTATCCTCGGCCCCAACAGGCTCTGGATCGACGAAGCGCCGAACTACAGCCAGGCGGAAGTATGGCTCGAACTCTTCACCGATGACCATGAGGCAGCACTCGGCAGGCTTGCCGAAAAAGGTGTGGTGCGCTGTGACGTAGTCGAGGATCTTGGCGAGGGTTTTCGCGGCGGCTGGATCATGAACCCCGCCAACATCGTGCACATGGTGCGGACGCCGGACGCCTGGTAGGCGTCCGGCGACGGGTTTAGTACATCAGCGGTTCGCCGGCATTTGCCGGCGTCGACATCGGGGCGAGCATCTCGTTCACCGGCGCTTGTGCCTGCAGGACGACGACGCGCGAATCCCTCGGGACGCGGTTGTAGAGGTCGATGATATCTGGGTTGAAGAGCCGGATGCAGCCGCTCGACACGGCCTTTCCGATCGACCAGGCCTCGGTGGTGCCGTGGATACGGAACAGGGTGTCGCGGTCGCCCTGGAACAGATAGAGCGCGCGCGGTCCAAGCGGGTTGCGCACGCCGGGCTCCATGCCGCCGGCAAGCGGACCGTAACGTTCCGGTTCGCGTGCCACCATGCTGGAGGTCGGCGTCCAGCGCGGCCATTCGGCCTTGCGCCCAATGCGAGCTTCGCCTTCGAATTCGAGGCCGGCCTTGCCGACGCCGATGCCGTAGCGCATCGCCATGCCGCCATCCTGGACCAGGTAGAGGAAGCGGTTTTGCGTGTCGATCACGATCGTGCCGGGCGGTTCATGGGTGGCGTAGGCGACCTGCTGGCGCAGGTAGCGCGTGTCGACCTTGCTGATGTCGATGGCGTCGAGCGGAAACTTTTCGTCGGGCTTCGGTCCGTACATCGCGACATAGTAGGGATCGGGTCCCTTCGGCTTCGCCGGTCCGCCGCTGGTCACGCAGCCCGCGAGCGTGGATGTGGCAAGAAGAAGGGCGAAGAGCTGCGCCAAGCGGCCGGCGCTGTTCCGGGACACACACATAATCGGGTCAATATTCCTGCTGATTGCATTTCGGGAAGGAGCGGACGTTGCCGCCGTGCATTGCCGTTCTAACGTCGAACATGGCCTCGGGGAGGCGCGAGTATGGCGAAATCGAGGCAATCAACGAGTGTAGCCGAAAGGCGACAGTGCGGGTGCAGCTTGAAAGCGTTTCGTCGCGCCCCTGCACCGGCATCATCGCTTGATCCGCTTTCCATCGCGGGTGTATGCCTTTTTCATGCAATGGAGCGATCAGGCCATCATTCTCGGGATCCGGCGGCACGGCGAAAGCTCTGCCATCGCCGAAGTCATGACGGCGTCCCGAGGTCGGCATCTGGGCATGGTGCGCTCCGGCCGTTCGCGGGCCATGCAGCCTGTGCTTCAGCCGGGAAATACCGTCGAATTGACCTGGCGAGCGCGGCTCGACGAGCACATGGGCGAGTTTCGCATCGAGCCGCTCGAGCTTCGGGCCGCAAGGCTGATGGAGACGGCGACCTCCGTCTACGGCATCCAGGCGCTTGGCGCGCTTCTGCGCCTGCTGCCGGAGCGCGATCCCCATCCTCATCTCTACGAGGCGCTCGCCGTCATCGTCGATTACCTCGAAGATCCGGCTGACGCCGGCGAACTCTTCGTGCGCTTCGAGCTCGCCGTCCTGAACGACCTCGGCTTCGGGCTCGATCTGACAGAGTGCGTGGCGACCGGAGCGCGCGACGATCTCGCCTATGTGTCGCCGAAGTCGGGGCGGGCGGTCTGCCGCGCGGCGGGCATGCCCTATGCCGACCGAATGTTGGTGCTGCCGGAGTTTCTCGCCGTCGAGGCACGAAGTGCGGCCGACTATGACAGTCTTGCTGCAGCCTTTCGCCTGACGGCCTTCTTTCTCAATCGCCATGTCTACGAACCGCGCGGCCTCAAGGTTTCGTCCGCGCGCGATGGTTTCGTCAACGCCGCGCTGAAGGCCTTGAAGCCTTCGTCGTCCGCCGCGTGAGCAAGGAGTACTTAATGTTCCACGAGCTCTTCCCCGGCATGCCCGTTTCCGGCATCGGCGTTTTGCCGTTGGATCGCGTTGCCCGCGATGGCGGCCTCAAGGTCATGCAGGATCTCTTGAAGGGCGACCTGCCGGCGCCGCCGATGTCGGCCACGCTCAAGTTCGGCCTGACTGAGGTCGAAGACGGTCGGGTGGTCTTCAAGGGGCTGCCGACCGAGGAACACCTGAACCCGCTCGGCACCGTGCATGGCGGCTGGACGGCGACGGTGATGGATTCGGCGCTTGGATGCGCGGTGTTCACGACCTTGAAGCCCGGTGAGGGCTACACCACCGTCGAATTCAAGGTGAACCTGGTTCGCCCCCTGCTGCCCGGCATGGGCGAGGTTTTCTGCGAGGGCAAAATCGTCCACCGCGGCCGGACCATCGCCACGTCGGAGGCCTGGCTGCGCGACGCCGGCGGCAAGCTCTTGGCCCACGGTACGGAAACCTGCGCGATCTTCCCCATCGACAATTTGCGCCGATAACGGCGGACCGTCGCCAGCCCGATTTTGATGTTGCACTGACCGTTGGTTGACCGCGCTCGCCTTCGAAGGCGCGTGCAGAATTTAAACATTTGCGCGAAGAGATCGAAGCTCTCAACCGTCTATGCCTTTGGCGGCCGCGCAAAAATCTGTATGGTCACGGTCGGCCTGCGAATGTAGCCGCCAGGGGAAAACATGATTGAACTGATTGCCTTAGTCGCATTTGCTCTGGCGCTCTCCGCCTTCTTGAACGGTCGTAAGACAAGGGAACGGTTGGACAGCGAAGTCGCAGCGCTCAAGAAAGAGATCGCACGGCTGGGCGCGACGCCGGGCCTTATGCCAGCGGCAGACGACATCGCTTCGGAGCAGGCGGCCGCGGGTGCCGAACGCTCCGCCGAGGCAGCGATCGACGATGACGAAGGTGTCGAAACGCTCTCGGCGAGCGCCCGCGAAGGGGCGAGGATCTTCGGTAACGCCGAATCGGCTGCGGTCGAAACCGCGCCCGACGAAGGCCTGTCGGCGAGCGTCGAGGCAACCACCGTCGACGGGACAACAACTCGGCAGGTCGAAAGCCTCGAAAGCCGTCTCGGCGCACGCTGGGCCGTCTGGGTCGGCGGCATAGCGCTGGCGCTTGGCGGCGTCTTCATGGTCAAATATTCGATCGATGCAGGTCTCTTAAGCCCGGCCGTCCGGCTGACGCTCGCAGCCCTTTTCGGCCTGCTTCTGGCCGGTGCCGGCGAGGTTATTCGCCGTCGCGCCGTACCCGTCATCGCCAACGAATTCCAGAATGCGATGATCCCGGGCATTCTGACGGCCGCAGGTGCCGTCACGCTCTTCGGTGTCGCCTACGCGGCCTATGAGATCTATGGCTATATCGGCACGACGACTGCCTTCGTGTTGCTGGCAATGATTTCGCTTGGCACCGTCGGCCTGTCGCTGTTGCACGGGCAGGCGCTGGCCGGCCTTGGCTTGCTGGCGTCACTGATCACACCGTTGCTGGTGTCGAGTGACGCGCCACGCCCGTGGGTGCTTTTCGGCTTCCTGTCGGTCGTCTGGCTGGCGACGCTGCTAGCGTCGCGGCTGCGGCGCTGGATGGTGGTGTCGACGCTTGCCAATGTCGGCATTGGGCTCTGGGGGCTCGCCTATGTCACCGCCGTCTCGCCCTTCGAGGCGATTCCGGTCGCCTTCGCGCTGCTGGTGATGCTCCTGGGTGTTGGCTTCGTCTGGCCGGGTGCCGCGGAAACAGACATGGACGCGCTCGCCGCGCCGTTGCCGGAGGTGACGAACCGCCCGGTTTCGGTTGCGGGCCCCTGGGAGAAGCTGTTCACGCCGGCCTATGCCGCGATCAGTGTGTCCGCCGCCATCGTCGCCACCGTGCTGGCGCTGATCTTCATCAGCCCGGCTGTCGGTGCTGTCAGCTATCCCGTCAAGGAGTTCGTCATCGTCATCGCAGCCCTGGCAGCGCTCGGGGCATGGCGGGCAAATGCCGTCTATCCGGCCCTGCTGTCTGCTCTCGGCGCCATCGCCGGCATCGGCACTCTGACGGCGCTGAGCGGCGTGCTTGCTTATCTCGATCCTTCGCTCGCAGGCATTGCGCCCGAGATCGTCCTGCCGAGCCGGACCGCAACGCTGACCGCGCTGCTGCTGGCAACGCTGTTCGTGTTGTGCGGCGCGTTCGTGCTTTCCCGCCGCCTGCGTGAACACCCGCAGTTTGCCATCCTCTGGGCCGGCATTGCCGCGGCCGTGCCCGTCGCGCTCACGACGATGTCGTTCCTGATGACGGGCAACTACGCCTTCGACCTGCCGCACGGCCTTTACGCGCTCGTCGTCGGTGGCGGCCTGGTGGCCTTTGCCGACTGGCTCTATCGCCGCAACAGTGAGACGGAAGGTCTAGATATCGCTGCAAGCCTTCTCGTCGGCGGTTCCTTCGCGCTGTTAGTCATTGCGCTGCATGCCTGGACGGACGGCCTGGCCACCACCCTGGCGATCGCTTTGCTTGGGACCGCCTATGCCGGCGCGACCCGCGTTCGCAACTGGCCGATCCTGCCCTGGATGACAGGAGCAGCCGCAATCGTCGTCCTCGGCCGCATCGCCTGGGAGCCGACGATTGTCGGCGCTGAAAACCTCGGCACCACGCCGGTCTTCAATGCGCTGTTGCCGGGCTATGCCATTCCGGCACTGTTGCTCGTCGCCTCCGCCTATCTCGTTCGCTCCTGGCCGGATGTGCGGGTGCGCAACCTGCTGCAGGCGCTGGCGAGCCTCTTCGTGCTGTTGACGCTGGCGATCCTCGTTCGCCATGCCATGAACGGCGGCGTGCTCGACAGCGCCGTGCCGACGCTCGGCGAGCAGTCGATCTACACATTGCTGGCGATCGGTGCCTCCGGCGTGTTCATGACGCTCGACATGAAATCGCCAAGTCCTGTCTTCCGCTATGGCGGCATGGGGCTCGGGGTGCTCTCGATGCTCTCGGTTCTCTCCGCCCATCTCTTCGGGCTCAACCCCTATTTCAGCGGCGAGCTGCTCGGACGCATTCCGTTCTTCGATCTGCTGCTGATCGGCTATCTCTTGCCCGGTATCGGCTATGCCGCTCTCGCCTGGTACGCCCGCGACAAGCGCCCGCTGCCTTATGTGATGGCGCTCGCCGTCAGCGGCGCGATCCTTGCCTTCGCCTGGGCGACACTTTCGGTCCGTCGCCTCTGGCAGGGCGAAAACGTCGTCGACTGGAAAGGCTTCCTGCAGGGTGAGACCTACACCTATTCGGTCGTCTGGCTGCTGCTCGGCGTCGCTCTGCTGGTGCTCGGTTCGCGCTTCAATGCCAAGAGCATTCGCATCGCCTCGGCCGTGCTCGTCTTCATCGCCGTGCTGAAGGTCTTCCTGATCGACATGTCCAATCTCGAAGGTTTCCTGCGCGCGCTTTCGTTCATCGGGCTCGGTGGCGTCCTGATCGGCATCGGCCTGTTCTATCAGAAGATCCTGTCGGGCGTCGGCGTGACGCAGCAGCCTTCCGCCGCGCCGACACAGCCGCAATAGGAAATGGACATGACCCGAAGTTCAGCCTTGGCTGCGGCGTTCGCGCCGCATGCCGACCTCGCCGCCGTTTTGCTGCCGCATGCCTTTGTTGCAGACGACGGTTCGCACGATGCATCCCACCTGATCCGCGTCTGGAAGAATGCCGCGCGGATCCATGCGGAGGAGGGCGGCGCTGAACGCGTGCTTGCCGCAGCCGTTTTGCTGCACGACTGCGTTTCGGTGGAGAAGAATTCACCGCATCGCATGCAGGCCTCGAGGCTGGCGGCGGAAAAGGCAACTGACATCCTGCGCAATCTCGATTGGTCGGCGGAAGACATCGTGTCGGTCGCCCATGCGATCCTCACCCACAGCTTTTCCGCCAACGTCGCGCCCGAGACGATCGAGGCGAAGATCTTGCAGGACGCCGACCGGCTTGATGCGATCGGCATGGTCGGTGCCGCCCGCTGCTTCTACATCGCCGGACGCATGGGCAGCGGCCTCTACGACCCGCTCGACCCCTTGGCCGAGGACCGCGAGCTCGACGACAAGGCCTTCGCCATCGACCATTTCGAGACCAAGCTGTTCAAGCTCGCCGACGGATTCCAGACGGCTGCCGGCCGCAGGCTGGCGCTTGAGCGCCAGCAGCGGCTGCGCGATGTGCTTGCCATGATGCTGGATGAAATCTAAGTCTTTCAACCCATTGCTGCCGTCCGGTGAATCAGATCTCGAACGGCCTGAATCAATTTCTGAACGGGGAGCGTTTTCGATGAAGGTGACCGGACTGAACATTCATCCGCTGAAGAGCGGCCGGGCGATCCCGCTTGAGACGGTCACCGTCAACCTCGACGGTTTCGAGGGTGACCGTCGTTTCATGCTCGTGGAGCCGGACGGGCGCTTCATCACCCAGCGCGAACTGCAGACGCTCGCGCAGGTCGAGGCACACCACATCGATGGCGGCGTGCATTTGAAGATGGGTGATAGGGCGCTCTCTGTCCGGTTCGATCCGGACCAGCGGCTCGGCGTTCGCGTGTGGGCCAGCGACGTCGACGCGGCGGTGGCCGACGATGCCGCAAACGAGACCCTGTCGACCTGGTTCGGCCGGCCCGTCAAGCTTGCCCAGATGGATGCCTCGGCGGAACGCTTCGTCGGTGAGGAGTGGGCCGGCACCGCAGCCCCCGTCGGGTTTGCCGACGGCTTTCCTATCCTGATCACCACGACCGGCTCGCTTGCGGATCTCAACAGGACGCTCACGCAAAAGGGGCAGGAGCCCGTCGGCATGGACCGTTTCCGCACGAACATCCTGCTCGATTGCGACGAGGCCTGGGACGAGGATTTCTGGGAGAGCCTGGAGATCGGCGGCATCCGCTTCGATTTCGTCAAGCCCTGCGCCCGCTGCATCATGACCACCCAGGATCAGATCACCGGCGAGCGCATCGGCGGTAATCCGATCCAGGGGCTGGCGGAAAAGCGCATGTCTGCCGACCGCCGCGTCGCCGGCGTGCTGTTCGGCTGGAACGTCGTGCCGCGCGGCGAGGGCGTCTTGAAGCTCGGCGACGAGGCCCGCATTGTCGGCCGGCGCGCCGAACGCTGGCCGATGAAAGTACGCGCCTCCGCTTGAGATGCGGAAGCGCCCCGTGGCGTCCGCCTCAGAACCAGGGCGTGACACCGAGCAGTTTTGCTCCGAGGTCCGAGAGGTTGGCGGGCGTCGCATTGTGTTTTTCCCATTCGCGCGGGTCGCCCGGAAAGGCGTCGCGCTTCGGATGGTCGAGCTCACGCCAGAGCCGCATGCGTTCTTCGCGTTCGGCCCTGTTGTCCCACTCGGCCGGGTGCATGGAGATGTACTGCGCCATGCGCACTCTTCCATCGGAATGGTTGGGCCGCACGCCATGGGCAAGCAGACTGTTGAAGATCATCAGGTCGCCGGCCTCCATCTCGATGTTGACGGTCGACAGGCCTGACATGTCGGGGTGCATCGGGTCCCTGTCGGCGGGTTGTGTCTTTTCCCAGGCCTCGAAATTCTCGAACAGCGCGGGCACGCACTGAAAACCACCGACGTCGCCATCCTGCTTTTTCAGGCTGAGCACGCCCTGGACACCGATCGGCAAGGGCCGGATCGAGGTGTCGACGTCCCAGTGGATGAATCCGTTGGGATTGCCTTTGACCTTCTTCGGCGGGTTGAGATTGGCCCGGTCGATCGTCACCCAAAGGTCTTCGCGATCCCAGATGTCGACGAAGGCGCCGTAGACGCGCGGCTCCTGGCGATTGTCCCAGAGATACTGGTGATTGTAGATCTCCAGCATGCCGGTGCCGTTGAGTTCCTTCATCTTATGCTCGCGGCGCTGCGGCGCGTACCAGGTTGAAGGGTCGGTGGGATCCTTGTCGTCGAAGCGCCAGAGCAGGTCGACGAGCCGCTCGACATTGGCGGCCGGGACGGCCTGCCGGACGATGACGTATCCCCTGGTGATCCAGTGCTGCCAGTCTTCCTCCGAAAGCACGCGCAAGGGCAGGCGCTTCTTGATCTCCTTCAGCTGAGTGTCGGCGACGGTGGTGGGATGGCTATCTCTGAGCATGCGCATGGGCTCCTCTCATCTGCGTCTGTCTGTCGATGCAGAAAGATTAGGCGTTCCGTACCGGGGTATGTTGCCCTTCAAAGGCAAAGTTTGATACTAATCTGGCGTCATCGAGAGGTTTGGCGCAATATGAAGGCCGTTCTACAGAAGATTGCCCGACCGACGGACGCATCATCGATCCTGCTCGACCGTCGGCTCGACGATTGCATTCCGTTTCAATGGCATCACCATCCGGAGTTCGAGCTGACCCTGACGCTGAATTCGCGCGGCCAGCGTTTCGTCGGCGATCACATCGGGACCTATGATGACGGTGATCTCGTGCTGGTCGGGTCGAACCTGCCGCACACCTGGCTTTCTTCATCCAAGGTCGATGAAGCGGCGCCGCATGTGGCGCTGGTGCTCTGGTTTCATCCCGAGTGGGTGGAGCGGATGCAGGACGGTTTCGTCGAGCTCGGCCCCGTGAGGGCGATGTTCGATCGCTCGGCGCCCGGGCTGAAGTTCTCGCAAGATGCCGCGCGTCGCATCCGGCCTTTGTTCGAGCGGCTGCGCACGCTGGCGCCGGAAGAGCGGTTGCCCGACGTTCTTGCCTTGCTGACCATCCTTGCGCGAGACGAACACGCAGCCCCCTTGTCGAACCGGGTCGTCGCACCTTCGGGGCGAGCCGTCGATCGTGGTCGGCTCGATCGCGTGCTCGACCATATCCATCTGAACTATGCCGAAAACCCTTCGATGGACGAGCTTGCGGACATTGCGGCCCTCAGCCTCTCGGGCCTGCATCGCCTGTTCCTGCGCCATCTCGACATGCCGATCTCGGAGTATCTGATGCGGCTCAGGATCGGCGAGGCCTGTGCATTGCTGTCTGGAACCGGAAAGTCCGTTGCCCATGTAGCGGAGATGGTCGGCTATCGCTCGATCGCCAATTTCAACCGCCAGTTCAAGGCGCAGAAGGCTATGACCCCACGGCAGTTTCGCGAGAAGTTCCAGGCAAACAGATGAAGGTTTCCGGGGCCATCAATTCCGGTGATCGCGCCGTCAATTTAATTGGCTTTTATCTATTTTTGCGCCCGCGTAGGATCTTGGCTCGTCATCAGGAGAAGACCTATGTCCGCTATTTCGGGAGCATCCGTGCCGTCGAGCGTCCGCCAGGAAATGCCCTGGCTGATCATCGCCGCCGGCTCGATCGTCGCGATGCTCACCTTCGGTCCGCGCTCGGCAATGGGTTTCTTTCAACTGCCGATGCTGGCCGATACCGGGTGGGACCGTACGACCTTCGGTCTCGCCATGGCATTGCAGAACCTGTGCTGGGGCGTCAGCCAGCCGTTCTTCGGCGCAATCGCCGACAAGTTCGGCACCTGGCGTGTGTTGACCATGTCCGGGCTTCTCTATGCTTCGGGTCTCATCATCATGGCCCACGCCGATGCGCCGATCTGGTTGCACATCGGTGGCGGCGTGCTGATCGGCATGGCCGTCGGCTCCGGCTCGTTCGGCGTTCTGCTTTCCGCCTTCGCCCGCAACGTCACGCCGCATCAGCGCTCCATGGCGTTCGGCATCTGCACGGCGGCGGGCTCGGCCGGCATGTTCCTGTTCGCGCCTCTCAGTCAGGGGCTGATCTCCGCCTACGGCTGGTCTGACAGCCTTATCTATCTCGGCGTATTGATGCTGCTCGTGCCGCTCTTTGCCATTCCGTTGCGTGGAAATTCGTCCTCTGGCATCCAATCCGAAGCGCAGTACAAGCAGTCGATCGGCGAGGCGTTGAAGGAGGCGCTGGGACATAAGAGCTACGTCCTGCTGGTCTCGGGCTTCTTCGTCTGCGGCTATCAGGTGGCGTTCATCACCGCGCATTTTCCCGCCTATATCGGCGACATCGGTATCGATGCCCGTTATGCGGTGATCGCGCTGGCACTGATCGGCTTCTTCAACATCATCGGTTCGCTGTCTGCCGGCTTCATTGGTCAGCGCTACTCCAAGCCTTATTTCCTGGCGTGGATCTACATCGCCCGCTCGGTCGCCGTCACAGCATTTCTGCTGCTGCCGCAATCGCCGGCCTCGGTCATCGTCTTTGCGATCGTCATGGGCCTGCTCTGGCTTTCGACCGTGCCGCCGACGAACGCGCTTGTCGCCATCATGTTCGGTACGCGCCATCTCGGGCTGCTTGGCGGCATCGTATTTCTCTCGCACCAGGTCGGCTCGTTCTTGGGCGTGTGGATGGGCGGATACCTCTATGACCACTTCGGTTCCTATGATCCTGTGTGGTGGCTGGGTGTGGCGCTCGGCCTGTTTGCCGCCGTCGTTCATTGGCCAATCGAGGAAAAGGCCGTTGCCCGGCCGGCCGTGGCCTGAAGAAAACCGTGAACGCAACGTCGCGAAATGCGACGTTGCGTTCTTGAAATCTGTCACAAAACTTTCTAAATCAACCCATGCGGCTTTGCCGCTTTTGTTTTGGTTCAATTATGCTCAGTTTGAGCATAATTGAAGAGCCGCCCGAGAGAGGGGCGGAGAGGAGACTTCGATGACGCAGCTCGATTCCCGTACGCAAGGCGTGGCGAACCCGGTTTTTGTAAGCGCCGCCCAGCGCTTCGGCATCATCGAACGACCTGAGCTTGCTTTCACGCCGGCGGTCGCACGCGAGACGGAGCACCTCTACGACAAGGTGAAAGACTTCATTCCGGCCATCGAGTGGCCCGTTTATGCGCCCTACGTTCACGCCATCAACCGGCTGAAGAAGGAGCGCAACGCCGTCATCCTCGCCCACAATTACCAGACGCCGGATATCTTCCATTGCGTCGCCGATATCGTCGGCGATTCGCTGCAGCTTGCCCGCGACGCCGCCAAGGTCGATGCCGAGATCATCATCCAGTGCGGCGTTCACTTCATGGCCGAGACCTCGAAGCTGTTGAGCCCGGAAAAGACGGTGCTGATCCCGGACGGCAAGGCTGGCTGCTCGCTGTCGGAATCGATCACCGGGGCCGACGTGCGCTTGCTGAAGCAGCGCTACCCCGGCGTTCCCGTCGTCACCTATGTCAACACCTCTGCCGACGTGAAGGCCGAAACCGATATCTGCTGCACCTCGTCGAACGTGCTTGCGGTCGTCGAGAGCTTCGCCTCGGACACGGTGCTGTGCATCCCGGACGAATATCTGGCGATGAACGTCGCCCGCCAGACCAACAAGAAGATCCTCACCTGGAAGGGCCACTGTGAGGTGCACGAGCGCTTCACCGCCGCCGAATTGCTGGCCTACAAGGAGGCCAATCCGGGCATCGAGATCATCGGCCATCCCGAGTGCCACCCGGATGTGATTGCCGTGTGCGATTTCGCCGGCTCGACATCTGGCATGATCAACTACGTCAAGGACAACCGCCCGTCGAAGGTCCTGCTCGTCACCGAATGCTCGATGGCGTCGAACATCCAGGCTGAGATCGAGGGGGTCGAGTTCATCAAGCCGTGCAACCTCTGTCCGCACATGAAGCGCATCACGCTGCCGAAGATCCTCGACAGCCTGCTGACCATGACGGAAGAGGTTCTGGTCGATCCCTCGATCGCCGACCGGGCGCGCCTTGCGGTCGAGCGCATGGTCAACCTCAAGCAATAACACCTGGCGGGCGAAAGGCCCGGCATACAAGCATGCGCTGGAGGAGAGCCGCACCATGCTGAGAGATCATTTCCGCCCGCAGTCCTTCAACGGGATTGACGACATCGTCATCGTCGGCGGTGGCCTTGCAGGCCTGTTCTGTGCGCTGAAGCTCAGCCCGCGGCCGGTGACCATTCTTGCTGCCGCACCCATCGGCCATGGCGCCTCGTCGGCCTGGGCGCAAGGGGGTATCGCCGCGGCGATGAGCCCCGGCGACACCTTCGAAAAACACGTCGCCGACACGCTGACCGCGGGTGCCGGCATCGTCGACGAGAAGATGACGCGCATGATGGTGGCCGAAGGCCCGGCGCGTATACACGACCTGCTCGAATATGGCGTTCCCTTCGACCGCGATCTCGAGGGCAAGCTGATCCTGTCGCGGGAGGCGGCCCATTCGGAGCGCCGCATCGTTCGCGTCAAGGGCGACATGGCCGGCAAGGCGATCATGGAAGCGCTGATCACGGCGGTGCGCAACACGCCCTCGATCCGGGTCATCGAAGGCTACGTGGTCGAAGAGCTGGTGCGCGAGGGCCGCTTCATCTCCGGCGTCATCGCGAGGCCCGATGCCGGTCAGTCGAAGAAGCGCGTTTCGTTCCCGGCGCGCGCCGTGGTTCTCTGCTCCGGCGGCATCGGCCATCTCTATGCGGTGACGACCAACCCGTGGGAAGCCTGCGGTCAGGGTCTCGGCATGGCGGCGAGGGCAGGAGCAATCATTGCCGATCCCGAATTCGTCCAGTTTCACCCGACGGCCATCAACATCGGCAAGGACCCGGCGCCGCTTGCGACCGAAGCCTTGCGTGGCGACGGCGCCCATCTCATCAATTCGGCCGGGCACCGCTTCATGCTCGACATTCACCCGGATGGCGAGCTCGCCCCGCGCGACATCGTCTCGCGCGGCGTCTTCGCCGAGGTTCAGGCCGGACGCGGTGCGTTTCTCGATTGCACCAAGGCGGTCGGAAAACATTTCCCGGATATGTTCCCGACGGTCTATGCCTCCTGCATCGGTGCCGGCATCGACCCGGTGACACAACCGATTCCGGTCGTTCCGGCGGTGCATTATCATATGGGCGGAGTTCTGACGGATGCCGAAGGCCGCACCTCGATCGACGGTCTTTGGGCGGCCGGCGAAGTGACGTCCACGGGCGTGCACGGCGCCAACAGGCTCGCCTCAAATTCTCTGCTGGAGGCCGTGGTCTTCGCGGCGCGCATCGCCGAAAACATCAAGGGTACCCTGCCGACGCCGCAGCTGACCCAATGGGGCGACAACGCCGGCGAGAACGACGATCCCGTCACGGTGGAAGACAGCCCGCAGCTCACCGTCCTGCGCAGCCTGATGAGTGACTGCGTCGGAGTCGTCAGGACGCGCGAGAGCCTGCTGCGGGCGATCCGCCAGATCTCGGCGCTCGAGCGCGACAATGCCCGCATGCGCTTCACCAACATCCTGACCACGGCCAAGCTGATTGCCGTCGGCGCGCTTCGGCGCACCGAGAGCCGTGGCGGCCATTACCGCGCCGATTGCCCTTCGGAGCAGCCGGAGTGGCGCCGCCGCACCTACCTGACGCTGGCCGAGGCGAACCGCCTGGCGGCCGAGGTCGCGGAAACCGAAACGGCCTGACCATGACGACGTCATGGCCGCGGCCTTGAGAAGACAGACAGGGAATAACGACCAGATGACCGCAGCCCTTCGCCCCGAACTGCCCGCCCTGATGGTCGAGGAGCAGGTCCGTGCCGCCTTACTCGAAGATCTCGGCCGCGCCGGCGACATCACGACGCTGTCGACCATCGGGCCGGAACTGATGGCAACGGCCGGAATGAATTCGCGGGATCCAGGCGTGATCGCCGGGCTCGAACTGGCACGCACGGCGTTCCGTCTCATTGACCCCGCCATCGGCTTCGACGCTCTGGTTGCCGACGGTGACCGCGTGACACCGGGAACGGCGATTGCCCGGATCTCCGGCCGCGCCCGCGGGCTTCTTTCAGCCGAACGCGTCGGCTTGAACTTCCTCATGCATCTCTCGGGCATTGCCACCTACACGGCGAAATTTGCCGACGAGATTGCCCATACGCGCGCAAAGGTCTGCTGCACGCGCAAGACCATTCCCGGCTTGCGTGCTTTGGAGAAATACGCCGTTCGCCTCGGCGGCGGCTCCAACCATCGCTACGGCCTCGACGATGCGGTGCTGATCAAGGACAACCACATCGCCGTCTCCGGCGGCGTTGCCGGTGCCGTTCACGCGGCTCGCGCCTACTGTGGTCATCTGGTCAAGATCGAGATCGAGGTTGATGGCCTCGACCAGATGCGTGAGGCTTTGACGGCGGCACCTGACGTCATCCTGCTCGACAATATGGGGCCGGATCGCCTGCGCGAAGCCGTGGCCATCAATGCCGCCCATTGGCAGCTTGGCGGCGACGCCTATGCCGCCGATCCCAGGCGCACGCGCCTCGAAGCTTCGGGCAACGTCAAGATCGACACTGTCCGTGCCATCGCCGAGACAGGCGTCGACTATATCTCGACCTCCAAGATCACCATGGCGGCACCGACGCTCGACATCGGTCTCGACGTTGCGATCAAGCGCTGAAGTTCCGCAGCAAAGGTTGAAGCGCCACGCGCAAATCGATGAATCGACTCCGGTTTAAGGCGTTCTCCAGCGATTGCCCGAACCGCCAGAACAGGTGCTAGCGTTGCTGGATGAAGGGGCAAACGACGCGCTGGTCGATGGTGATCTCCGTGCCGCAGTCATAGCGGCAGATCTTGAATTGCCCTCGCATGTCCTGGCCGTTGAGATTGCAAATCGTCACCCCGGGTAGGCCGCCGCCCATCGGGTTGTTCCTGAAATAGTCGGGGATCGCCTTGTTACCCTGCGGGTTCGGCACGACAGGCTGGTCCGAACGGTTGTTGAAATAGTCGGGCACCGCATTGCCCCCCTGCGGGTTCGGCAGGATAGGCTGATCGGTCAGGAGACTGGTGAGCAGCGCAAGCGCAAGCAACATTTACTCTTCCTTGGCCGGCAGGGCCGACGCTTCATCTAAGTGAAGGAATATAGCACTCACCGGCCGAAGTGTTAGATGCGGCCCGCATTTAACGCTGCAACTGCCATTTCATCGCCAGCAAGACTGCACGGCCGCTTCCCGAATGCTATGCGGACGACGAGCGGCCACCCACCTTGAGGCCGGGGGCTGGTCTCTCGTCGAGAATCTGGCGCCGGAAGCGGAAGAGGGCCGCCGGCCTTCCGCCGGTCGATGCCAGCGTCATGCCGGTCGGCTCGACCAGTTCTGCGCCTTCGACCAAGCGCCGGAAATTCTGCTTGTGGAGGTGCCGGCCGGAAATAGCCTCCACAGTCGCCTGCAGATCGGTAAGCGTGAATTCGGGCGGCATCAATTCGAAGATGACAGGCCGGTATTTGATCTTGCCGCGCAGGCGGGCAATCGCGGTTGCGACGATACGGCGGTGGTCGTGGCGCATCGCCTGCCCGGCGACAGCGCCGTCCTGCTCCCGGCTCCGGCCGTCGATCGCTGCCTCGCGCACGAGACCCGCCTCGTAGAGCAGTTCGTAGCGCTCGAGCACGCGCTCCTCGTCCCAGGGGAAATCGCCGAGGCCGAAGGCAAGACGGATGCGCGCGCGTCGCTGGGTGCTCGGGGCCATGCGATCGTCATCGGATGGGCCAAGCTCCCACCGCGACAGCGCCGGCAAGATCATCTGGTCGAGGATCGGGGGGCGGCCCTGTCGCCAGTCTTCCCACGGGAGATAGCCGTACCAGTCGCGCCAATGCGCTCCCGCCTCGGCCAGCCGCTCGGTGTTCTCGGTATCGGTCTGCGTCAGGGCGAGATAGCCGACCGAGACCATGTGCTTGCCTTCTTCGCCGGGCAGCCGTTGCCGTCCGCGATCGCCGAAGGTGTAGAGCTGTTCGATGTAACCGAGTTTGAGCGCCGTGCGCTTTTCCACCCGGTCGCGCAGACTGGTCTCGAAGGTGCGGTGACGGGCAGGATCGAAGGGGCCGAAAGGCAGGCTGTCGTGCGCGTCACCGTCCGCCTCGTTGATGGCCAGGATGCGCGGGCTGCGATTGACGACGGCGACGATGGCCGCGTTGAGACCGATTTCGACCGTGACTGCCTGCATCTCAGTCGCCAACATTGGCTCCCTCGGCAACAAGTGGCAGCACGAAGGGGACATTGCCGTCCGTATCCGCGCCGCGACCGATCGAACGTACGGCAGCGACCAACCGCCCGCCGCGCGACAGAACGGCGTCACCGATTTCGACCAATCGCGTGTTCGGCGTCGCATAGGGCGAGACAAGCCGCAGCTTCTCGACCAGGTCCTGGTCGTCCAGCTCGGGCTCGACGGCAAGCGCGGCGATAAGGGCGGCGGCCGGCGATCTCGAAACCCCCATCCAGCAATGAACGAGCATCGGGCGCGTGCGGTCCCAGCCTTTGGCGAAGGCGATGATCTGCTGGACGTGCTCCTCCTGCGGCGCGATGAGCCCGCCGGTGCCGGCAAAGCTGATATCGTTCATCCCGAGCGTCAGGTGCCGCGCCTTGGAGATCACGGCCGGACGGTGGAAATCTTGCCCCTTGGCAACGAGGCTCAGCATTTCGGTGCAACCGTGACGGACAGCCATCTCGGCGATGCGTGCAAGCGGCGATACGACGATCCGGGGCATCTCAGGCACTCACCTTGGCTGTAGCACGTTCCGCTTCGAGGGTGGCGAAACGCTCGGTAAACAGGCGCTGGGCCTCGATGGCCGGCAAAGGGTCGATCAGCAGGCCGTCGCGGGTGATGCCGCGCGGCTGCCCGAAGAACTTTCGTGCTTCTTCCGTCGAAAAGCCGGCAAGCAGGGTGGCTTCGAAATAGGCGGCGACATGGTCTGCCTTCTTGATCCGGTCCTTGAGCTCCTTCGAGCAATGGGCCGGAAGCCCGAAGCGCAAATGGATGGCGCTTTCCAGTCGGCTCTCGACCAGCTTGTAGCCGCCGCCGACCACGGCCTTGAACGGAGAGATCATGTCGCCGATGACATATTCCGGCGCGTCGTGCAGCAATGCGAACAGGCAGTCGTCGGCGTTGCACTTGTAGCTGCGCCGAAAGATGTCCTCGACGACGAGGCTGTGCTGGGCGACCGAGAAGGCATGGTCGCCGGCCGTCTGTCCGTTCCAGCGGGCAACGCGGGCAAGACCATGAGCGATGTCGCTGATCTCGACATCAAGCGGCGACGGGTCGAGCAGATCGAGCCGCCTGCCGGAAAGCATACGCTGCCAGGCGCGCGTCGAGGTCATGCGCTTGCCTCGTCGGCGGTGGTGGGAAAGGAAAGTCCGGTCCATTCCGGCAGCGTCAAGGTGACCGACACGTCGCCCGCCAGCAGCTCAACCCCGTTGGCCATCGCTTCGCCTGCCTTGTCGATGCGCACGATCGCGAGCGCTGATGCACCGCGCACCGTGCCGAGCGTGCCGATCGACTTGCCTTCAGCCGTGATCGCCGTGCCGCTTGGCGGAAGCGTTGACGCGCCGGCGACGATCACCACGCGGCGGCGCGGCGTGCCGCGATGCTGCATGCGCGAAACCACTTCCTGGCCGACATAGCAGCCCTTGCGGAAGGAGAGCGCGCCGTTCTTGTCCATCAGCACATCGTGTGGGAAGGCGTCCTGCAGCGCGTAATCGGGGCCGGAAACGGCAATGCCGGAGACGATCCGGAGTTGATCGAGGTCGCCAGCGGACGTTGCGTCCGTCTCGGCCTCGCCGTAGGAGCGAAACACCGCGGCACCCGCCTTCTCGAAGCGGTGGTCGCGGTAACCGCCGGCCTGCGGCTCGTCAAAGGCAATGATGGTGGGCGTCGCCGTGTCGAGCGACAGGGTCACCGCCGAACGCAGCTTGTACATGGTCAGCCTCTTCAACAGCGCCTCGGCCTGGTCGGCCGCGGTTTCCAGTCTGAAGCCGTCGCCATCGCGGGAAATCATGAAGTCGAACAGGATCTTGCCCTGCGGCGTCAAAAGCGCGCCGGGTCTGGCCTCATCGCCGGTGAGGGCATCGAGATCGGTGGTGATCAACCCCTGGAGAAGATCTTCCGCATCCTTGCCGGCAACGGAGACAATCGCGCGGTCGTCGAGGCGAACTCTGGGCATGGCTCGAATCCTGTTCACATTGCCGAACAGGTAGGATGTTCAGGGATGAACGGCAAGCGTGTCACCGGCGCTTAAAGCGCTTCATCTTTAAACGGACGCGATTCTGCTGGCTCAAAACGGTCGTTCCGCACGAAGGATGGCGCAGAGCGATGCGGATCCATCGGGCAAGTCATCCGGCCCTTTGGGTCGGCCGCTTTCAGCCGACCCAAAGGGCCGGATGAATTTCGGCAGAACGCTTCTGTTTAGACATGAAGCGCCCTAGTCGCCGGCGATGAAAAATTTCCACTTCCCGTCGGGCATGATGCCGACCCGGTAGAAGTTGTAGCTGCCGAATTCTTCCATGTCGGCAAAATCGCCCGCCGTCACCAGGCGGAAGAGATCGACTTTTTCCGGAGCTGTCAGCGACGCGAGCGGCTTTTCGGCGAAGTAGGGCCAGACATAGGCTTCCTGCGGCGTGCCCTTGTCGACCTGGACGAAGCCCGTCGAAAGCACGTCGAGCAGGATTGCCAGGATCTCGACGCCGTCCTGGTCGCCGGACAGGCTTTTGAGGATGGCGATCGGGTCTTCATCAGCGCTGACGCCGGTAACCTGAGTCTGAGTCGGGCCCTTGCCGAGAAGCGGACGCAATCGCTCGATATCGCCGGAAGCCGCCGCCTCGACGATCAGCTCGCGCATGCGCGCCACGGGCGCCGGGATCTTGGAAACGTCGCTCAGGACTTCGATCGGCTCGACCGTCTTTGGCTCTTCAACGGCCTCATCTTCCTTGGTGATCGTCACCGTTTTTTTGATCAGCGGGTCCGGCATCGGAATTTCGAGCGGGAGCTTTTCTTCCTGATCCGGTTCTTCCTCAACAGGCTCGGCCGGCGGAGGGGCGGTGTTCTGGTCGCTCGCGACGGCCTTGGGTTCGTCCTGCAGTTCGCTGAGCGCAAACGCAGGCGCCGTCATCACCGGAGCGCAAAATGCGACACCGGCCAGAAGCAGCGTAACAAGGCGAACCGGAAAGGTCCGGTTGGCATGGTTCCGGCTCATAGGGGCAGTCCTGATAATTACTGAAGCGAGCGTTGGGGCGAAAATTCACCGGCGAGCATGCGCTCGCGAAGCGAATTGAGCATCGCTTCCGCACCGTCTTCACCATGAAGCCGAACGGTTTCCCGCATGGCTAGAGCGATGGCCGCATCGGCGATGATCTCTGGCTCGATGCCATCAGCCATGCCGTCCGCCCAGGCTTCGTTCTGGTGTTCCAGCGCTGCCTGCATTTTCTCGTGGACGATCATGTCATCGATGTCGGTCAGGCTTGGTTCCATCATTCGTTCCATGCGACTTCCATTGCTGCAAGTGGCTCACTTTAACGTCGTTCCGCTGAACCTCAACTGAACGACCGTGACCCGGTTGTCACTTCTTACCACTCTCTTAACGAAATTAGCAGCCTTTTCCCGAAACGACACGGGGTCGTGAGAAAAGAGGTTAATTTATTGCTAATTTCCAAAGCGGGCGACGATTTCTGACGCAAGTGTTGCTCCTTCGGCACGATATCGCTGTTCGGCGACGATCGCCGGCTGTGTGCAAGTCGTGTAAACAGAGGCAAAGGTACGATACCCGCGGTTGAAGGCGGCGGTCATCCTCTCGCGCCTTTTGGCCTCATTGACCGTTTCCTTGTCGATCAAAGCCTGCATCGAGCGCCGCCAGACGTCTTCAGGCTCCTTGACGCAGAGATTGCGCAAATAGTGGACCGATCCAAGGACCTCGGCGAGGCGAATCAGCCGTTGGTCGTAGGGAGTCGGTTTTTCTTCGACGACAACGGGTGCGGGTGCTTGCACCTGCGCCTTGTCCTGCGGCGGTGCCGCCGTTTTCTGCGCGGCAGTGGCCGTGGCCGTGGCGAGCACGAGGGTCGTCACGGTCAGGCGGATGATCGTAGGGCCGAATGTCATCATCCCATCAAGTCCGAATCGACGGCTGTTTCAAGGCGCACGCCAGTCTTTGCGTTTGTCACGGCGTCGGCCACCAGTTTTTCCACGCATTCGCGAACGCTGTCAGGGATGGGAAGCGCGAAGATCTCGTCCGGCGTGAACCAGCCAAGCCCGGCCGCGTCGTCGCTTGCGATCGCGACCGCGGTTGCGTCCGCCTGCGCTCTGAAGACGGAGAGGAAGAAATGGCGTCCCTCCGATTCCTTGCCCGGCAGGTCGTAAGTTTCGAAAAGGGCGGGATTGCAGGCGCGAATGCCGGTCTCTTCCAGCAATTCGCGCAAGGCCGTCTCTTCCGGCGTTTCACCCGGCTCGGCGCGGCCGCCCGGAAACGCGTACATGTCAGCCGAAGGCGGATTGGCACGTCGCACCAAGAGGTAACGGCCATCGCGTTCGAGAATGACGGAGGAGGCGAGTTCGGGTGACTTCGGCATGATGGAATCAATTTCGATCGGTATTGTTGACCCATCCTACGTGAAGTGCCACATCCATGTCATGTGCGGACGTTTTGCGCTGACGGCGACGCCGGAAGAATTGATCGAACTGTTCGGCCTGCTGAAAAGCGATGACTTTCCGGCGCGCTTCAATATTGCGCCCACGCAGCCGATCATCGTCGTCGTGGCAGCTGATGGCGGCGGGCCCGGCAGCAACCTGCCTGAGCGCAGAGCGCTTCTGGTTCGCTGGGGCTTTACGCCCGGCTGGGTCAAGGACCCCAGGGATTTTCCACTTCTGATCAATGCCCGCGCCGAGACGGCGATCGAGAAGGCGTCTTTTCGCGCGGCGATGCGCCACCGTCGCGTGCTCGTCCCGGCGTCCGGCTTCTACGAATGGCATCGTCCCGCCAAGGGCAGCGGCGAGGCATCACAGGCCTACTGGATCCGCCCGCGCAAGGGCGGTATCGTTGCCTTTGCCGGCCTGATGGAGACGTGGTCTTCCCCAGACGGTTCCGAGGTCGACACCGGCGCAGTGCTGACGACGAGCGCCAATCCGGCAATCGCGCCCATTCACGACCGCATGCCGGTGGTCATCCAGCCGGAAGATTTCGCCCGCTGGCTGGACTGCAAGACCCAGGAGCCGCGCGACGTGCTCGATCTGATGGTGCCGGCACCGGAAGATTATTTCGAGGCGATCCCCGTTTCCGACAAGGTCAACAAGGTGGCGAATGCCGGGCCGGATATTCAGGAAGCGGTCGTCCCGCAGGTGGTGCCGAAGGTGCCGGCAAAGAACGACAAGAACGGGGACAAGCCCGACGACGGGCAAATGTCCCTGTTCTGATGCCGGTCAGTCCTCAGGCGGGCTGCTTCTTCAGCTTGGCCGCGGGTTTTGCCTTTATCTGCAGGGCAGCGGCAAGCACGGCTTTCAGGCCGAGCGGGCGATACTGTTGAACGAGATCTGCGGATGTCTTGGCGATATCGGTGGTCTTGGCGGCCTTCACGTGCATGCACTCCTTGATGCTTTCCCTGGACCGGAAACTCATCGTTGTCGCTTGTGTAAACCACAACGATGCTCCTCCTCGGCTTCTCCGGAGACAGGAATCATGGCGCAGGGCCAAACTGCGCCGCGAATCTCCTTCCCGCGTGGCGATCCCAGATAAGCCAAATCATGACAAATCCATGACCATGTCAGCGTCTTGATAGTCGGCTGTGCTTCGCAGGCCGCTGACCACTTGACCGACGCCATGCGAAGCGCGATAAGTGAGCCCATGAAAACGGTTACCTGCATTATCTGCCGGAAGATTATTCGCTAGCGCTCCGCTGGCCTGGCCGTTTTCGTCTCCCGAAATCCAAGATGACAAACGCGCGGGCCTCCCGGGCGCCGTATTTCTGACGGTTGCATGCGTATTGGAGATTTGGAATGGGCGGAGTGCCGACACTTAAGCTGTACAACACGCTGACACGGGAGAAGGTCGATTTCAAACCGATCGATCCCGACAATGTCCGCATGTATGTCTGCGGCCCGACCGTCTACGACTATGCCCATATCGGCAATGCGCGTCCGGTCATCGTCTTCGATATCCTGTTCCGGCTGCTTCGCCATTTCTACAGCGAGCAGAAGGTCACCTATGTTCGCAACATCACCGACGTCGATGACAAGATCAACGCGCGGGCGTTGCGCGACTATCCCGGCCTGCCGCTGAACGAGGCGATCCGGCATGTGACCGAGAAGACCGAGACGCAATTCCTTGAAGATGCCAAGTCACTCGGTTGCCTTGACCCTGACGTGCAGCCGCGCGCGACGGACAACATTCCGCAGATGATCGACATCATCGACAAGCTGATCGCCAAGGGCCATGCCTATAAGGCCGGCGGCGAGGTGCTGTTCGATACCAAGTCGATGCCGGACTACGGGCAACTTTCCAAGCGCAATCTCGACGAGCAGCAGGCCGGTGCCCGCGTCGCCGTCGAGGCGCACAAGAAGCATCCCGGCGATTTCGTGCTCTGGAAACTTTCGGCCGATCACGAACCCGGCTGGGACAGCCCTTGGGGCAGGGGCCGTCCGGGCTGGCACATCGAGTGCTCGGCCATGAGCGGGCGTTACCTCGGCGAGGTTTTCGATATCCACGGCGGCGGGCTCGATCTCATCTTCCCGCACCACGAAAACGAGATCGCCCAGTCGCGTTGCGCTCACGGCACGGATGTGATGGCGAATGTCTGGATGCACAACGGCTTCCTGCAGGTCGAAGGCCGCAAGATGTCGAAGTCCGAAGGCAACTTCGTCACCATCTTTGAGTTGCTGCACACTGAAAAGTTCGGCGGCCGGAAATGGCCGGGCGACGTGTTGCGCCTTGCCATGCTGATGACCCACTACCGCGAGCCGATCGACTTTTCGATCAAGCGGCTGGAAGAGGCCGAGCATCTGCTGTCGAAATGGCCGGTGCCGGGCGACGCCAAGGGCGAGGTCGACCCATCGATCGTCACAGCGCTGTCGGATGACTTGAACACGGTGGCGGCTGTCCAGGCGCTGCATGCACTGGCGCAGAAGGCGGCTGGTGATCCGGCGTTCAAGGGCAGCTTTGCTGCAAGCGCGTCACTGCTCGGCATCGTGCCGCAGGCGGTCGAACTCGACGAAGCCGTCGTTCACGAAGTCGATGGCCGCGTGCGGGCGCGTCTGGAATTGCTCAAAGCCAAGGATTTCGCCGCTGCCGACAGGATCCGCGACGATCTGCTGGCTCAGGGCATCCAGCTCAAGGACGGCAAGGACCCGGCGACCGGCGAACGCGTGACGACGTGGGACGTGAAGCGATGAAATGCGTCCGCCATTCCTTGCCCTCGTCAGTGACCACTGGTGTTAGGGCCGGGGACGGCGATCGCGGCATGGCGGGGTGAAGCAAGGGCGATGAGGGAGGAGTTCGTGCAATGATCGATCATACTGGCATTTCGGTCGCGGATTTCGACCGGGCGAAATCGTTCTACGACAGCGCATTCGCACCTCTGGGAGCATCGTTCCTGATGATGGTGCCGCCGGAGCATACCGGCGGGGTCAAAGTCGGCGGCTATGGTCGCGAACGCCCGGTCTTCTGGCTTCATGAGGCCGCTGCCGGTCCGGGCCGGCACTATGCTTTCACGGCGCGCAGCCGCAGCGAAGTCGATGCCTTTTATGAGGCGGCTCTTGCCGCCGGCGGCCGCGACAACGGCAAGCCGGGCCTGCGCCCGCATTACCACCCGGATTATTATGGCGCCTTCGTCTTCGATCCCGACGGCAACAATATCGAGGCGGTCTGCCATGCCCCGCCTGAGGAGACGTCGCGATGAGCCTCGACAACAGGCCGCATTACACCGGCGGCTGCCAGTGCGGTGCCGTGCGCTTCCGTGTCGAGGGCGTTCTTGGCGACGCGTCCGTCTGCCATTGCCGCATGTGCCAGAAGGCGAGCGGAAACTTCTACCTGCCGCTGGTGTCGGTGCGCGGCGCAACCGTCACCTGGACACGCGGCGAACGCAAACGCTTCCAGTCGTCCAATTTTGGTTGGCGCGGGTTCTGTGGCGATTGTGGCACGCCGCTGACCTACGAGGCGCCCGACGGCATGGCGCTGGCGATCGCCGCCTTCGACGAGCCGCAGGGCATCGTGCCGACGATCCAGTGGGGCATCGAGGCCAAGCTGCCCTATGTCGACAAGGTTCCCGAGCTTCCGGGAGAAGAGACGATGGCCGATGCCGAGGCGGTGTCATTCCTTGCCGATCTCGTTTCCTACCAGCATCCCGATCATGACACTGAAACCTGGCCCCCGGAGGACAAGAAATGACGGAGACTGTTCGAACAGGCGGGTGCCAATGCGGTGCTGTGCGCTTCCGCATCCGCGGTCAGCTCGGCCGTCCGTCGATCTGCCATTGCCGCATGTGCCAGAAGCAGTTCGGCTCTTTCTTTTCCGCGCTGGTGACGGCGCCGAAGGACGGCGTCGAATGGACCCGAGACGCCCCGAGCTATTTCCAGTCCTCGGTCAATATCGATCGCGGCTTCTGCGCGAAATGCGGCACGCCGATGATCTATCGCCATCCCGGCGGCTTGGAGATTGCCATCGGCACCTTCGACGATCGCAGTGATCTGGCGCCGCAAATCCAGGTCAACTACGCTTCGCGGCTTCCTTGGGTCGAGACTATATTCGACCAGCCGGCGCTGACGGATCCGGATTTCTATAGCCGGCAGGAGAGCATCATCTCCTTCCAGCATCCCGATCACGAGACTGAGCAGTGGCACGAGCCTGGAGTGTTCAAATGACGATTGCGCGCATCTTTACCGGCGGCTGCCAGTGCGGAGCGGTTCGCTACCGCGCCGAAGGCGTGCTGGCGGATGCGCATATCTGTCACTGTCGCATGTGCCAGAAGGCGTCCGGCAACTACTTCATGCCGCTCGCCAACATCGCCCGCGACAATTTCGACATCACCCGCGGGCAACCCTCGTGGTTCCGCTCCTCGCATCTGGTGCGCCGCGGCTTCTGCCACGATTGCGGAACGCCGCTGTTCTATGACATGCCGGACGAGGATTTCCTCAACATCGTGCTCGGTTCACTCGACGATCCGGACGACTTGCCGCCGGTTTATCAGTCGGGCGTGGAATCGCGCATGATCTGGTTTTCGCGGCTGGCGAAGCTTCCCGAACGGCAGAGCGACGACGGCAGCGAACTGTCGGCCACCCGACATCTGCTCGTGCTCGAAACCAACCGCCAGCATCCCGATTACGACACGGTGCACTGGCCACCGATGAAAGACAGATGATGACTGCTGAATTGCGTACGCTTTACCCTGAGATCGAACCCTATGCGTCGGGCCAACTCGACGTCGGCGACGGTCATTCGGTCTATTGGGAACGGGTGGGCACCCCAGGTGCCAAGCCGGCCGTGTTCCTGCATGGCGGTCCCGGTGGCACGATCTCGCCGAACCATCGCCGGCTGTTCGACCCGGTGCTCTACGACGTGACGCTGTTCGACCAGCGCGGTTGTGGCAAGTCGACGCCGCATGCGGAGATCGAAGCCAATACCACGTGGCACCTCGTCGCCGATATCGAACGTCTGCGTCAGATCGCCGGCGTTGAGAGGTGGCTGGTGTTCGGCGGCTCCTGGGGATCGACGCTGGCGCTCGCCTATGCGGAGAAGCACCCCGAGCGCGTCACCGAACTGGTGCTGCGCGGGATCTATACACTCACCAAGGCAGAGCTCGACTGGTACTATCAGTTCGGTGTCTCGGAAATGTTTCCGGACAAATGGGAGCGCTTCATCGCGCCGATCCCGGAGAACGAGCGCCACGAGATGATGCATGCCTACCACCGGCGTCTGACCAGCGATAACAGGGCGACGCGGCTTGCGGCGGCCAAGAGCTGGAGCATCTGGGAAGGCGAGACGATTACGCTGCTTCCGGAACTGTCGACCAGCGGCCGCTTCGAGGAGGACGAGTTCGCCGATGCCTTCGCCCGCATCGAGAACCACTTCTTCGTCAATGCCGGCTGGCTGGAAGATGGCCAATTGCTGCGCGACGCCCATCGCCTGCACGGCATCCCCGGCGTCATCATCCAGGGACGCTACGACATGCCATGCCCGGCCAAATATGCCTGGCAATTGCACAAGGCCTGGCCGGAAGCCGAGTTCCACCTGATCGAGGGGGCAGGGCACGCCTATTCCGAGCCCGGTATCCTCGACCGGCTGATCCGCGCGACGGACACATATGCAGGCAAGACCGAGTAACGACTGAGCATTATTGGAAACGAGCCATGACCAGGGAACGCATCTATCTCTTCGACACGACGCTACGGGACGGGCAACAGACGCCCGGCATCGACTTTTCCGTCGAGGACAAGATCGCGATTAGCGCATTGCTCGACGATTTCGGCATGGACTATGTCGAAGGCGGTTATCCCGGGGCGAACCCAACCGACACCGAGTTCTTCAAGCGCCGTCGCACGAAGAAGGCGTCCTTCGTCGCCTTCGGCATGACCAAGCGCGCCGGCGTTTCCGCCTCGAACGATCCGGGCCTTGCCGCCCTGCTCGAAGCAAAGAGCGATGCGATCTGTCTCGTGGCCAAGAGCTGGGATTATCACGTGGCCGTGGCGCTCGGCTGTACCAACGAGGAAAATCTCGACAACATCAGCCTGTCGGTCGCAGCCGTCGTCGGGGCCGGCCGCGAGGCGATGGTCGACTGCGAGCATTTCTTCGACGGCTACAAGGCGAACCCCGCCTATGCACTCGCCTGCGCCAAGGCAGCCTTCGAAGCGGGTGCGCGCTGGATCGTGCTGTGCGATACCAATGGCGGTACGCAGCCGCATGAAGTGCGCGAGATCGTCTCGGCTGTCATCGCGGCTGGCGTGCCCGGCGCCAATCTCGGCATCCACGCCCATAACGACACGGGCCAGGCGATTGCCAATTCGCTTGCAGCCGTCGAGGCCGGCGTCCGCCAGATCCAGGGGACGCTGAACGGCATTGGCGAGCGCTGCGGCAACGCCAATCTGGTGACGCTGATCCCGACCTTGGCGCTGAAGGAAATCTATTCGGGCCGGTTCGAAACGGCGATCGATGCCGACCGTCTGTTGGAGCTGACCAAGCTCTCGCATGCCTTCGATGAGCTGTTGAACCGTTCGCCTGACATGCAGGCGCCCTATGTTGGTGCCTCGGCGTTCGCCACCAAGGCCGGCATTCATGCCTCGGCGCTCCTGAAGGATCCGCGCACCTATGAGCATATTGCTCCCGAAATCGTCGGCAATCTGCGCAAGGTCATGGTGTCGGACCAGGGCGGCAAGGCGAACTTCATCAATGCGCTGAAGCGCCGCGGCATCGTTGTGAGCAAGGACGATCCCAAGCTCGACAAGCTGATCGCGATCGTCAAGGAACGCGAGGCGACCGGCTATGCCTATGAAGGTGCCGACGCGAGCTTCGCACTGCTGGCAAGCCGCATCCTTGGAACGGTGCCGGATTTCTTCCACGTCGAAAGTTTCCGGGTGATGGTCGAACGTCGCTTCGACGCCAACGGCCACCTGAAGACCGTATCGGAAGCGGTGGTCCGGGTCATTGTCGATGGCGAGACCATGATGTCGGTTGCCGAGGGCCACGGCCCGGTCAACGCGCTCGACCTGGCGCTGCGCAAGGATCTCGGCAAGTACCAGTCCGAAATCGAGGACCTCGAGCTTGCGGACTACAAGGTTCGTATCCTCAACGGCGGGACCGAGGCGATCACCCGCGTTCTGATCGAATCGACCGATGGCACGGGCGCGCGCTGGTGGACGGTGGGGGTCTCCGACAACATCATCGACGCCTCGTTCCAGGCGCTAATGGACAGTATCATCTTCAAGCTCCTGAAGAACCGTGATCATGTCGGGCTGATCGCCGCCGAATAGCGCGTCGTTCCGAGTAAAAAGGGCAAGGGGGCGTTGATGGCGGCCCGCTCCTGCCCAAAGTATGAGCAAAATTCACCATCCGTTCACGGAAATGAATTGGTGCATTGAGGGTCATTGGAGTACGACGCCCTATGGAAGGGTTCGTTAGTCGCTGAGGCTACGCCTTCGATTGCGACCGGAGCGGGCGTCAACGCCACGATAGCCTCCGGCGAATACACCAGGAAAAACACCATGGCCGAGCCGAACGCGAAAGTACCCGCAGAAAACACCGATTCCGCTCAAGGCTTCGCCTTTGCGCTGACGGCCTATCTGCTCTGGGGATTCCTGCCCTTCTTCATGAAGGCGATCGCCCATATCCCGGCGCCGGAAGTGGTGGCGCACCGTATCGTCTGGTCGGTTCCGCTCGCAGGTCTCGTGCTCGTCTGGCTCGGGCGCACGGAAGACGTCAAGGTCGCGCTTCGCTCGCCGAGGATGCTGCGCATGGCGGCGCTGACAGCCGTGCTCATCACCATCAACTGGGGCATTTATGTCTGGGCGATCGGTGCGGGCCGGGCGATCGAGACCGCGCTCGGCTACTACATCAATCCGCTGTTTTCGATTTTCCTCGGTGCTCTGCTTCTGAAGGAAAAGCCGAGCCCGGCACAGATGGTGGCGATCGCGCTGGCGGCAGCCGCCGTTGCCGTTCTCGCCTTCGATGCCGGAGGTCTGCCCTGGGTGTCGATCGGGCTCTGCCTCTCCTGGGGCTTCTACGCCTTCTTCCGCAAGACGTTGCCGATCGGGCCGAACCAGGGCTTCTTCCTCGAGGTTCTGCTGCTCAGCATTCCGGCGATCGGCTACATCATCTGGCTCGAAACGACCGGCCAGGGGCATTTCGGCGATACCGGCATGACGGACGTGCTGTGGCTGTTGTCCTGCGGCATCGTCACCGCCATTCCGCTGATGATCTATGCCAACGGCGCCAAGCTGCTGCGGCTGTCGACCATCGGCATCATGCAATACATTGCGCCGACGATGATCTTCCTGATCGCCGTCTTCGTCTTCCACGAGCCCTTTGGAACTGCAAAGCTGATCGCCTTCGCGCTGATCTGGGCAGCCCTCGTCATCTATTCCGGCGCCATGCTGGCACAGAGCCGGGCCCGTCGGGCCGAACAGGTCAGCCCAGCTGAATAAGCGATTGCTGTAAGCATAAAAAAGGCGCGCCCGGCAGGCGCGCCTTTTTGGTTTTAGGGGAGATAGTCTGGGCCTAGAGGCGAGAGATTATCTCGGCTTCGCCTTCGCGACCGTTTGCACCGCCAGCCGCGGCGAGAATTGCCGGCACGATGTCCTCGGCCCGCTCGACGACGAGCGGCTGGACGAGGTGGGCGGTGTGCACGAAGCCTTCGTCGCGCATATGCTGCAAGAGGTCCAGCATCGGCTTCCAGAAATCGTTCATGTTACCGAAGACCATCGGCTTGCGGTGACGCCCGAGCTGCGCCCAGGTCATGATCTCGACAATCTCTTCAAGCGTGCCGATACCGCCCGGCAGTGCCACGAACGCATCGGCCCGCTCGAACATGGTGTGCTTGCGCTCGTGCATGTCGGCCGTGACGATCAGTTCGTTGAGCTGGCCGAGCGAATGGCGTGTCGCTTCCTTGTCCATCAGGAACTCGGGGATGATGCCGGTGACCTCGCCGCCATTGGAAAGCACGCCGCTTGCGACCGCTCCCATGATGCCCCGGGTGCCGCCGCCATAGACCAGCCTGAGGCCATGGTCGGCGATCGAGCGGCCGAGCGCGCGGCCGGCTTCCATGTAAATCGGGTCGCGTCCGGGCTGTGAGCCGCAGTAGACGCAGATGGATCGAATCGTACCTGTTTCAGTGTTCATCCGGTCAAAAAACATTGCAGCGCAGCAAGGGTCAAGAAAAATGAGGGGAAAGCTTAGTTCACGGCACTTGCGGAAGGGGCGGCTTCTTGTCTGCTACACTAGGAATCGCTAGCAATTTCAGGGATCGATTGAAGAAATTGGGCGGGTAGCTCGCAGTTGCGCTATAATGATTGCGCAAGCCCCGCGCCTTAGGCCGATGAGAGGGCATGCGCGGAGCTTAGCTCCGCTCCTGTGGAGAGTGGCATGATCAAGAACAAGGCCGGCTGGGTGGCCCTTACTGTCCTTGCGGCAGCAACAGCGTTGATGGTTTTTGTAGTTCAACCGAATTTGCGTGGCGGCAAGGAAGCGTCAGCCGATGGCACGGCAAGTGCTCCGGCCCAAACCGGTGACGCGGCATCGTCGACCGGAGGACCTCAGCCCACTCCGGCCGCAAGCACCGAGACTGCCGCGAAGTCCGATGACGCCGCAAAGGTGGCGGAGCCGCAACCGGTCGCAAGCACTGCTGAAGTGAAGCCTCCCGCCATGGACGCGTCCATTCCCGGTTTTGACGTTCTGCGCGTCGAGCCTGATGGATCGACCGTTGTTGCCGGCCATGCCGCACCAGGCTCCAAGCTCGAGATTCTCAACGGCACCACCGTCGTCGGAACGGCCGACGTCGGCGTGACCGGCGACTTTGCCGCCGTCTTTGACACGCCGCTTCCGGCCGGCGACTACCAGCTGACCTTGCGCGCCGTCGGAGAAGACGGCGTTGCCAAGACTTCGCAAGAGGTCGCGACGGTTTCCGTACCGAAGGATGCGACCGGCCAACTGCTTGCCATGGTCTCCAAGCCAGGCGAAGCCAGCCGCCTGCTCACCACGCCCGACGCTCTTGGGAGTGCCACGCAGACGACCGACACGCCCGCCTCGCAGCCGGCTGCCGCGACACCTGCCGACGTGGCGTCGGCAACGCCGCAAACGACGAACGATGCTAGCGCCAACACGGCAAAGCCGAGTGGGGCCGCGGGGCTGCAGGTGACCGCCGTCGAGATCGAAGGCGCGAAGATGTTCGTCGCCGGTAGTGCGAAGCCCGGCGCTCTGGTTCGCATCTATGCAGACGACAAACTGCTCGGTGAAATGAAGGCCGACGACAAAGGCCACTTTGTCGTCGACGGCCAGATCGAGCTTTCGGTTGGCAGCCACATCATACGCGCCGACATGCTGAGCGAAGATGCAAGCAAGGTTGTAATGCGCGCATCCGTACCGTTTGACCGGCCGGCAGGTGCCCAAGTCGCAGCCGTTGCCGGTCCGGTTTCGGCCGCCGCAACGGCCGGGCTCGATGGCTTGCGAGCGGAGGCCGGCAAGGCGCTCGCGCTCTTGAAGGGGCTGTTCGCCGACGGCAAGGTGCCGACGGGCGAGCAGCTGGCTGCAGCCCGTTCTGCAAGCGAATTTGCCCTGAAGTCGCTGGCCGATTTCAGGCTCACTGACAATTCCGATCAGGCGTTGGCTGATGAAGTCGCCCGGACGGCGAAGGCTGCAGCCGACGCGCTGGCCGTGCTGAAGGATGCTCCGCAGGATGCCCCGAGTGTCGCAGCGGCACTTGGCAAGGTCGAGGCATCGGTCGGCGCCATCCTCGCCGAGCGCGGCAGCGCAACGCCGGCGGTGACCGCCGCGGCCGAACCGGCCGTGTCGGGCGAGGTCGCCGAGGCTTCCGGTGCGTCGAAGGTCAAGGGTGCCGGTAGCTCGATTGCCAATGACGTCGCGGCTGCGCAGCCTTCGATGGCTACCACGGAAAGCCCGGCCCAGCCGGAAACGGTGGAGCAGGCGCCGCTGAAGGAAAGCAAGAACTCCGTCATCATCCGCCGCGGCGATACGCTCTGGCAGATCTCGCGGCGCGTCTATGGTGCGGGCGTTCGCTACACCACGATCTACCTCGCCAACCAGGAACAGATCGAAAATCCCGATCGGATCCGTCCGGGTCAGGTCTTCGGCGTTCCTGACCAGGCACTTTCCGACGAAGAGTCACGGGAAATTCACAAGAAGCACATGAAACACGAACAATAGGCTGATCATCGATACCCGTTGCATTGCCGTGGTGTCGACGCAGACCTATCTGTCAACCAAGGCGGCGCCTTCAACGAGGCGCCGCTTTTCATTGGATGGCGACGATGGGGCCCGATGACCTTTTCCAAGGTTAGGGCGCCAAGCCATAATTGCGCGGCGATGATGGACCGACAGTCCGTCAGCGTGAGCGAATGAGTGAAAGCGGATCAAGACGTGGCACCTGCGAACCAGACGAAGACGATTTCCGCCGATACGAGCAACCCGTTTCGGACCATCGTCAACCTGTGGCCCTATATGTGGCCTTCGGATAGAGCCGATCTGAAGCTGCGGGTCGTCTGGGCGACGATCATTCTGGTGATTGCCAAGGTGGTGCTGATCCTCGTTCCCTATTTCTTCAAATGGGCGACGGATGCGCTGAACAACAAGCCGGATGCGCTGGGCTTTCTGCCGCAGTTCCTCGGCGGCGCGGTCATGCTCGTGCTTGCCTATAACCTCGCGCGCCTGCTGCAGGCGGGGCTCAACCAGCTGCGTGACGCGCTGTTTGCCAGCGTCGGCCAGCATGCGGTCCGGCAACTGGCCTACAAGACCTTCGTGCACATGCACCAGCTGTCGTTGCGCTTCCATCTGGAGCGGCGCACCGGCGGCCTGTCCCGGGTGATCGAGCGCGGCACCAAGGGCATCGAAACGATCGTTCGCTTCACCATCCTGAACAGCGTTCCGACGCTGATCGAATTCCTGCTGACCGCGGTGATCTTCTGGTGGGGCTACGGTTTCAGCTACCTGCTGGTCACTGGCATCACCGTCTGTCTCTATATCTGGTTCACCGTCAAGGCGAGCGACTGGCGCATCGCCATCCGTCGCTCGATGAACGACAGCGACACCGACGCCAATACCAAGGCGATCGACTCGCTCCTGAACTTCGAGACCGTCAAATATTTCGGCAACGAAGAGATGGAAGCCAAACGCTTCGACAGATCGATGGAGCGCTATGAGAAGGCCGCGACCCAGGTCTGGACCTCGCTCGGCTGGCTCAACTTCGGCCAGGCGATGATCTTTGGTGCGGGCACCGCCGTCATGATGATCATGTCCGCGCTTGCGGTGCAGCGCGGTGAACAGACCCTCGGCGACTTCGTCTTCATCAACGCCATGCTGATCCAGCTGGCCATTCCGCTCAATTTCATCGGTTTCGTCTATCGCGAGATCCGTCAGGGCCTGACCGACATCGAACACATGTTCGATCTGCTCGACGTGGAAGCCGAAGTGGTCGACCGCACGGATGCGCGTCAGCTTGCCATTGCCAACGGGGCAATCGCCTTCAACGACGTTCACTTCGCCTATGATCCGAAGCGGCCGATCCTCAAGGGCATTTCGTTCGAGGTTCCGGCCGGCAAGACCGTTGCCGTCGTCGGCCCTTCGGGCGCCGGCAAATCAACGCTGTCGCGACTTCTCTATCGCTTCTACGACGTGCAGCAGGGCACGATCACCGTCGACGGGCAGGATGTGCGCGATGTGACGCAGAAGAGCCTGCGTGCGGTCATCGGCATGGTGCCGCAGGATACGGTACTGTTCAACGACACCATCGCCTACAATATTCGCTACGGGCGCGTTTCGGCGACCGAGGAGGAGGTCGTGGCTGCGGCCGAGGCGGCACAGATCGCCACCTTCATCCAATCGCTTCCCGAAGGCTTCCAGGCAATGGTCGGCGAACGGGGCTTGAAGCTTTCCGGTGGCGAAAAACAGCGTGTCGCCATCGCCCGTACGATCCTGAAGGCGCCGCCGATCCTCATTCTCGATGAGGCAACCTCGGCGCTCGACACCCGCACCGAACAAGAAATCCAGTCGGCGCTCGATGTCGTATCGCGCAACCGCACGACTCTGGTCATCGCTCATCGGCTTTCGACGGTGATCAATGCCGACGAGATCATCGTGCTGAAGGATGGCGTCATCGCCGAGCGAGGCACGCACGGGGAACTGATCGATCGCAGCGGACTTTATGCTTCCATGTGGAGCCGCCAGCGTGAGGCGACCCAGGCGGAAGAACAATTGAAGCGTGTACGCGAGAGCGATGATCTGGGCATCGTCACGCGTGGCGAGCCGGCCTTATGACGGCATGCCCATTGGCTGATCACGACGCGTATTGTCGCTGTCGGGCGGGCGGCGTTGCCGTAGGCGGCATTTCGCGCTAGGTCACGTTCCACAGCAAATCTGGAGTAGAGTTCATGAGCTTGGTCAATACGGTGCGCAACACGCTGGTCCCGGTGCACAAGGAAGGCTATCGCTTCATCGCGATCTTCTTCGTCGTGTCGCTGGCGCTGGGCTTCCTGTGGGAGCCGTTGATGTGGATCGGCTTCCTGCTCACCGCCTGGTGCGCCTATTTCTTCCGTGATCCCGAGCGCATGACGCCGATCGACGACGATCTGGTGATCAGCCCGGCCGATGGCCGCGTGTCGTCGATCGCCATGGTGACGCCGCCGGAAGAACTGGGTCTCGGTTCAGAGCCGATGCTGCGCATCTCTGTCTTCATGAATGTCTTCAACTGCCATGTGAACCGTGCGCCGATGGCCGGCAGCATCAGCCGCATCGCCTATCGCGCCGGCAAGTTCGTCAACGCCGAGCTCGACAAGGCCAGCCACGAGAATGAACGCAACGGTCTCGTCATACAGACGAAGCACGGCGCCATCGGCGTGGTGCAGATCGCCGGCCTCGTTGCCCGCCGCATCATGTGCTGGAAGTATGAAAACGCCTCGCTCGACGCCGGCGAGCGTTTTGGCCTCATCCGGTTCGGCTCGCGCCTTGACGTCTTCCTGCCGGAAGGTGTCGAACCGCGCGTCAGCCTCGGCCAGACCGCGATTGCCGGTGAAACCGTGCTGGCCGAATTCGGCTCGTCCAAGGGCCCGGTCATCAGCCGTCGCGCTTAAAGGAGCCCCTATGGAAGGTCCTCAACAGGAAAACCCAGCCGAACCGCCGAAAGTGGCGGACGAGGCGAATGGTTCCAACGACACCGGCCGCGGCCCGCGGCTGCGCGAGATACCGCTGCGCCTGATGATCCCGAACATGATCACCGTGCTCGCGATCTGCGCGGGTCTCTCCGGCATCAGGCTTGCGTTTGAAAACCGCATCGAACTCGCCGTCGCCATGGTGTTGCTTGCCGCCTTTCTCGACGGCATCGACGGCCGCGTCGCCCGTCTTTTGAAGGCGACGTCGAATTTCGGCGGCCAGATGGATTCGCTTGCCGATATCATCAACTTCGGCGTTGCACCGGCGCTGGTTCTCTACGTCTTCATCCTCGATCAGGCCCGCTCGATCGGCTGGATCGCGGCGTTGGTCTACGCGATCGCCTGCGGCCTGCGGCTGGCGCGGTTCAATGTCATGGCCGAGCGCCAGTCCAAGGCGGCGTGGCAGTCGGAGTACTTTGTCGGCGTGCCGGCACCGGCAGGCGCCATGCTGGTGCTGCTGCCGGTCTATCTCGGCCTGCTTGGCCTGGCGCCTGAACGCACCATGGCGCTGATCGCATCGGGTTACACCGTGCTGATTGCCTTCCTGCTCGTCAGCCGTCTGCCGGTCTGGTCGGGCAAGTCGGAAAGCCGCGTGCGCCGCGATCTCGTGCTGCCGGTCATTCTCGTCGTCGTGTTCTATGTCGCGACGCTGATGACCTACACATGGGAGACGATGGCGGTGACCGCTCTTGGTTATCTGATCACGCTGCCGTTCGGCGCGCGCTCGTGGCAGCGCAAGTATGGCGGCGACTGGCCCGCCCATCCCGCCCACGGCGGTGACGGACTGCCGGGCGACAAGGACTAAGCCTGAGCGGCCGCACAAACAAAAAGGCCACCGTGGAAACACGGTGGCCTTTTTGATTCCGGGTTTGTGGCAGCCGCTACTCCGGCAGGCGGTAGTCGACGATCTTGTTTTCGCGAACGATATAGAGCTTGCCGGTTTCGGTCTGGTCTGGGCCGATCAGCGGCAGAAGCTGAGCCGCCACTTCGGACGGATGCGGCACGGTTTCCGGGTCCTCTCCAGGCATCGCCTGTGCGCGCATGGCGGTGCGGGTGGCGCCCGGATCGACGCTGAGGATGCGCAGCGGCAGCCGCTGCGTCTCTGCGGCCCAGGTGCGCGCGAGCGCCTCGACGGCGGCCTTGGAGGCGGAGTAGGGTCCCCAGAACGGCTTGCACTTGTGGGCAGCGCTTGAGGAAAGAATGAGCGCACGTCCGGCATCGGACTTGATCAGCAACGGCTCGAGCGTGCGGATCAGCCGCCAGGTCGCGTTGACGTTGATGGTCATGACCTTGTCGAACACCTTGGCCTCGACATGGCCGATCGGCGAGATGGTGCCGAGCACGCCGGCATTGGCGACCATGATGTCGAGCTTGCCCCAGCGCTCGTTGATGGCGCCGCCGAGCTTGTCGATTGCGGCCATGTCGGCAAGGTCGAAGGGAACGAGAGTGGCCGAGCCGCCAACCGCCTTGATCGCGTCATCAAGCTCTTCGAGGCCGCCGACGGTGCGGGCGCAGGCGACGACATGGGCGCCAGCCTTGGCGAGTTCGAGGGCCGTGAAATAGCCAATACCGCGCGATGCGCCGGTGACGACGGCGACCCGGTCTTTCAAATTGATCGTCATTTTATTGTCTGATTATCCGTTGCTGGCGAGAACCGAGAGTTTGCGGACATTGCTGGCGCCTTCCTGGTCGAGAAGGCGGGTCGGATAGTCCCCGGTGAAATAGTGATCGGTGAACTGCGGTGCCTTCGGATCGCGCTTTTCGCCGCCGACAGCTTCGTAAAGGCCGTCGATCGACAGGAATTCGAGCGAATCCGCACCGATGAAGCGGCACATGGAAGCGAGGTCGGCATGCTGGTTGGCGAGCAGCTTGTCGCGATCCGGTGTGTCGATGCCGTAGAAATCGGGGTGGAAGATCATCGGGCTGGCAACGCGCACATGCACTTCGCGTGCGCCGGCATCGCGGATCATCTGCACGATCTTGACCGAGGTGGTGCCGCGAACGATCGAATCGTCGACGAGCACGACGCGCTTGCCCTCGATCATCGCACGGTTGGCCGAGTGCTTCAGCTTGACGCCGAAGGCGCGGATCTGCTGCGTCGGCTCGATGAAGGTGCGCCCGACATAATGGTTGCGGATGATGCCAAGTTCGAAGGGGATGCCGCTCTGCTGCGCGTAGCCGATCGCAGCGGGCGTGCCGCCATCGGGAACCGGCACGACGACATCGGCTTCGACAGGCGCTTCCTTGGCAAGATTCTGGCCCATGTTCTTGCGCGCGACATAGACGTTGCGGCCGCCGACGACGGAATCCGGACGGGCGAAGTAGACGTATTCGAACAGGCAGAGCCGCTCCGGTTGCGGGGCGACAGGCTTGCGGGCATCGATCGAGATCGAGCCGTCGGCCTGGATCTCGCAGATGATGATTTCGCCATTCTCGACGTCGCGCACGAACTTGGCGCCGATGATATCGAGTGCGCAGGTTTCCGAGCAGAAGATCGGCTTGCCATCGAGTTCGCCCATGACGAGCGGACGGATGCCGTGCGGGTCACGGGCGGCAATCAGCTTGGTGCGGGTCAGCGCCAGCATCGAGTAGCCACCTTCGACCTGCGCAATCGCATCCGCGAAGCGGTCGGTGGTCGAAGCGTGCTTCGAGCGGGCGATGAGGTGAAGGACGACTTCGGTATCGGAGGTCGACTGACAGATGGCACCATCCGAGATGATCTGGCGGCGCAGCGTCAGGCCGTTGGTGAAGTTGCCGTTATGGGCGATCGCGATGCCGCCTTCATGCAGCTCGGCAAACAGCGGCTGGACGTTGCGCAGCGCCACTTCGCCTGTTGTCGAGTAGCGCGTGTGGCCGATGGACATGAAGCCCGGGAGCTTTGCCAGGGTCGCGGGGTCGGTGTAGTGGTCGCCGACAAGGCCCATGCGCTTTTCCGTGCAGAACTGCTTGCCGTCGAAGGTGACGATACCGGCGGCCTCCTGGCCGCGATGCTGGAGCGCGTGCAGGCCGAGCGCCGTCAGCGCGGCGGCATCCGGATGCCCCAGGATGCCGAACACGCCGCACTCTTCGTGCAGGGTATCACCATCGATTTCGTCATGGATTTCCTTGGATCTCAGATCGGTCATCACAGTCGCCTTTGCTCCGTGCCGGTGCGCATATCGTGATCAGGCCCGCCGTCTTCAAGCGATATTAGCTGAAAACGGACACAAGCGTTATTCCCAAAAGGACAAAGCCCGCGCAGCGGGCTTTGTCGGCAGTTTTTCCATGTCTCAGCCGTTGGTGGCCGGGGCGTCGTCAACCGGCGCCTGGTCGGGCGAACCCGACGGTGCCTGTCCGGGCGTTCCAGCCGGCGCCTCGCCTTCGCCTTCGCCGGTCGTGTCCTTGCCGCGCAGGCGGTCGAGGATGGTGGCGTCGGCTTCTTCGGGCAGGAGCGCAATCAGCTTGTTGCCGAGATTGTCGAGCAGCGGCTTGGACTTCGCCTGCGTAACCCAGCCCGGCTGCTGCTGCGGAGCGACCAGCCAGTTGAAGAACAGCATGGCGACGACCACGAGCAGGATGCCGCGTGCGGCACCGAAGAGAAAGCCAAGCGTGCGGTCAAGCGCGCCGATGCGGCTGTCGATGATGAAATCGGCAATCCGCATGGTGATGAAGGAAATGATGATGAGCGCGACCAGGAAGATCACTGCCGCCGAGCCGATCAGCGCGACCGTGTCGCTGCTGGTGTACTGCTTGGCATAGGGCAGGAGGTGCGGGTAGAGGAAGTAGGCCGCTGCCGCAGCGCCCACCCAGCTCGCAACCGACAGGACCTCGCGCGAGAAGCCTCGGACCATGGCCAGGATTGCTGAAAACAGCGCGACGCCGAGAACGATACCGTCGAGAATTGTAATGGGCATTTTGTCCTTACTCCGAACCCGGTTCGTCCGGGTCTCCTCAAGCCTATCCGCCGTCGGCCCTGCCTGATATCCAGGGCATTGTTGTGAGCCTGCTCAGAAACCGCCTCGTGGAGCCGCTTGCAGCACCCGCACCTTCAATCTGCGTCCTCTACCGGTCTCAGCGCGTTTCGCGATCCCGCGATGCGCGCCACCAGATCCGGCAGGCTTTCCAGCTCGCTCCACCGGCCATTGCCATTCTTCGGCAATTCGGTCGAGGCAGCCGGCAGAACAGCCTGCGAGAAACCGAGTTTCTCGGCTTCCTTGAGGCGTTGAGCGGTATGCGCAACCGGCCGGATGGCGCCCGACAAGCTGACTTCGCCGAAATAGACGCAATCAGCCGGAAGGGCAAGCCCGGCAAGCGACGAAACCAGTGCGGAAGCCACAGCCAGGTCGGCGGCAGGTTCGGAAATCCGGTAGCCACCGGCGATGTTCAGGTAGACATCGTGCTGGCCGAGCCTGACGCCGCAATGGGCTTCAAGCACGGCAAGGATCATGGAAAGGCGAGCCGAGTCCCAGCCGACGATGGCGCGGCGCGGCGTGCCAAGCGAGGTCGGCGCCACCAGCGCCTGCACTTCGACCAGGATCGGCCGCGTGCCCTCCATTCCGGCAAAGACGGCAGCCCCCGGCGATTTCTCGTTGCGCTCGCCGAGGAACAGTTCCGACGGGTTTGCGACCTCGCGCAGGCCCTTGTCCGACATCTCGAAGACGCCGATCTCGTCCGTTGGTCCGAAGCGGTTCTTCACTGTTCGCAGGATCCGGTAGTGATGGCCGCGATCGCCTTCGAAATAGAGCACGGCGTCGACCATGTGCTCGACAACGCGGGGACCGGCGATCTGGCCTTCCTTGGTGACGTGGCCGACGAGCACGACGGCGGTACCCGTCTGCTTGGCAAAGCGGATCATCGCCTGCACGCCGGTGCGCACCTGCGTGACCGTGCCGGGGGCCGAATCGACGATGTCGCTCCAGAGCGTCTGGATCGAGTCGATGATGACGAGGTCGGGACGCTTGCCCTCGGCAAGCGTCGCGAGAATATCCTCGACATTGGTTTCGGCCGCGAGCAAAACGTCGCTGTCGGCGGCACCGAGCCGCTGGGCGCGCAGGCGCACCTGGGCCACGGCCTCTTCACCGGAGACGTAGATGACGCGGTGCTTCTGTCGGGCAAGGGCGGCAGCCGCCTGCATCAGCACTGTCGACTTGCCGATGCCTGGATCACCGCCGATGAGCAGGGCGGAGCCGCGAACGAAGCCGCCGCCGGTGGCGCGATCAAGCTCGGATATGCCGGTCTGGATGCGCGGAGCATCCTCGATCTCGCCTGATAGCGTGGTGAGCGCGACGGGACGCCCCTTTTTCGGTGCACGCGAAGGGCCGCCGCCGATGCCGGCAGTCGGGTCGTCTTCGATGATCGTGTTCCATTCGCCGCAGCCCTCGCATTTGCCGGCCCAGCGGGTATGGATGGTGCCGCAGTTCTGGCAGACGAATTGGGTGCGGGCTTTCGCCATCGGATATGACTTTCACGGTGCGGAGACTTCAGCGCATCGCCAATGGCGATGCGACCGGTGATCGGAGAATCACTTTCGCCTCCACATAATGCCGCGAAACGCGGAACAAAAGGTGATTTTCGGCGACAGACTGTAAAGGAGCGGGAAAGCCGCCTCAGACCGCACCGACATAGTGACGTTCGTAGCGGCGGCCGAGGCTCGTCAGCATCTCATAGCCGATTGTGCCGCCGGCGCGCGCCACATCGTCCACGGCGATATGCCGACCGAACAACTCGATGTAGTCGCCGGGGCGAACCGCGTTTTCCGGAAGGTCGGTGACGTCGAAGAGGCTGAGGTCCATTGTCACCCGGCCGACATGCGGCACCTTCTGTCCGTGCAGGAAGCCGAAGGCGCCCGAAGGCGTCGCTTGCCTGAGGGTCACGCCACCACCCGAGACGGACCGGTGGTAGCCGTCTGCATAACCGACAGCAACGGTCGCGATGCGACTGTCGCGGTTGAAACGGGCGGACGCTCCGTAACTCGCGTGGCCGCCGGAGACGACGGTGCGCACCTGAATGATCCGGGCTTCAGCCGTCACCACCGGTTTCATCGGATTGACAACGTCATTGACCGCTTCGCCGCCGTAGACGGCGATCCCAGGGCGCGTCAGTTCGAAATGATAATCATTGCCGAGGAAGACGCCGCCGGAGTTGGCAAGGCTTGCGTCGACCCCTTCGAATGCGCCCGTCGCTTCGCGGAAGCGCCGAAGCTGGTAGTCGTTGAGCGGGTTGCCCGGGTCGTCGGCACAGGCGAGGTGGCTCATGATCAGGACGGGGGAAAAGCTGGCAGGGCGCGCCGGATCGTTGGCAAGAGCAACGGCTTCCTCGACCGTCAGCCCCAGCCGATTCATGCCGGTATCGACATGCAGCACGCAAGGATGGTCGCCACGCTCGGACAGTGCGGCCATGAAAACGGCCAGCTGTTCCTCGGAGTTGATCACCGGCACCAGATCGTTGTCGAAGAACAGCGGCTCGTTGCCGGGCCACATGCCGGCCAGGATGTAGATCCGGGCTTCGGGCACCAGCGGCCGCAGGTCGGCGCCTTCCTCGGCATTGGCAACGAAGAAATCGCGGGCGCCTGCGGCATAAAGCGCAGGTGCTGCCTCAACGATCCCAAGGCCGTAGGCATCGGCCTTCAGCACCGCGGCGGCACGTGCCTTGCCCGAGCGGGCATTCATCGAGCGCCAGTTGTCTGCCAATGCATTGAGATCGATCGTGAGCCGGTTGGAGGCGGAGAGAAATTCTGGACTGAGCATGCCTGGCACTCTGCGTGGACGATCAAAAAGCAATACAGTCAACCACGCTTGCCCGCAAATGCCGTCCTGCCGCATGGCGGCATTCGGGTCGCAGGCAGGAGCGAAGAGCACTTTTATGCAAGACGCTTGTCGTTGCGGACGCTAGGATCGTTGCATGCATACGATCTCGCAGGAACAAGCCCTTGATGTCATGCCGCTGGAAGGCGCGGAGCGGACCCGATTCTGGCGGGACACCCGATTCGACGGCATGGAGTGTCTGACCGCGACTTTCATCACGCATGAGTTTGCACCGCACGCGCATGACACGTTCAGTATCGGCGCGATCGAGGCGGGCTCGCAGATCAGCAAGATCAGGGGCGAACGGTCGCAGGCGGGACCCGGCGACTTCTACCTCATCAACCCGGACGAGATCCACGACGGCCACCCGGGCGGCGGCGGTTATCGCTACCGCATGGTCTATCCGAGCACCGAGCTTCTGGTGAATATCCTGGAAGACGTCACCGGGCGCCCGTTCAAGGGAACGCCCTCATTCTCGAAACGGATGCTGCGCGACCCGGATCTGGCTCAATCGTTCTATCACGCACACAAAGCGCTGGAGCAGGCGACGGGTGCGCTGGAGGCCGAAGAACGCATGTTTGGCGTCCTGGCCACCATGTTCGAACGGCACGGCAGTTCGATCATCGTGCCGGTCGAAACAAGGGAACAGTCCGCGGTGCAACGGGCGCGCGACTATCTGACCGAGAATTATGCCGAAGACATTGGCCTCGACGAACTGGCAAAGGTCGCGGGCCTCAGCCGTGCCCATCTGATCCGGGCCTTCCGGCGACAGTACCACATTACGCCGCATGCCTTCCTCACCGACAAGCGGGTCCGGGCGGCAAAGACGCTGCTGCGGCATGGCTGGTCGGCGGTCGATACCGCCTATCAATGCGGCTTTGCCGATCAGGCGCATTTTACCCGGCACTTCAAGGCCCGAACCGGAGTGACACCCGGCGCCTTCCGCGCCGGATGATCACTTTCGTTCAATACGCCCCGCTAAACTGCGCCTAGGTGTGCACCGGTCATGATTGATCGGGAGACAAGGGCATTGAGCGATACGGGATTCCTTCCAGATTTTAGAGCCGGGGCCATGGCGATGGCGCCGCTGATCGTGGCGGTCATGCCGATCGGGCTTGTCTTCGGCGCGGTTGCTGCCGGCAAGGGTCTTTCGGGGGTTGAGGTGACGTTGATGAGTGCGCTGGTTTTTGCCGGTGGCTCGCAATTCGTGGCCATGGATATCTGGACGCATCCGGCCTCCTGGGCAGCACTCGCGTTTTCGGCCCTGCTCGTCAATGTCAGGCATGTGCTGATGAGCGCGTCGCTCGGCGCCAAGCTGCAAGGGTTCTCAGGCCCGGCGAAATACGCCTCGATGCTTTTGCTCGCCGACGAGATATGGGCGATGGCGGAGATGAGGGCGAAGGAAGGCAAGCTCACGCCTGCGTGGTTCGCAGGGCTGGCCGTGCCCTTCTATCTCGTCTGGGTGACGACGAGCCTTACCGGCGCCTTGCTGGGCGCCTTCCTCGGCGATCCCAAGGTGACGGGGCTCGATTTTGCCTTTCCCGCGGTCTTCATCGTCCTGGTGATGAGCTTCTGGAAGGGGCGCGAGACCGGAGCGGTGCTGGCCGCCAGTGCCGCCGCTGCGGTGCTGACGCACCATTTCCTTCCTGGCGTCTGGTATATCGCTGCCGGTGCCGCCGCCGGGGTTGCGGTCGCGCTTCTCGGCCGCCGGCGCGAGGAGGCGCACGCATGACAGTCGATCCGCACACGTTTCTCGCCATCCTCGCGATGGCAATTGCCACCATCGCCACCCGCATCGGCGGGCTGGTGCTCATTCGGTTCGTGACGATCGGGGAGACGCAGAGGCGCGCCCTTGAGGCAATCCCGCCAGCCGTGTTGATGGCGGTGATTGCGCCGACGGCGCTGGTCACCGGGCCGGCGGAAACGATTGCGACCGTGGTCACGGCGCTGGTCGCCATGCGCCTGCCGCTGCTCGCAGCCGTCGCGGCCGGCGTTGTCACCGTGGCCATCCTCAGAATGGTTTTGGGGGCGTAAAGACGCCCCCAAAGCTTGCTCAGTGTTCTTCGTACTGGGTGAAGGACGGATCGGCCAGATCGGTAAAGCGGGTGAATTCCGACTGGAAGGCAAGCTTGACGGTGCCGGTCGGTCCGTGACGCTGCTTGGCGATGATCACGTCGGCCGTGCCCTTCACCTGCTCCATCTTCATCTTCCACTCGTCGTACTTTGGGTCGAACTCGTCGCGCGGCTCGAGGTTCTTCACGTAATATTCTTCACGGAACACGAAGAGCACGACGTCGGCGTCCTGCTCGATCGAGCCCGATTCACGAAGGTCGGAGAGCTGGGGCCGCTTGTCTTCGCGGCTTTCTACCTGACGGGAGAGCTGTGACAGCGCGATGATCGGCACGTTCAGCTCCTTGCCGAGCGCCTTCAGGCCGGTGGTGATCTGGGTGATTTCCTGCACGCGGTTGTCGCTCGACTTGCCCGAGCCGGTCATGAGCTGGATGTAGTCGACGACCAGGCAATCAAGGCCGCGCTGGCGCTTCAGGCGGCGGGCACGGGCTGAGAGCTGGGCAATCGAGATGCCACCGGTCTGGTCGATGAACAGCGGCACTTTCTGCATCATCTGCGAGCAGGCGACGAGCTTCTCGAAATCGGCTTCGGAGATGTCGCCGCGGCGGATCTTCGAGGAGGAAACCTCGGTCTGCTCGGAAATGATACGGGTGGCCAGCTGTTCGGATGACATTTCGAGCGAGTAGAAGCCGACGACGCCGCCGTTCTTCGCCTTGAACGAACCGTCGGCCTGGACCTCCGGATCATAGGCGGCAGCGATGTTGTAGGCGATGTTGGTGGCGAGCGAGGTCTTGCCCATGCCGGGGCGTCCTGCAAGCACGATCAAGTCCGAGCGCTGCAGACCGCCCATGCGGGCATCGAGCGAAAGGATGCCGGTCGAAATGCCCGACAGGCTGCCGTCGCGTTCGAAAGCCTGGCCGGCCATGTCGATGGCAAGCGCCACCGCGTCGTTGAAGGACTGGAAGCCGCCGTCGTAACGGCCGGTTTCGGCAAGCTCGAATAGCCGCCGCTCCGCGTCTTCGATCTGGCCCTGCGGCGGCATGTCGAGCGGAGCGTCGAAAGCGATGTTGACCATGTCCTCGCCGATGGTGATCAGCGAACGCCGCAGCGCCAGGTCATAGATGGCGCGGCCATAGTCTTCCGCATTGATGATCGAGACGGCGCCGGCGGCAAGGCGCGCGAGATACTGCGCGACCGTCAGGTCGCCGACCTTGTCGTCTGCCTTGAGAAAGGTCTTGATCGTCACCGGGTTGGCGGTCTTGCCCATGCGGATGATATCGCCGGCAACCTCGTAGATGCGGCGGTGCAACGGTTCGAACAGGTGGACCGGCTTCAGAAAGTCGGAGACGCGGTAGAACGCATCGTTGTTGACGAGGATCGCGCCGAGCAGCGCCTGTTCGGCTTCAAGGTTGTTCGGCGCCTCGCGGTAGTGCTGGTCCGACTGGTCCTTGCCGATAGGGGCTAGCTTTCGCGCTGCGTCGTTCATGGTCGTTCGTCTCTGCCTTTTCTGGTGTGCACCCGGTTTGATCTCTGCGTCCATGCCGGTCAAGTGCAGCAGTGCCACAGTCGCTGGCCATGTGCTGCGACCCGTTGCCTTTGCCCGTTGTTCGACTGATCCACAGGCTGGCGTCACAAAAGTGCGAAAAATAATGCCCGCTTGAAAAACGACGTTGACGCTGCGAATCGCTGCGACCCGCGACGGCCTCAATTCTAGCGCCGTTTGCCGCTGCGCTCAAAACGGCATCTTGAAAAGAGCCGCTGGATGGATTAGATAGTCACAATATAATTAGCATGCTACTAATATGGAAAAGGTACTATGTATCAGCCGACCGTGAATCGCGAATTGTTCGACGCCCTGGCGATGGTCAATCGCAAGCTGCGGGCGGTGTTCGATGCCCGCGTCAAGGAACGCGGACTGACCCTGTCACGGGCAAGGGCGCTGTTTGCGCTAACGAAGAAGGATGGCTTGAACCAGCGGGAACTGGCCGACGAACTCGATATCGAGACGCCGACGATCGTGCGCCTGCTGGATGGCATGGAAAAGCAGGGCTTTATCGAGCGTCGGGTTGAGGCCTCGGACCGCCGGGCCAAGCAGGTCCACATGACCGAGCTTGGCCGCACGATCGCCGACGAGATCCTCAGGCTTGCCGATGAGATCCGGGCAGAGGTGCTGCTGGGTGTCGACGCTGACGAGGTCGCGGCCGCGCTGAAGGTGGTCCGCACCATCGCCGACAACGTTCAATCGCTCGCCAAGGAATGATGGTGATGAGTGCCGCCGCGAGCGCTGCAGCCAACGACAACAGGGCCGCCGTCGTCGAAGGCGAGGCGGAGGCGCCCGTAGGCGCAGACGAAGTCTCCCGCTTCCCGGCGCCGAGCGTTGCAACGCCGCCCACGCCGCAGCCGATGAGTGTTGCCAGGTCATCGACCTACGTGGTCTGTTCGGCGCTCTTGTTCCTGACCCAGGGCCTGGGCATGAACCTGGCGCTGGCCAATCTTACCCAGCTTCAGGGGTCTCTTTCGGCCACCTCGATCGAGGCCGCCTGGCTCTCGGCGGCCTATATGGCGCCGAATGTTTCGCTGTCCATCGCGCTGGTCAAGATCCGTGCGCAATACGGGCTGCGCCGTTTCGCCGAAATCGGCATCCTCGGCTTCGTGATCGTTTCGTTGATGAACGTCTTTGTTTCCGATCTGCATTCGGCGATCGTCGTTCGCTTCATCAGCGGCATTGCGGCTGCCCCCATGTCGACGCTCGGCTTCCTCTATATGCTGGAGGCCTTCCCGCCGGCGCGCAAATTGACGGTCGGACTCGCCCTGGCGCTGACATGCACAACGATCTCGGCGCCGATCACCCGGCTGATCTCGCCGACGCTGATCGAGTATGGGCAGTGGCATGCGCTCTATACGCTCGAGATGGCGCTGGCGCTGATGGCCTTGCCAATCATTTATCTCATGCCACTGACGCCGGTGCCGCATGCGAAGGTGATCCAGCGAACGGATATCCTCAGCTACCTGCTGGTCGCCGTCGGCTTCGGTTGCATTGCCATCGTGCTGACGATGGGGCGGCTATACTGGTGGTTCGAGGCGCCATGGCTCGGCGTGCTCCTGGCCATCGCGGTCGTGACCCTGACCGGCGTGGTGCTGATCGAACTCAATCGCGAACTGCCGCTGATCGACGTTCGCTGGCTCGCCTCCAGGGAAATCCTGCACTTTACCGCGGTGCTGCTGGTCTTCCGTCTGGTTGCCTCCGAGCAGTCGGCGATTGCGGCAAATTTTTATCAGCTGCTCGGGTTGCAGTTCGAACAGGTCGCAACGCTTTGCTGGGTCATTCTTGGCGCATCGATCGCCGGCGGCATGCTCTGCGCCGCACTCATGAAGCCGGATCACGCACCGTTCGTGCATGTCCTGGCATTGAGCCTCCTGGCAGCCGGCGCCTATATCGACAGCCAGGCGACCAATCTGACGCGACCGGCGCAGATGTATATGAGCCAGGCGATGATCGCCGCCGGAACCGCGCTTTTCCTGCCGCCTGCCATGGCCAGCGGCTTCAAGGCGGCGCTGATGAAGGGGCCGAACTACATTCTCAGCTTCATCGTCATCTTCCTCTTTACCCAAAGCATCGGCGGCCTGATCGGTACGGCTGCCTTCGGCAGCTTCGTTACCTTGCGTGAGAAGTTTCACTCCAATGTACTGGCCGAGCAGGTCGTGATGTCGAACCCGCTCATCGCCCAGCGCATCAGTCAACTGGCTGCCGCCTATCGCCGCGTGATCGGCGACAGGGCCCTGCTGGACGGCGAGGGCGTCGCGCTGCTTGGACAGCAGGTCACCCGAGAGGCGAACATTCTTGCCTACAACGACGCCTTTCTGCTGGCGTCGGTCATCGCGCTTTGCGCCTTGGCCGGCCTGCTGGCGCATATCCTTTACAAGCGGATTGCGGGGCGCCTTGTGCCTCCCGCAGCTGCGCTCACGTCTTGACGAACAGAGTTACCACCATGCTGAAATTCTTGCGCTCACCCACGACAATCATCGTTTTGCTCGCCGGCCTCTCCGGGCTGACCCTGGTTCTCTATGCCTGGCGGCTGCCGCCGTTCCACAGTTCCGTGGAGATGACCGAAAACGCTTATGTCAGGGGCTACCTGACGATCATGAGTCCGCAACTGTCAGGTTATGTCGCCGAGGTTCCGGTGCACGACTACGAGGAGGTCAAGGCCGGCCAGTTGCTGGTCAAGATCGATGACCGAATCTACGCCCAGAAGCTGGCGCAGGCTGAGGCTGCACTTGCCGCCCAGAAGGCATCGCTTGCCAATTCACGGCAGCAGGAGTTGTCGGCCAAGGCGGGTATCGCCGCAAGTGAAGCGCAATTGGACAGTGCGAAAGCGGCGCTCAACAGAGCGGAGGCATCCTGGGGCAGAATCCGGCCGCTGGCGGAAAAGGGCATCTCGACCCGCAGCGATGCGGACCAGTCGAAAGCCGCATTCGAGCAAGCGATAGCAGCCGTCAATCAGGCGGAGGCCGGCCTGGAGGTCTCGCGGCAGGCGCTGGCGACGACGCTCGGCGCCCGCGCCGGCCTTCAGGCAGCCGTTGCCGGCGCCGAGGCTGCCGTCGAACTGGCGCGGATCGATCTGGACAACACCCGCATCGTCGCCCCCCGCGATGGCAAGCTCGGCGAGATCGGCGCACGCCTCGGCCAATACGTCACGCCCGGCTCGCAACTTCTGTTCGTCGTGCCGCACGACGTGTGGGTGCTGGCGAATTTCAAGGAAACGCAGCTCGATGGCATGAAGGCAGGCCAGCCGGTGACCATTTCCGTCGATGCACTGCAAAAGAGCATGCTGACCGGGCATATCGAGCGTTTCTCGCCGGCCGCCGGCTCCGAGTTCAGCATCATCCGCCCTGATAATGCCACCGGCAATTTCACCAAGGTCGCCCAGCGCGTTGGTGTGCGGATCGCGGTCGATCCCGGCCAACCGCTTGCCGATCTGCTGTCGCCCGGTCTTTCCGTCGTCGTGCGCGTCGACAAGAACGCCGCGCCCGTGGCCGAGCCTGCCCATAGCTGAAGCCAAGTCGGCGCAAAAGAAAAAGCCCGGATCCTGGGATCCGGGCTCTCTCAATCAGAACGGCCAGTAAGGCTTATTCTTCTTCGCCGTCGAAGTCGGCTTCCGGGTTGAAGAAGTCTTCCGGCTTCAGCGCGTCTTCGTCAACGCCGTAGATGGCGTCGGCCGAGGTCAGGCTTTCGCCCTTGGACTGGCGCTCAGCTTCTTCAGCCGAACGGGCAACGTTGACTTCAACTGCGATTTCGACTTCCGAATGCAGGTGCAGCGTAACGTTGTGCAGGCCGATCGACTTGATCGGGTGGTTCAGGTCGACCTGGTTGCGGCCGATGTTGAAGCCGGCGGCAGCCAGAACTTCGATAACGTCGCGAGCAGCAACCGAACCGTAGAGCTGGCCGGTTTCGCCAGCCGAGCGCACGATGATGAAGGACTTGCCTTCGAGCTTCTCGGCAACCTTCTGGGCTTCCGACTTGCGCTCGAGGTTACGGGCTTCGAGCGTCGAGCGCTCGGCTTCAAAGCGGGTCTTGTTGGCAGCGTTGGCGCGCAGTGCCTTGCCGAGCGGCAGCAGGTAGTTGCGTGCGAAGCCGTCGCGAACCTTTACGGTTTCGCCCATCTGGCCGAGCTTTGCGATACGTTCGAGAAGAATGACTTCCATGATCTTGTCCTTTCAGAGTTCAGGTTTGGTGAGGTCAGTTTTTTCCCACCGGGGTGACCGCGATGGTGCGTCGCGTATCGGTCAGTCCCGTCAGGAGGAAGAAGATTGCCGGGATCGTGAACACGAGCACCGACAGGTATGCGATCCACAACACGGGAAGCCGCCAGGACTTGCCGCGCGTGCGGAAGTGGAAGGATGCGAAACCGGCAAGCAGGAAGCCCGCGCCGAAGGTTCCGCAGATGAGCGCGCCGATCGTCGCCGGAGCGCCGCCCAGAAAGGTCAGGACCAGCCCGCCGAGAAAAATGAAGATCGCATTGCGGTGCATGCGCAGCGTCGACGGAATGTCTTCGCGCGGGCGCAACGACTTGCCCGACATCTGCACGATGCGGGTGGCGATGTAGTAGGCGGTAAACAGCATCACCACCCAGACGGCGCCCTGGATGAGCGGGAGGGCCAGCGTGAAGATCGACTTGATCTGCGCAATCGCCGCGGCGTCGGGGTTGTAGAGGGGTTCCTGGGCCTTCACCGCCTCGATGACAATGTCGACCATGCGGTCGGACACGCCTGAATCATATCCGACGATGATGCCGACGATGATCATGCCGGCAGTTACCAGGCCGGCGAGGTGGCTGAGAATGTCGGAAAGCGGGTACCAGGCAAGCGCACCATCAGGGCCGCCGAGCTCGGTTGCTGGGCGCGCCAGATTGGCGAGATGGCTGAGCCACCCGGCCGGGATGAGCGTCACGACGAGGATCAGCAGCGCGAACTGGGGTGAAATCAGAGCGGCAGCGGTCGCGCCGGCGCTGATGATGGCGGTGATCGCGGCTGCATTGCCCCAGCCGAGGCCGGCAATAAGAATGGGAAGCGCCGAAGCGGCATAGAGAACGATCGTAAGCGACGACTGCGTGTTCGCGCCCATCGACAGGAGGGCAGCGGTAACGCCGGCGAGAGCGCCGGTCAGCAGCGATGTCTTGTTCACGGTGTTCACGGTCGCTGTCCTGCTTCGTGCAGTTAGGGGATGGCCAAGGGTCAGCCCCAACATGGGATTTCCGTGTGTTTCCACACGAGGGTTCCGATCCGCGCCCAACGCGGAAGGGAGAGGGCAAGGCGTCACGTAAAGGGAGCGCCTTGCCTCAGAGTCGGTTTCCGTTGAGTCAGGCGACCAACGGAAGGTCAGCCGTTGTTACGAAACGACGTAAGGCAGCAGGCCGAGGAAGCGGGCGCGCTTGATCGCCTGGGCGAGTTCGCGCTGCTTCTTCTGGGAAACGGCCGTGATGCGGGAAGGAACGATCTTGCCGCGCTCGGAAATGTAGCGCTGCAGCAGACGGATGTCCTTGTAGTCGATCCGCGGAGCGTTTGCGCCCGAGAAGGGGCAGGTCTTGCGGCGACGGTGGAACGGGCGACGAACCGGAGCGGAAGAAACTTCAGCCATTGTCTTTAATCTCCTAAAGTTTCTTGATTAAGCGCGGTCTTCGCGCGGACGACGCGGGCGGTCTTCGCGGTCGCCACGGTCCGGACGCGGACCACGGTCGCCGAAGCCACGCTCCGGACGGTCGCCATCGCGGCGCGGACGGTCGTCGCGGTCGCGCTTCTGCATCATGGCAGACGGGCCTTCTTCGTGCTTCTCGACGGCGATCGTCATGTAGCGCAGGACGTCTTCGTTGATGCGCATCTGACGCTCGATTTCGTGAACAGCGGCTGCCGGAGCATCGATGTCCATGAGAACGTAGTGAGCCTTGCGGTTCTTCTTGATGCGGTAGGTGAGGGACTTGAGGCCCCAGTTCTCGACGCGACCGACCTTGCCGCCGTTTGCTTCGAGGACGCCCTTGTACTGCTCGACGAGACCGTCGACCTGCTGCGGCGTGATGTCCTGGCGGGCCAGGAATACGTGTTCATAAAGAGCCATTGTGGCTTACCTTTCTTGCGTTAATCAGCCCGGACATCGGCGGCTAAGCCTCAACGACTGTTCTTAGTGGCTGACACGCAGCCGGCAAGAAAGTGTTGTATCGAGACGGTCGAGAGCGGAGACACGGGAGGCCGGAAAGACTTGCAATCCTAACGGCTCCCCTCGAGGAAGCCGGCCCTCCGTTCAGCCACCAGCCAGAAGACCGGGCATTTCGAACAGCGCGCTTATACGCATATTTCAGCGAAAGGCAAGGCTTGGCCGGTCTTTTCGCCCGGTTTTGCCTTTCAAGCAGTTCCCGCGGTCTTCTTCCACTTGCGCAAACGCCCGCGGGCATTGGCATAGGGTGAGGACGTGTTGAACTGGATCATGCGGCCAAGCGGCCATTTGCCGTACCAGGGCTGACCGTAGAGTGCTCGGTCATCGCGCGCCTCGATCAGGGCGACCAATCGATCCTTGCTGGCTGCGAGGCGCGACAGGCGTTCGGCGGGTGGAAGCGCCTGGTAGTCATTATAGAATTTCTGCGCGAGCCGGCCGAGTTCGTTCCACTTGTATCCCGTCTCCGGAAAATCGACCGGCAGGCCTTGCTCGTCCCGTTCGATCCACTTGATCACCAGTTCGCCCCAGCCGATGAGGTAGGCGACGAGGTCGCCCACACTCATCATCGTGCCCTTGGCATGCCCATCGAGCGAAGGCTCGGCGAATCGCTCCGGTGCTATGCCGTCGAGTTCGCGGCGGAGTTTGGCGAACTCCGTCTGGATGGCGAAGAGCAGTTCCGCTTTCGTCTGGGGCACGGACATGGGCTGTTTCGCGCTCAGATCGGCATGGGATAGAGTCGGTGCAGGCGGCGAATGCCGTTCATGACGTCCTGCGACAGCGTCATTCCGGCCGCACCGAGATCCGTCTTCAACTGTTCCATCGAGGTTGCGCCGATGATGGCGGAAGCCATGAACGGGCGGGAGAGGCAGAAGGCGATCGCCAGCTGCGAGGGGTCGATCCCATGCTCGCGGGCCAGCGCCACATAGCCGGCGACGGCCGGCTCCTGGTGCGGCGTGAAGCGGCCGCCGAGATCGCCGTTGATCGCAAGCCGCGAGCCGGTCGGCCTGATGCCGTCGAGGTACTTGCCGGTCAACAGGCCGGCTGCGAGCGGCGAATAGGCGAGAAGCCCTACGTCCTCGTGATGCGAAAGCTCGGCGAGATCGAGGTCGTAGGCTCTGTAGAGAAGATTGTATTCGTTCTGGATCGAGGCGACGCGTGGCAGGCCGTGGCGTTCGGCCATGTCGATGAGCTTCATCGTGCCCCAGGCGGTGTCGTTCGAGAGACCGATTGCCCGCACCTTGCCGGCTTTCACCACGTCACCGAGCTTTTCGAGGATCGCCTGGAGGTCGGCCGCTACATGGGCCTTGTTCTGTTTGGCGGGCTCGTAGGACCAGGCATTGCGGAAATGGTAGTGACCGCGGTTCGGCCAATGGATCTGGTAGAGGTCGATGTAATCCGTCTTCAGCCGCTTGAGGCTGGCGTCGACCGCTTCATCGATGCCCTCGGGGGTGATCGGGCCGCCATTGCGAATATAAGGTCGCCCGGAGCCGGCAACCTTGGTGGCGACCACGACGTCGTCGCGACGGCCGCGTTTGGCCAGCCACTCGCCGATGAAGCGCTCGGTATCGCCATAGGTTTCGGCCGAAAGCGGCGTCGTTGGGTAGAGTTCAGCAGTGTCGATGAAGTTCACACCCTTGTCGAAGGCGTAGTCGAGTTGTTCGTGCGCCTCGGCTTCGGAGTTCTGCGAGCCCCAGGTCATTGTGCCCAGGCAGATTTCGGAAACCTTGATGTCGGTCCGGCCAAGCGTGTTGTAACGCATTGCGTGATGGTCCTTATGGATGGCGGGTCTCGACCCAGGACGAAGGGTGCCCGCGATAGAAAAGGGTGAAGGCCGCAAGCCCAGGGGAGGTTGAACGGGCAGGGCGGCGATGCGCGGCAAACTTACGCCTTGATTGGCGAAGATCAAGGGCAAAAGGCCGCCTGAAGCCCGCAAAGCCGGGCCTGCGCGCTTGACTCACCGTTCAGGAATGTGAATGGAGAGGAAAACTAGGGAAGGGACAATCCCATGAGTATTGCATTCACGTTCCCGGGCCAGGGCAGCCAGGCTGTCGGTATGGGCAAGGATCTGGCGGACGCGTTTCCGGAAGCAGCGGCGGTGTTTGCCGAGGTTGACGACGCGCTCGGCGAGAAGCTCTCCGAGGTCATGTGGAACGGCCCCGAGGAAACGCTGACACTGACGGCCAACGCCCAACCGGCGCTGATGGCCGTGTCGATGGCGGTGATCCGTGTGCTGGAAGCCAAGGGCCTCGATCTGAAGAGCAAGGTCTCGTTCGTGGCCGGCCATTCGCTCGGCGAGTATTCGGCGCTCTGTGCCGCCGGAACCTTCTCGATTGCCGACACGGCGCGCCTCCTGCGCATCCGCGGCAATGCCATGCAGGCGGCCGTTCCCGTCGGCAAGGGTGCGATGGCGGCGATCATCGGTCTTGAGCATGCGGATGTCGATGCCATCTGCCGCGAAGCCTCCGCTCTCGGCTCCTGCCAGATCGCCAATGACAATGGTGGCGGTCAGCTGGTAATCTCCGGCGAGAAGGCGGCCGTCGAAAAGGCTGCGGCACTTGCGTCGGAGAAGGGCGCCAAGCGCGCCCTGATGCTGCCGGTTTCGGCTCCTTTCCATTCGAGCCTGATGGCGCCCGCGGCCGATGCGATGCGCGAGGCGCTTGCCAAGGTTGAGAAGCACAATCCGTCCGTCCCCGTCATCGCCAACGTCCTGGCCGCTCCGGTCAGTGACGCCGAAGAGATTGCGCGCCTTCTGGTCGAGCAGGTGACGGGCCAGGTTCGCTGGCGCGAGACGGTGGAGTGGTTCGCCGCCAACAACGTCACGACGCTTTATGAAGTGGGTTCCGGCAAGGTTCTCACCGGGCTTGCCCGCCGGATCGACAAGTCCGTCACCGGCATTACAGTCAACACGCCTGCCGATATCGACACCGCGCTCTCGGCGCTTCTGGCCTGAGTGCTCCAGTTATAAGGAATCAATCCGATGTTCGATCTTTCCGGCCGTAAGGCTCTTGTAACCGGTGCATCCGGTGGTATCGGCGAAGAAATCGCCCGCATGCTGCACGCCCAGGGCGCAATCGTCGGCCTTCATGGCACGCGCGTCGAAAAGCTTGAGGCGCTTGCCAACGAACTCGGCGAACGCGTCCAGCTGTTCCCGGCCAACCTTTCCGATCGCGCCGAAGTCAAGGCGCTGGGCGAGAAGGCCGAGGCTGAACTGGGCGGCGTCGACATCCTCGTGAACAATGCCGGCATCACCAAGGATGGTCTTTTCGTTCGCATGAGCGACGAGGACTGGGACAATGTGCTGGAGGTCAATCTGACCGCCGTGTTCCGCCTGACCCGCGAGCTGACCCATCCGATGATGCGCCGCCGCTTCGGCCGCATCGTCAACATCACCTCGATCGTCGGCGTCACCGGCAACCCCGGCCAGGCAAACTACTGTGCGTCGAAGGCCGGCATGATCGGCTTTTCGAAGTCGCTCGCTCAGGAAATCGCGACCCGCAACGTCACCGTCAACTGCGTTGCGCCCGGCTTCATCGAGAGCGCCATGACCGGCAAGCTGAACGACAAGCAGAAGGACGCCATCATGGGAGCGATCCCGATGCGACGCATGGGAACCGGCGCCGAGATTGCGTCTGCCGTCGCCTATCTCGCTTCGAACGAAGCAGGCTACGTTACCGGCCAGACGATTCACGTCAACGGTGGCATGGCAATGATCTGACGTGGTGTCCGGGGCCCTGCATTGCGCGCGCACCAACAGGCGCGTTTTCTGCCTGCAATGCTCCGGTATATCACCTGCCAAATGCCTGAAATTCAATGTTGAGCAAGCGATTGTCAGGCATTTTCGCACTTTGCGGCAGACCTAAACCGTGTTAATCGGGCCATGACTGTTAGCAGTCGACCGGCCCCGCCAGGTGTCCGGCAGCCTTGGCTGCCTTGGGTTTGCCGCGGTTCTGGTTGGATGGATTGCCCGTTGGACCGTCTTGGTCTATCAGGCGTATTGAGAGTACCGGTGCCAGAAAGGCGCCCAGAGAAACGAAGGTCGAGGAACTCCGACATGAGCGATATCGCAGAACGCGTAAAGAAAATTGTTATTGATCATCTTGGCGTCGACGCCGAAAAGGTCAGCGAAGGCGCAAGCTTTATCGATGACCTCGGCGCGGACTCGCTCGACACCGTCGAACTGGTCATGGCATTCGAAGAAGAATTCGGCGTCGAAATCCCGGATGATGCCGCGGATTCGATCCTGACTGTCGGCGACGCCGTCAAGTTCATCGAAAAGGCCCAGGCCTAATATTTCACGGCCAAGCCGTAGACGGGCCGCGTTCAGCGGCCCGTACCAGCCCAGGGGAAGTGGGCTGTCCCGTGCTGAGCGCGGGTTCTCGATCAGCAATGCGGTCCGGCATTTCCCTCTGATCGTTGCTACAAGAACTTAAAATGGATGCACGGATCGGGTTCGTCACACGTGGTCCGATCCGGCTCTGAAATTGAACAGTCAGGGTGGGTCGCGGACTATGAGACGTGTCGTTATCACCGGTACCGGCATGGTATCTCCTTTGGGTTGCGGAACCGAGGCAACTTGGGCGCGCCTGATCGCGGGCGACAATGCTGCGCGCAGGGTCACGGAATTCGAAGTCGAAGATCTGCCCGCGAAAATTGCGTGCCGCCTTCCATTCGGCGATGGCTCGAACAACACCTTCAATGCCGATGACTGGATGGAGCCGAAGGAACAGCGCAAGGTTGACCCCTTCATTGTCTACGCGATGGCCGCTGCCGACATGGCGCTGGCCGACGCCGGCTGGAAACCCGAAAACGACGAAGACCAGATTGCAACCGGCGTCCTGATCGGTTCGGGCATTGGTGGTCTCGAAGGCATTGTCGAAGGTGGCTATACGCTGCGCGACAAGGGCCCTCGACGCATTTCGCCCTTCTTCATTCCCGGCCGCCTGATCAACCTTGCCTCGGGCCAGGTTTCGATCCGCCACAAGCTGCGCGGTCCCAATCACTCTGTCGTCACCGCCTGCTCGACCGGCGCGCATGCTATCGGCGACGCGATGCGCCTTATTGCGCTCGGCGACGCCGACGTCATGGTGGCCGGTGGTGCGGAATCGCCGATCTGCCGTATCTCGCTTGCGGGCTTTGCCGCCTGCAAGGCGCTGTCGACACAGCACAATGATGATCCGCAAAGGGCATCGCGTCCCTATGATGTCGATCGCGACGGTTTCGTCATGGGCGAAGGCGCCGGCATCGTGATCCTGGAAGAACTGGAACATGCCAAGGCGCGCGGCGCGAAGATCTATGCCGAAGTCGTCGGCTACGGCCTTTCCGGCGACGCCTATCACATCACGGCGCCGTCCGAAGATGGCGATGGTGCCTATCGCTGCATGCAGATGGCGCTGAAGCGCGCCGGATTGACGGCGGCCGACGTCGACTACATCAACGCCCACGGCACCTCGACCATGGCCGACACGATCGAGCTTGGTGCAGTCGAGCGGCTTGTCGGCGAACATGCCTCGAAGATTTCCATGTCGTCGACCAAGTCGGCAATCGGCCACCTGCTGGGTGCTGCCGGTGCGGTCGAAGCGATCTTTTCGGTGCTGGCGATCCGCGACAACATCGCGCCGCCGACGCTGAACCTCGACAATCCCTCCGTCGAGACCAAGATCGACCTGGTGCCGCATGTTGCCCGTAAGCGCGAGATCAATGTCGCTCTGTCGAACTCCTTCGGCTTCGGCGGTACAAACGCTTCGCTGGTTTTGCGCCGCTATACCGGCACTTGATAATGCCGAGCTTATCAACGGGGCGATGTTCATCACAGCCCCGTTGATCCTGCTTTTGCCGCATTGCTCGCTACAAGCATGTAGCAGGAGGACGTGCCGCCTTTTTGTAGGGGGATTGGCACTGCCTGACGGCTATGTTCGCGCAAGGCACATCTGACAGTCTGTTGTATCGCTATTGCCGCGCGCATGCTGGCTGTCGTCGAGCGAAAAAATGCCGTTGACTGGCGGGTGCGCCGAAACCATTTATTCCACTGCCGGCCCCAAGGGCTGGCTGCGGCTCAAACGTTTTGATTTATACCTGCCACGGTCCAGGCCGAAATTCGCACCGCGGCAGCTAGAATGAGGATGCGAATTTCGGGTTCGGGACAATCGTGAGCGACTCAAACGAGAACGGCGCGGCGCAATTCGGCCGCAGTGACACCGGGAACAACGGGCCGATCATTCCGAAATCGGCCAGCGAAGCCTTGCGGCCCGAGAAGGCACCGCAGCCGCCGAAGCGTTCGCGCAAGGCGCGCAGCCAGGTTGTCATCTTCCTGAATTTCGTCATGACCGTTATCGTTTTCGCCGCACTCGCCGCGGCCGGCGCGGTCTACTACGCCATGCACCAATACGAGAAGGCAGGCCCGCTCGAAGCCAACAAGAACTTCATCGTCAGAAGCGGCGCCGGTATCAGCGAGATCGCCAGCGGTCTCGAGCGTGGCAACATCATCACCGATGGCCGCGTCTTCAGGTTCGTCTCTGAGGCTTACCTCGACAACGACACGCTCAAAGCAGGCGAATACGAGATCAAGGCCGGGTCCTCGATGCAGGAGATCATGCAACTGCTGAAATCCGGCAAGTCCATTCTCTACTCCGTGTCGCTGCCCGAAGGACTGACCGTCAAGCAGATGTTCAGCCGGTTGTCCGGTGACGAGGTTCTTGTCGGCGATCTGCCAAAGGAACTGCCTGTCGAGGGTTCGTTGAAGCCGGACACCTATAAATTTACCCGCGGCACCAAGCGTGTGGAAATCGTGCAGCAGATGGCGGCCGCCCAGAAGGCATTGGTCGACCAGATCTGGGAGAAGCGCGATCCGAACCTTCCGGTCTCGACCGTCGAGGAGTTCGTCACGCTTGCTTCGATTGTGGAAAAGGAAACCGGGCGTGCCGACGAACGTCCACGCGTTGCCTCCGTCTTCATCAACCGGCTGGACAAGGGCATGCGCCTGCAGTCCGACCCGACCATCATCTACGGCATTTTCGGCGGCGACGGGAAACCGGCGGACCGGCCGATCCTGAAGTCGGATCTCGACAAGAATACGCCCTACAACACCTACATCATCAAGGGTCTGCCGCCGACGCCGATCGCCAATCCAGGTCGCGCAGCACTTGAAGCCGTTGCCAATCCTTCCCGCACACCGGAGCTCTACTTCGTTGCCGACGGCACGGGCGGCCACGTTTTTGCCGTCACATTGGATGAACACAACGCCAATGTTCGCCGCTGGCGCAAGGTAGAAGCCGAAAAGGCAGCTGAAGCGGCAAAGGCCGCCGAGGACGCAGCAACTGCGGCGCAGCCTCAGTAACAACAGCCTTGCATTGTGGACGGACTTACCACGGCGCGGATATCCCTTGCGGGATACCGCGCCGTCGCCTTATTGCTTCTCCAGAAAATGCAACGGAGGTGAGGATGCCGCTCCAATCGATGACCGGCTTCGCCCGGAGAGAAGGCAGCAGCGGTCGCCATCGCTGGGCTTGGGAATTGCGCTCCGTCAACGGCAAGGGCCTTGATGTCAGACTACGCTTGCCGCAAGGGCTTGAGCGGTTCGAGCCGGGCGTACGCCGGCTTGCTGCGGAGTTCTTTTCCCGAGGCAATCTGCAGGTCAGTCTGTCCGTCAGCGGAGCGGAGAACGTTGTTGAGGCGGTGGTGAACCAGGCGGCACTGACAGCGGTCCTGGGCCTGCGTGAGCAACTCGGCGACCTCGTCGACCCCGCGCCGCTGAAGTTCGACACGCTGCTGGCAATTCGGGGCATCGTCGACTTCCGCGAACCCGAGGAGAGCGAAGCGCAACGTGCCGCCCTCGACGACGATATCATGACCGGACTCAAGCTCGCTCTGAACGATCTGCGCGATATGCGCGAGGAAGAGGGCGGTGCGCTCTGTCAGATCCTGCTGGGGCAGGTCGAGACCATCGAGACGCTGACGGCAACGGTCGAAACCGATCCTTCGCGCAGCCCGGCGGCAATTGCCGAAAAGCTGGCGCAGCAGGTGGCGCTGGTGGTGGGCAACGGCTCTTCGCTCGATCGCGACAGGCTGTATGCCGAAGTGGCACTGCTCGCCACCAAGGCCGATCTGAGAGAGGAGCTGGACAGGCTTGGCTCTCATGTTGTCGCCGCCCGCGACCTCTTGTCGAAAGGCGGGCCGGTCGGCCGCAAGCTTGATTTCCTGGCACAGGAATTTAACCGGGAATCGAATACGATCTGTTCCAAGTCGAATGCGGCTGCGGTCTCTGCCGCAGGCATCGAGTTGAAAGTTGTGATCGATCAGTTCCGCGAACAGGTTCAGAATCTGGAGTAACGCATGAAACCGGCGACACCTTCGCCCATCAAGATCGCCCGCCGCGGGCTGATGCTGGTCATTTCCTCACCCTCGGGTGCGGGAAAGTCGACGATCGCGCGCAACCTGCTGGAAGCCGATCCCGAAATGAGCATCTCGGTCAGCGTGACCACGCGCCAGCGTCGTCCAAGCGAAATTGATGGCCGGCACTATCACTTCAAGTCAATCCGCGAGTTCGAAGCGCTTCGGGCGACCGACTCGCTGTTGGAATGGGCTGAGGTTCACGGCAATTTCTACGGCACGCCGCGCGACGCCGTCGAGGCCGCGATGGCCGCCGGCCGCGACATGCTCTTCGATATCGACTGGCAAGGCGCCCAGCAGCTTCAGGAGAAGATGGCCGGCGACGTCGTCTCGATCTTCATCCTGCCGCCATCAATGGCGGAGCTGCAATCGCGGCTGCATCGCCGTGCCGAAGACAGCGAGGAAGTGATCGCCACGCGCCTGGCCAATTCGCGTGCTGAAATCGAACATTGGCGCGAATACGACTACATCGTTCTCAACGACGATCTCGACCGTGCCTTTTCGTCCGTCCGTGCGATCGTCGAGGCGGAACGCCTGCGTCGGGACCGTCGTCCGGGCCTGTTCGAATTCGTCAACGGGCTTCTGACGGAAAACCCGTTCTGACCACGACAGCGGCCGGGCAATACCGGCCGCTCACCCGGCAACGGTTGTCCGACAAGCATGTGCGCGCGATGACGCACGCGAAGCTTTTTCTGCGAAAAGTATCATGACGGCTTTCCGTCAGGAAACGCATGGAAACAAAGCGATAGAGCGTCTTGGTGAATCTGTTTCACCGGTAGCGCTCACGGCGCTGAACCAGAACCTAAAGAGCCGTTTGCCCGCAAGATGCTAAAGGCAGTTCGCCAGTCGGCAGAATTCTTCCACGGAAAGCGTTTCCGCGCGCCGCTGCGGATCAATCTCGGCTTTTGCCAGCAGCGCTTCGCCACCAAGCGGCTTCAGGCTCTGGCGGAGCATCTTGCGACGTTGGCCGAAGGCGGCATGGGTGACCTTTTCGAGCGAGGTCACTGCGCACGGGATAGGATTGGCAATCGGCTCCAGATGCACCACCGAAGACGTCACCTTTGGCGGTGGCGTGAAAGCCTGGGGCGGCACGTCGAAGGCCATGCGGGAATTCGTCCGCCAGCCACACAGGACACCCAGGCGACCGTAGTGATCGTCGTCCGCATCAGCGACGATCCGCAAGCCCACCTCGCGCTGGAACATCAGCGTCAGCGATTGCCAGAAGGGAGGCCAAGTCTTTGGCAGCAGCCAGTTGACGAGAAGCTGCGTGCCGACATTGTAAGGCAGGTTGGCAATGATCTTGACGGGGCCGCCACCGCTGATTGCCTCGAAATCGATCTTCAGCGCATCGCCTTCGATGACATCAAGCCGGTTCGGATAGTGATCGGAGATTTCGGCAAGTGCTGGCAGGCAGCGGGAATCCCGCTCGATCGCCACCACCTTCTTTGCGCCGAGCGCCAGGATCGCACGCGTCAGGCCTCCCGGCCCAGGTCCGACCTCGATGACCGTCACATCCTCGAGCGCCCCGGCCGTCCGGGCGATCTTCTGGGTGAGATTGAGGTCGAGCAGGAAGTTCTGCCCAAGCGCCTTCTTGGCGTCGAGGCCATGACGCTGAATTACGTCCCGTAGCGGCGGGAGTCCGTCGAGAGCGGCCATCAGACGATAACTCCTGCGGTATTATTGGAAAGCTCTGCCGCGAGTGTCAGGGCCGCGAACAGGCTGTCGTCACGGGCGATACCCTTGCCGGCGAGGCTGAAAGCAGTACCGTGGTCGGGCGACGTACGGATGAAGGGAAGGCCAAGCGTGACGTTGACGCTGTCGTCGAAACCAAGTGCCTTGGCCGGGATCAGCGCCTGATCGTGGTACATGCAGATCGCGACGTCGTAGGTCGCCCGCGCCCGGTCGTGAAACATCGTATCGGCGGGCAGTGGCCCGGTGGCGTTGATGCCTTCCGCGCGCAACCGCTCGACGACCGGACGGATGATCGCATCGTCCTCGGCGCCCAAGGCGCCGCCTTCACCTGCATGCGGATTGAGCCCGGCGATCGCCAGCTTCGGCTTGTGGATGCCGAAGCGCGTGCGAAGGTCGGTGGCGGTGATTGTGCAGGTCCGGTAGATCAAATCAGCTGTGAGCTGGGCCGGAACGTCTTTTAGTGGGATGTGGATCGTGACAGGCACGGCCCGAAGCTTGGGGCCGGCCAGCATCATCACCGGCAACAGGGTTTCGCCGGTGGCCTTCTCTGCGAGATCCGCCAGGTACTCGGTATGGCCCGGAAAGCGAAAGCCGGCGAGATAGAGCACGGCCTTGGCAATGGGGTTCGTGACCACGGCCGAAGCTTCGCCATTCATGACCAGCCGCACCGCCGTGTCGATGGTACCCGTTATTGCCGGCGCGTTGGCAGAATCTGCCTCGCCAGCGATGACGGGAGCCATGCAGCGCACGGGCAGAACGGGCAGGGCATCATCAAAATGGGAGACTGCGTTCGCACAATCGGTCTCGCGGATCGAGACCGCATGGCCGAGCAAGTCGGCTCTGGCGGCCAGAGCGGCAGGATCGCCGATGAAAAGGAACGGCGGGGTTGAGCGTTCGCGGCGACCAAGCCACGCGGTCAGGCTAAGGTCCAACCCGATCCCGGCAGGATCGCCCATGGTCAGGGCGAGGGGCCCGCCGGTCGTATCGCGCATTTTTGCCCGCTGATCTTACTTGTTGACGATCTGCGCCTTCTTGCGCAGTTCCTCGATATATTTTTCGCTGTTCGGATCTTCGCCGCCGGCCTTCTTCTTGCCGAGGTCCTCGGCGCGGAAGACGATTTCGGCTGCGGTGTCATCATTGACCTGGCGCTTCTTGCAGATGGCGAGAAACTCGACGCCCTTTTCGGTCACGCGCGTTCCCGTCGTGTTGCCGTCGCCGGCCTTCTCGACAAGTGGCTTCCATTCGTCCGGCAATTGCTGGGCCAGCATGCGGCCGAGATCGCGAATGGAAACGTCGCGATAGTTCGCCGCAAAAACCTTTGCCGTATCGCATCCCGGGAACTGAGCACGCGCTGCGTTGGCTTCCGCTTGACGCTTGCCGGTGATGGCGCCGCGCTTCTTCTCCGGAATGACGAAGATGACCTGCTTGAAATAGTATTCGGTCGTGACCGGCTTGTTGCCGCCGCCTTCCATCATCCGCTTGACGAGATCGGCGCCCTGCAGGCGGTTTCCACTACCGAAGCGGAAATTGACGGCGCGCGGCCAGCTCATCTGCACGGCGATGAACTGCTTGAAGTGGTCGGAGCCAACACCGGCCTGGTCGAGGATCTTGCCAAGCTGCTCGGGAGAGAGCTTGTTGCCGGCCGCAAAGCGCGCAAAGGCCGCGTCCACGTCCTGCGTGCTGACCGACTGGCCGATCCGTGCGATTTCTGCGCGCTTCAATACTTCGTCGACGAGTTGCTTCTTGGCTTCCTCTGCACTGCCGCCCTGGCGTTGCAGGCGAAGGAAGGCGACGCGCTTGGCAATGTCGCCGGAGGTGATCACGGTGTTGTTGACCGTTACCTTCACCTGGCTCGCAGCCTGCGCGCTGGCGCAAACGGCAATGCTCAGGCTGCCGGCCAAAGCCATTACCGAAAGCGTCCTCAAGATCGACATTTTCCCGCCCATCATCTTTTCCTGTCCTTGGCGCGGTCGAAACGTGGTGCTTCGATCCGCATCCCGGCTCACGCCGTTGTTCTATCTTGTCGGAGGGAATGCATAATACATGCGGCCAAACGATGACAAGACCGTTTGGCCGGCCCGATAGCGGGCGGAGGGGCAATCCTTTGGCGAATGCCCCTCCGGCTAAAGCGTATCAATAGTAGTCCAGCTCTTCGAACTTGGTGTCGCCGACATTGACGTCGCCGAGTGTACGGAAGCTGATGCGGGCACCGATCGACCAGTCGTTTGCGATCGTGCTGTCGGTATCGCGTTCCTGCTTGTAGACGAGCGAGAACAGCGTGTCCTGATCGTCATAGGTGATGCCGAAGCCGTTGCGCGAAATGACATCGTTGTTGATGTCGTAGGTTATCGCGCCGAAGACCGACCAGTAGTCATGGAACCGGTAGGCTGCCGCGGTCTGGATTTCGTCCTGATTGCTTTGCGAGCCATAAAGCGGCTGCGCCTCAATGCGCGTATAGGTCATGGCTGCCTGCCAGGTCAGACCGAGATAGCCCACGGTGGCATCGGCGCGGCGCAGAGCCAAATCCTCTTCGTCGAGACGGCCGGAAAGGTTTGCCATCAGGCCAGACGGCGCATCGATACCGAGCATGGCGACGTAGTCGGACCGGTTGCTTTCGAGGCCTGAATTCGCCCCCGCCTTGACCAGGTCGTCCGTTGCGAACGAGTTCAGGCCGCCGAGATGGTAGGATTGACCGACGATGCCGCGCAAGCCGTAGCCGCTGTCGAATGTCCCGGTATAGCGAAGACCGACATTGGCGCGGGTGCCGCCTTCGATGCGATCGAAGCCCGAAAACTTGTCGCGATCGAACAGGTTCGTCGCGTCGAAGACGAAGCTCTGCGCATCCTCGTTGGGCAGGCCGCCGGCATATTGCTCGTTGGGACGGGCATAGACCTGGGCGATCGGCTCGAGGACGTGGCTGCTATTGTCGCCCACGAACAGGATCGGGTAGCGCGCCTCGAGGCCTGCCGTCAGCATGCGCCGCGTGGCGGCATCGCTGTTGTTGAAGTCCCCCGTATAGCCGGCACCCGGGTCCGTCATGTTCAGGCCGAGCGCGTCACCGCGGGCGGCCAGCAACGGCGTCAGGACGATGCCGCCCGGAGCGATGTAGGTCCGCTTCCATTCGAGTTCCGCAGTCAGGCGATGCGTCGTTCCTTCGAGGCCACGGTACCGATTGACCACGCCTGGAATGGAATCGAGGTCGAGCCGGTTGCGCTTTATGTTGGTGAGGTTCACCGTTGCCGAAAGTTCGCCGCCCAGAACCGGCTGAGGCGCCTTGTAGGAATAGTCCAGAACCTGTGCTGCCGGCTGCTGGTTTTCAGCAACGCTGCTTGCGTCCGCGTCCTGAATGTCGAAATAGAAGGCGCGCAGGTCGAAATAGTTCCGCTTGCCAAGGCCGGTCAGGTAGGCCTGGTTGACATAGGTCGTTCCGTCGAACGTCGACAGTTCATAGGTCTTGGCGAAGTTGTTGTCGGACTGGACGAGGACATTCCAGCCGAACGTCCAGCGCGGATTGATCTCGAATTCGCCCTTGGAGGCGATCATGCCGCGATTGGTTTCGAGCGCATCGACCGTGCCGGGCGTAAACCGGCTCCTGTCGAGCTGGTTGATGCCGGCAACGCTCAAGGTGTGAAGGCCGTTGTGGAATCTCTGGCGGAACTCACCTTCCAGCAGGAAGCCCTGCCGGCTGAGACCCGTCAATGTTGCCGTCGCGTCCATGTGGGGCGAGATCGCCCAGTAGTAGGGAATGCCGACGCCGGCGCCGAGCTTCTGCGTGTAGCGGAACTTCGGAAACAGGAAGCCGCTCTTGCGCTTTACCGTGTGGTCGGGAATCTCCATCACCGGAATGTAGGCGATCGGCTTACCAAAGAGCTCGAAGCGGGCGTTTTCCAGCTTGATCGTGCGCGTGCGTCCATTCTGGACAATGCGTTGCGCCTTGATATGCCACAGCGAACGGTGATCGGGCTTCGTCGTGCACGGCGTGCAGGCCGTGTAGACGGCCTCGTTGAGGATGAATTCTTCGCCGTTCCGGCGCTCGCCGCTGGTCGCGGCAAGCCGCGTCAGATCCGTCGTCTCGATGCGCATGGCATCGACGAAACCGTCGCCGAAGTCGTCGGTCACGTCCATCTTTTCGGCGTAGACGACATTGCCGCCCGGCTCGATCAGCTGGATTTCACCGGTGGCATGAATGCGTCCCGCCTTCTGGTCGTATTCGACCTGCCGGGCCACCATCTTGTAACCGCCGTAGTCGATCTGCACGTTGCCGCGCACAATCACCTTCTCGGCGTCCTTGTTGTAGACAAGCTCATTGGCGGACAGAAGCAGCTTGGCATCTTCCGGCATGTTCGGGCGCAGCGAATCAAGGCGCTCCGAAGTCTGCTGCGCGAGCGCGGGCGCACTCATTCCCATGGCAAGTGTCTGCAGCGCCACGCCTGCGAACAGGGCAGCGTTGATCAGCTTTGTACGTTTGCGGTTGCCTGCCGCCACTAGCCATCCTCCTGGTTTAAAAGAATCGTCGAGCCCAGCGCCATCGCTACAACAACTGGCAACCAGGCTGCAACGAAAGGAGGCACTATACCGCTGCTCCCGAATGCTTTGACAAGCACGGTGACGACATAAAGCACGAAGCCCGATAGGATTCCACCGAGAATTACCGAGCGGGATTGGTTGAACCGGCTAAATTTCAGCGACACGCACGCGGCAATCAGCGTCATGGCGACAAGTAGCAGCGGCAAGGACAAAAGGGAGTGGAATTGGGTTTCCATGCCGTTGGTCGAAAAGCCGAATGAGCGAGCCACTTCGATCTTTCGAGGGAGGTCGAAAAACTGAATGGAATCAGCCTTTGCAAGCCTTTCCTGAACAAACTCCGGCTTCAAATTGGTGCGCAGTTGTGCCGTTTGCAGACGACGAGGCAGCTGTCCGCTGCGTGTTTCCGCGACGTCGTTAAGAAGCCAGTAACCATCTTCGAGTTTCGCCGAGGCGGCATCCTGTCTCAGAATGATCGAACCCTGTGGATCGAAGTGGATGACGGTGACGTTGACAAGCGTCGTGCCGCCGTCCTGAACCGAGCGGGCGCCAATGATTGTATCGGTGCCCTGGTAGATCTGTCTGAGCCACGGGATCGAGCCGGCATCCGAGGTCCGCGACGAACCAAGGGCGGCAAGCATGGCCTCTTCCTTCTTGGCACCCCAGGCTGCCAGCGGGTTGAGTGCGAGCACGGCGAGCACGCCGAACAGGAAGGCGCCAAGGACAAACGGACGCAGGAACTGCCACACCGAAATGCCCGCAGCCCGGGTGACCACGAGTTCGTAACGCCTGTTGAGCGAGATCAGGGCGGCCATCGCAGAGAAAAGCGCGACGAAGGGAACGGTCTGCTGCAGAATGGTTGGGATCCGGAAGGCACTGATCAGCAACGCGGCCGTTATCGAATAATGCGGAAGGTTGGACAGGCGGCTCGCCTGTTCGCTGAAGTCGATGATGAAGACCAGCGAAAAGATACCGACCAGAAACCAGAAGGTTGTGACGACGTAACGGGTGAGGAAGTAGCGACCGAGGGTGGTGAAGATCACGATGCGTTGCTCCCGTCAGGGGCCGGGCGCACGAGGCGAAGGCGCACCATCAACTCGGACAGCTTTTCCTGCCAGGTCATGGGAATGTCGAGCCGACGGTTGCTGGCGAGCTGGTGAATGGCAAGCGCGCCGGTGGCAAGTGGAACGACATACATCAGCGGAACGAACCAGACCGAATCTTCGGCGCTGTTGCCCGCATAGAAGGTCATCCAGCGAATGACCAAGGCGGAGCCGAGGGCGCTGACCATCGGGTGGACTCGCGCCTCGCGGTGCGAGCGGGCATCGCTGCAGAAGACAAGCGCGATCAGGCCGAACAGCAGCGGGAACGTCCATTCCGTCAAGCGGCGGTGCAGCTCGGCGGTGAAGGCAAGCGGGTTACCCTGATAGACGGGATCGTTGGGGTCCGGGTTGAAAAGATTGGGAAGGTCGCGATCCTTGGCACGGATCGTCGCTTCGCGCGTCGTCTTCGTCATGTCGGCGAGATCGAAGGCGTAGGAATCGAACTTGATGATCGACACGCCGCCGTCGGGCAGCTTTCGCTGAACTTCGCCGTCCTTCATGACCAGCGCCGAGCTCTTCTCGTCCACGGCACCTTCGCGCGCATAATAGACGAGCTCGAAAGCCGGGTTGCGGGAATCGGCGACGAAGATCCCTTCGAGCACGCCACCGCCGCGTCGGCCGCCAACCTGCACATAAAGCCCGTCGGTAATCTTGCGGAAGGCATTCTCCTGGACGACCGAGGAAAGCAGGTCCGCATTGGCCGTTGCCAGCATTTTGCGCACGGCGACGCGCGAATAGGGCTCAACAAAATTGTCGACCACGAAGGAGAGGACGCTCAGGCCGGCAGCGAGAAGGATGATCGGACGGATGATCGTCATGCGCGAGCTTCCGGCAGCATTCAGCACCGTCAGTTCAGAATCGGTGTTCATCGTCGTCAACGTCTGGGTCACGCCGATGACCAGCGCGAACGGCAGAATGATCGGTACGACCGAGGGCAGGATGAGCGTCGCGAGTTTGAGGAACGCAAAGACCGACTGGCCGCTATCGGTGACCAGATTGACGTTGGTCAGGGCCTGCGTCGTCCACACGATGCCGAGCAACGGCAAAAGTGTCGCGAGGAACATGGTCAGGGCACGCCGGAAAATGTAGCGTTCAATCAGCTTCATGTCCGTTTCCGGTCCAAATTCCTGCTCATGTTTCCGTCCCGCATCGCTGCATCGAAACGCCTGTTTCTGCTGCCGCCATCAGCGGGAACCGAGCTTTCGTCTCATCTCCGGCATTGCTCAAAGTGTAAAGCAACTGGGATAATTTAAGGCGAAGAACCTCGGTTAACCGCATGTAAACATCTGAGGGCATCTTGCCAAGCCGTTGAAAAGCGAGAAGGGTGCCGACCACAGCTTTGACGGCGGCAGACGCAGCGAATGTTTGCCACTGTAACCGCCCGGTAACAGGGGCGAGCGCGTAAGACCAAGAAATGCCCGGAGTTTTGTAATGTCTATGAAATTTGAGTTCACCTTCGCCAAGTCTCATCGCCCGGCGGGTGGTGTTGCAATTCTGTTGAAAGCGACCGTTGGACAGGCAGCGGGCGCCGATGTCGCCGATCCGGAAGGGGTTCTGGCCAAGGCGGCGAAGATCAAGAAGTTCAGCGGCAAGGCATTCTCCACCCTCGATATTCTCGCGCCGCATGGCTCGCCCGCAGACCGGATCATCGTGCTCGGCCTCGGTAACCCCGATGTATTGACCGATCACGATTGGCTGAAGGCAGGTGGTGCCGCAGCGGCGAAGTTGCGTGGGGCCGAAAAGGCTACGATCTTCATCGACGTTCCCGATCTCGAAGTCAGCGGCAAGGCGGCGGCCGACTTCGCGCTCGGTATGGAAATGAACGCCTACAACTTCGACGGCTACAAGACGAAAAAGGCCGATGATGAGGCCAAGTCCGCGGGCAAGCCGGTGAAGGTCACCATCGTGACCGGCGCGGTGATTGCGGCGAAGAAAGCTTTTGCGACGGCGCAGGCGGTCGGCGAGGGCGTGTTCCTTGCCCGCGACCTGGTCAACGAGCCGGCAAACGTCCTCGGTCCGCTGGAGTTCGCCGCCAAGGCGAAGGAGCTGGAGAAGCTCGGCGTCGAGGTGGAGATCCTCACCGAAAAGGAAATGAAGAAGCTGGGAATGGGCGCGCTTCTCGGCGTTGCCCAGGGCTCGACGCGCCCGCCGCGACTGGTCGTGATGCAGTGGAAGGGCGGCAAGTCCAAGGAGCGCCCGGTTGCCTTCATCGGCAAGGGCGTGGTGTTCGACAGCGGCGGCATCTCGATCAAGCCGGCTGCCGGCATGGAAGAGATGAAGGGCGACATGGGCGGTGCCGCTGCCGTCACCGGCCTGATGCACGTGCTTGCGGCGCGTCACGCCAAGGTCAATGTCGTCGGCATCATCGGCCTTGTGGAAAACATGCCCGACGGCAGCGCGCAGCGTCCGGGTGATATCGTGACGTCGATGTCCGGTCAGACGATCGAGGTCATCAATACCGATGCCGAGGGACGTCTCGTGTTGTGCGATGCGCTCTGGTATTGCAACGACCGCTTCAAGCCGCAGGCGATGATCGACCTCGCAACGCTGACCGGCGCGATCATGGTCGCGCTTGCCACCCATCACGCCGGCCTGTTTTCCAATGACGACCGCCTGGCCGGCCAATTGCTGGCCGCCGGCGTTGCCACGCAGGAGCGCCTCTGGCGCATGCCGCTTGGCAAGGAATACGACAAGATGATCGACAGCAAGTTTGCCGACATGAAAAACACCGGCGGACGTTATGGCGGTGCGATTACCGCGGCGCAGTTCCTGAAGCGCTTCGTCGGGGACACGCCCTGGGCCCACCTGGATGTCGCCGGCACCGCGATGGGGTCGCCGACTGACGAAGTCAATCAGTCGTGGGCCTCCGGTTTCGGCGTTCGTCTGCTCGATGAGTTGGTCCGCGCGAGCTACGAGTCCTGACCGGCATCGCAGGCGATGACGAAGGCCGTGGAGAGATCGGCATGACCGAGATCCTTTTCTATCATCTGACGGAATCGAAGCTCGAGGATGCACTTCCGCCGTTGCTCGACAAGAGCGTCGAGCGCGGCTGGAGAGTGGTGGTGCAGACGGTCGATGCCGAGAGGCGCGATGCGCTCGACACACATCTCTGGGTCTACCGGGACGAAAGCTTCCTGCCGCACGGGACAGACGCCGGGGACCTTGCTGCCGAGCAGCCGGTTCTCCTCGTCGCCGACGAAGGCAACCAGAACGCCGCAACAGTTCGTTTCCTTGTCGATGGCGCCAATCCGCCACCGGTCGAGAGCTATGAGCGAATCGTCTTCATGTTCGACGGCTACGACCAGCAACAGCTCGAAGCCGCCCGCGGGCACTGGAAACGGCTGAAAGGTGAGGGCCACAGCCTCACCTATTGGCAGCAGAACCGTGATGGCCGATGGGAAAAGAAGGCCTGATCGACACACCCAAGAATGCTTGACCATGAAAAAGCCCGCGGGAAGCCGCGGGCTTTCTCTTTTGCCGTCGTCTCGGCGACTAGAGCATTTCCAGGAAAAGTGCGAAGCGGTTTTCCGTCAGGAAATGCGTAAAAACAAGGTGCTAGAGCGTTTCTGCGACTCTGTCTAAACTGGAAACGCTCTAGTCGTGGAAGGCTTCGACGAACTTGCGTCGGCCAAGCATGAACGCATCGGCGACGTGGCGCAGTGGCGCGAGATCGACGTCCGATGTCTTGGCCCTGATGATTTCGGCGAAACGCTTGTAGAGCATCGGATATTCCTGTTCCGGCTCCTCGTGCGCGATCTTGCCGTCGATTGAGAGTTTCGCGCCGCCTTCCGACAGCACCATTTCGCCAGCGTCGGTCTGCGCTACGATATCCCAGCTCTGCTTGCCGGTCTGGCGCCAGTCGAACTCTGCCGAAACCGCCAGCTTGTCCGCATCGGTGAAGGCGATCGTGGCAGCGATCGGGGCATCGCGGTTTTCCGGGAACTCCAGCGCGGCCGCGGTAATGAACAATGGTCGCGGCAGGATATGCGTGACGATCGAGAGCGCATTGATACCAGGATCGAAAATGCCGAGGCCGCCCGCTGCCCAGATCCATTCCTGGTTCGGGTGCCACTGCCGGACATCCTCTTTCCAGACGATCTTCACATCGCGGATTGTCGTTGCCGCGAGAAACGACTTTGCCGCCTCGACGGCAGGCGCATAGCGCGAATGCCAGCTCGCAAACAGTGAAAGGCCCTTGGAAGCAGCGAGCGATTCGAGGTCTGCCACTTCACTCAAGGTGGCGCCCGGCGGCTTTTCGAGGAAGACGTGCTTGCCCGCTTCAAGGGCAGTGCGCGCCGCCTCGTATCGGTATTGGGGCGGCATGCAGAGCGACACCGCATCGATTGCGGGAACGGCCTCCAGCATTGCCTCGATTGACTTGAAGTTATCGACGCCGTCGACGGTGCCGTGGCGGCTCGCCGCGGCAATCAGCCGATAGTCGCCGTTCTTGGCGATGGCAGGCAAATGCTGGTCACGAACGATCTTGCCGACGCCGACAAGCGCGATTTGAATTGGAGGCATGGTGTTTCGCTCATATTAGTATGATTTATTGCCGGTTCTTGTAGCAGATTGCGCGGCGCGGGCAAGCGCTGCCGAGAAAAGCTGGTCCCGTTCGCCGAGCCGAAAACAAACGGCAGTGGCCCCATTCTCTCTGGCCTCCCGTGCCCTAGCTTCTACAATCCATGATGCCAATCAATATGGTCAGCAAACGTGACACGAGTGGTAACAGGCAGAACGAGGAGAGACCATGCACCAGCACATCCGCCACGCCAGCCGCGACGAGCTCGATGCCATCATCGATTGGGCGGCTCGCGAGGGCTGGAACCCGGGGCTCGATGATGCGGCGGCGTTCTGGGCGGCGGATCCGGAAGGGTTCTGGGTGGCGGAGCGCGAGGACAGGCTGGCAGCCTCCATCTCATTGGTGCGCTATGACGAGACCTATGCCTTTCTCGGTTTCTACATAACGGCCCCGGAGTTTCGCCGGCAGGGCATCGGCGGTCAGATGTGGCAGCAGGCGCTGACGGCGGCCGGGCAGCGCATCGTCGGTCTCGACGGCGTTGTTGCCGAGCAGGAAAATTATCGCCGGTCCGGCTTCGTTCTCGCCCACGCAAACATCCGATACGGCGGCATCGTCGACGTGGTCGAACCTCCAGGCACCGAGCTGATCGAGGTCGCGCCGGTCCACACGCCGATGCTGATCGACTACGACCGCCGCTTCATGCCTGCCCGGCGCGACGCCTTTCTCACCGAATGGCTGAGACCTGGCCGGACGCGTCGAAGCATCGTGCTGTTTCGGGACGGTGCTGTTTCCGGCTATGGCACGCTGCGATCCTGCCGCCAAGGCTACAAGATAGGCCCGCTCTTTTCCGAAAGCGAGACGGTGGCCGACCTGGTGTTTCGAAAGCTGGCCGCGACGGTGAAAGGCGAGGAGGTCTATCTCGACATTCCCGAGCCGAACGCCTCGGCGCGGGCGCTCTGCGAGCGCTACAACATGAAGCCGGTTTTCGAAACGGCGCGGATGTATCGAGGCATTGCGCCCGATCTGCCCCTTGCCCGGATCTACGGCATCACCACCTTCGAACTCGGCTGACCGGCGATCACAGGGCGCAAGAGCCAGCTCGAAAGCGTTGGATCAATTGGCCATCGCTTCTTCGTACTCGGACGAGAGCTCAAGCCACTGTTCCTCTGCATGCGCAAGTTTTTCGACCGCGTCGGAGCGTTCCTTGGCCTTCTGTGCGGCTTTTGCCGGCGTCTTTTCATAGAGCGCAGGATTGGCGAGTTCGGCGTCGAGCGCTTGAATCACTTTCTCCAGCTTTCCCGTCAGCGATTCGATTTCGTTGATCTTTTTCCTCAACGGGGCGAGCGAGGCGCGCTTGTCCGCATTGGCCTTGCGCTGGTCCGCCTTCGACAGCGAATCGTCCGCACCGACTGACTTGGACTTGTCTTCCTTCGCCTTCGGCCCCCCGACGATCAGGCTTCGATAATCTTCGAGGTCGCCGTCGTAGCTCGTCACCGTCCCGTCCCGCACAAGCCACAGCCGGTCGGCGGTCGCCTCGATCAGGTGGCGGTCGTGCGAGATCAGGATCACCGCACCGGAATAGTCGTTGAGCGCCGTGATCAGCGCATTGCGGCTATCGATATCCAGATGGTTGGTCGGCTCGTCGAGGATCAGGAGGTTCGGCGCGTCGAACGCGGCAAGGCCCATCAGCAGGCGCGCCTTTTCGCCGCCCGACAGGTCCTTGGCGGGTGTCTCCATTTTCTCGGTCGCCAGGCCCATCTGCGCGACGCGGGCACGCACCTTCGCTTCTGGCGCTTCCGGCATGCGGCGGCGCACATGTTCGACGGCGCTCTGGGTCGGGATCAGATCGTCCAGCTGGTGCTGTGCAAAGAAACCGACCTTGAGGTTCGGGGCGATCTTCAGTTCGCCGGATTCGGGCGCAAGCCGTCCGGAAATGAACTTGGCGAAGGTTGACTTGCCGTTGCCGTTCGACCCGAGCAGGGCGATGCGGTCGTCGGTGTCGATCCTGAGGTTCAGGCGCTTGAGGATCGGCTTGCCCGGCTCGTATCCGACGGTGCCGCCGGTGACGGCGATGATCGGGGAAGCCGCTTCCTTTTCCGGGTCGGGGAAGGAGAAGCCCTGGACGTGATCCTCGATCACGGCGGCGATCGTGCCCATGCGCTCCAGCGCCTTGACACGGCTCTGTGCCTGACGGGCCTTGGTGGCCTTGGCCTTGAAGCGGTCGATGAAGCTTTGAAGGTGCTTTCGCGCCGCGTCGTTCTTGGCCTTCGCCTTCATCTGCAGCTCGTCAGCTTCCGCCTTCTGCCGCTCGAACTGGTCGTAGGGGCCGCGATAGTAGGTGAGCTTCTTCTGGTCGAGATGCACGATGGCGTTGACGGCCGTATTCAACAGGTCGCGGTCATGGCTGATGATGATGACCGTGTGCGGATAGCGACGAATGTAATCCTCGAGCCAGAGCGTGCCTTCAAGGTCGAGATAGTTGGTCGGCTCGTCGAGCAGCAAGAGGTCCGGCTCGGAAAAGAGCACGCCTGCAAGGGCCACCCGCATTCGCCACCCGCCGGAGAAGGAGGAGGCGGGACGCAGCTGTGCTTCGTGGTCGAAGCCGAGGCCGGCGAGAATGCTGGCGGCCCGCGCTTCGGCGGAGTGAGCGCCGATGTCGGCAAGCCGTGTCTGGATTTCGGCGATGCGGTGTGGATCGGTCGCGGTCTCCGCTTCGGTGACCAGCGCCGTGCGTTCCTTGTCCGCCTTGAGCACGATCTCGATCAGCGGCTCCTCGGTGCCCGGCGCTTCCTGAGCCACCTGGCCGATCCGCGCGTTCTTCGGCAGCGCAATCGTGCCGGCCTCCGACGCGAACTCGCCGGTAATGATGCGGAAGAGCGTCGATTTGCCGGCGCCGTTTCGCCCCACAAGCCCGGCCTTCGTGCCTGCAGGCAGCGTCACGGATGCGTTTTCGATGAGGAGACGGCCCGCGATGCGGGCGGAAAGGCCGGAAATCTGGATCATTGCGGCCTTTTGCCCGGAGTCAGGGCGGAAGGCAAGAGCTGTGCGGCGGCTGCCGTTTCGAGCCTGCGTCTTGAGGTGGGGTTCGCAGTTTTCAAGGGGCCATTGTTATCAATTCATGAACAACGCGTTCCGACAATCGATACTACACATCCTCATCGTGAGGGACCATCTGTTTAATCGAAGGGCAGCGAAAGGCTCTTCCGACCGCCTCGATCGACTGAACGCCATCGGCAAGGCCACCGCGTTCCAGCAAAGACCGATCCGGCCAAACGTAGTTTTGACAAACCCCTCGTTCAATCGAACGAGCCTCCCAGGAGCAAAGACGATGAAAACCACTGTTCACACCGCACTCGCCGCAGCCCTCGTTGCAACTGCCGTCATCGGTGGCGCCTCCGCTGCCTTTGCCGGCGGCAGCTACTACGAAGGCATCAGCCCGACTCCGCTGTTTACCGAACGCGCGCCCAAGGCCGTCGGTAGCTCCACCTTGAACATCCGCGGTTCGGAAGCCGGCTATATCGACCGCACGGCCACCGGCTCGGTCTACAACTACGACGCCAAGCCGCGGGTCGCGCAGGGCGGCGAAGGCGAATACTACCAGGGTATCTCCCGTTAAGGCGCATTCCGTCGCCGGTCATGGGGCTTTCAGCCCCATGACACTCCATCCCCATCAAGGAATAGACCTATGACCAAGTCCATCGCAACGCTTCTCGTTGCAGCAGCGACGCTCGCCGGCGCTTCCGCGGCCTTTGCAGGCGGCAGCTACTATGAAGGCGTCAGCCCGGCGCCGCTGTTTACCGGTCGCGCTGCCGCTTCTGCCGGTGCAGGCGTGTCAGCAAGCACGGCCGAAAGCGGTGATTATTATGCCGGCATCGAGAACAAGTCGGTTGATGCCGCCGCGACCGGTGCGATTGCCAACGGCCACGCAAAGGCATTCGGCAAAGTCAGCCAAGACAGCCAATAACAAACGCCCAACGGACGACCAGATAACCCGGTCCCGCCAAGCGGGGCCGGGTTATCTCGTTTTGGCGTTGCCAACGAGGTGATTTGCCATGACAGAAAAAATTCAAGTCGCAGAAAGGCTCTTTGAACTCTATCACCGCGTCCATCGCCTGGTGAATGCGTCGATGAGTGAAGAAGGCGTCTCGCTCGCGCGCAGCAAGTTCCTGTTTTACCTCAGTGAACTCGGCCCTTGCCGCTGTGCCGACATCGCTTCGGCGCTCAGTTTTGCCCCGCGAACGGTGACCGAGGCGATCGATGGACTGGAGCGGGACGGTATGGTTGTCCGCGAACCGGACCCCGAGGATCGGCGGGCGAAGATCATTTCGATTACCGATCTCGGTCGGGCCGGCCTGGAAGCGGCGCTTCAGCCCCGTCGGCAGGTGATCGAGGAGCTTTTCTCGACGCTCAATGATGCGGAGCGCACGGATCTCTATCGTCTGCTCGGTCTGCTTGGTGACAAGGCTTGCGAAATCGGCGCGAGCCGGATGATCGACCATGAGCGGCAGGCAGAGGCCGCATAGGCAAAGGAGCATGCGGCCAAGGCATGTCACGCAAAACCGACCGCGTGAAGCGCCGCAGGCGCATTCTCGAGATTGTGATGTGCCTCAGGCGGCGTGCGGCGAATAGATCTTGTCCCGCCTGCCGCCCAGCTCCGTCGAATAGACGAGAACGCCCGAGCGAGAACCCGCGCGCGCGGCCGAAAGTGCCAATTCTGCCTGCTGCATGAAATCGGACGGCGTCGCCATCGGCTGGGCCACAGCGATCCCGGCCGCGAGCGCAAGCGTTTCGGCCGTGAAGGCGCGGCCGGGCAGGGCGACGCGCAACGCCTCCACTGATTGTCGGATGCGTTGCGCAATCGCTTGAGCATTCTCCTCTGTGACATCGCTGCAGAGGAACGCAAACTCCTGGCCGCCGACGCGCGCAACGAAGTCGCTCTTCTTGATCGACTTGCGAAACAGTGTCGAAAGCTTGCCGAGCGCCTTTTCCGCGGTGGCGGCGCCGTGCTGCTCGGCAAGACCGCGCAACCCCTCGACGGACGCGACGATCAGGGCAACCGGCTCTGTTTCACCTTCCGATTCAAGCAGTGTTTTCAAGCGTGCCGACAGGGCCAGGCGATTGGGCAGGCCGGTGACGGGGTCTCGGTTCAACGGCTTGCGGCTTTCGGCGAACGCGCCTTCCAGCGCTGCAAAGCGCTCGGCACTTGACTGCACGGCTGTCAGAAACGCCTGTTCCTCATTCATCAGCAAGCCGGCCGCATCTCGCAGTCTTGCTGCGTCATCGGCAAACTCCGTAAGGCCCGCAACCGGATCTGAGGTAAGGCGGATCTTGAAGCGGTCAAGCTGGCTTCTGAAGGCATGTCGTTGCGCAAGGCTGTGCCTCAGCTGCAGCGCAAGGTCGTTGAGTTCTTCTTGAGCCGTTGCCCTCGCTCGATCGGCAGCAAGCGCTCCATGGGCTATGAGGTGATGCTTGAGCCCAAGTTCATCAAGGGCGTCCTGCTTCGGTGTGGCGCCGAGCGCTGCAAGGTCGCGCGAAAGCTGCGGCAACCGGCCGGACAAGGCTTCATAGACAAGCTCATAATTGCGGGGCAGCGCCGCGATGCTGAGCTGAGACATGGACTGCGCCACCTTCAGAATGATGGCGGTGCTCTTCGTCTGAGATCGGCTGGTGTTCGCGGCGGCTTGCCTGGTCATTCCGTGGTCGTCCTCGATGCCTTTGTCGGATCTGCAGACACTATGGGCTGGCCGCATTTAAGGGAGTCTGAAGGCAGCGCGGCGGTGGTCGAATCCGCGCGGTATGGTTGCCGGAATCTCACCGAGGGCAAGGTTGACGCAACCGAACGGAGCAGGGCCGTCGAAACTTGCTATTTTAGTTCATGTTTATAGTTGACGGAGCCAGTCAGCAATTATATGCCGCCTTGCTAAATCGGGCAGGAGGCTCGAATGCAGAGTGGCGGTTCGACAATGCCCCCTTCGTTCATTGCGGATCTGGCGACATGGGGCGAACGCGCCGCTCTGGTTCTTCCCGGCCAGCGGCTCGTGAGCTACCGCGAACTGCATGAGAGGGTCGACCGTCAGGCCGCGTTGTTTCCGCGCAGCCGCGGGCTCGTAACGCTTGAGCCCGAGCTTTCCGAACACGCGATCATAGCCTATCTGGCGGCGCTGAGAGCCGGACATGTGGTTGCCATGCAGGCACCGCGCAGTGCCGGCGACCCAGCCTGGACAGACATGCTTGAGCCGGATTGCGCCTATCGCCGCATCGACGGCCGCTGGCGAACGGAACATCTTTGCGGCAGCGACGAGCCCCTTCATCCGAACCTTAGCGTCCTGCTGTCGACCTCGGGCAGTACAGGTGGCTGCAAGGCGGTGCGACTTTCCATCGCCAATATTGCAGCCAATGCCCGCTCGATCGCCGAATATCTCGATCTTGGCGCCGACGACCGCGCCTGTCTGATCCTGCCGCTGCATTACTCCTACGGCCTTTCCGTGCTGAATGCCCATCTGAGCGTCGGCGCCAGCCTCTACGTTCCCAACGGCTCCATCCTTGACCGGGGGTTCCTCGACGGTCTTGCGGCGAGCGGCTGCACCAATCTTTCCGGCGTGCCCTATTCCTATGAACTCCTGGAAAAGGTCGGGTTTCGCGATCGTGCGTTCCCGCAGTTGCGTTTCATGACGGTTGCCGGCGGACGGCTGGCGCCCGAGCGCGTCCGTGCCTACGACGAGCATCTTCGCGCCCAGGGCGCCAACTTGTTCGTCATGTACGGTCAGACCGAAGCGACGGCCCGCATCGCCTACGTGCCGCCGTCTCGGCTTGCGGGCAACGAAGACCGGATCGGCATTGCCATTCCAGGAGGCAACCTGTCGATCGAGGATGAGCAGGGGCGACCGATTGCCGGTGCAGGTGTCTCCGGCGAACTCGTCTATCGCGGCCCGAATGTGATGATGGGCTATGCCTCGTCGCGCCAGGATCTGGCCCGCGGTGCCGACCTCGCGGAACTGCGTACGGGCGACCTGGCTGTCCGCGAGACAGATGGTCTCTTCCGTATCGTCGGGCGCATGAAACGCATGTCCAAGATTGCCGGCCTGCGGATCGGCCACGATGCCGTCGAGCAGGCGCTGGAGCGGCGGGGCATCGTCGCGGCGATCGTCGGCGATGACGACGGATTGCATGCCTTTTTCGAGGGAGATGCCAAACCGGAGGACATGCGACGCTTGCTCGTGGCTGCGAGCGGCCTGACACTTGCCCATATCAGGGCCACGCATGTGCCGGACATCCCGAGATTGCCGTCGGGCAAGGTCGACTACACCGCATTGAACCTTGCAGCAAAGCAGGCGGTCGCGGCAGGCGACGGCGATCGCCAAGGCATTGAGAGCCTTTTCCGACAGGTGTTCTATCCTGCAAGGGTGAAGCCGGAGGACAGTTTCCTCTCGCTTGGCGGAGATTCGCTGCGTTTCGTGCAGCTCTCGATCGGTCTCGAGAAAGCGCTCGGTCAAGCGCCGGAAATGTGGGAGGCCATGCCGATTGCGACGCTCGCCGCGCTGGAAAGGCGAGAGACGACCACCACGCGGATTGGAATGGATCTTATCATACGTGCCTTGGCGATCTTGCTCGTCGTTGTTCATCACGAGACCCTGTGGCCGTTGCCGGGCGGGTCGGCTGCCATGGTCATCCTTGCCGGCTTCAGCCTTGCTCGATTCCAGATGGGGCCACTTCTGGCGGGCGACGGCCTTGCCATTCTGCGGCCGCTCGCGCAGATCCTTGTGCCGTATTATCTCATCGTTGCCGCCTACGCTGCCGTTTGGGGCAAGGTCCCCTGGGCCTCCGTTTTTCTCGTCGGCAATTTCGGATTTGCCGATCCGGAGACACGTGGGATGGTGCCTTACCTCTACTGGTTCATCGAAGCCTATTGCCAGATGATGCTGGTCATCGTTGCGCTGTTTGCGATGCCGCGCTTCCGGCGGATTGCGGTTCGGCGAGCCTTTGCGACGGGCATGCTTTTGCTCGGGGTGGCGCTGGCCGCCCGGCTGGCGTTGCCGCTGTTGTGGCCAATCGGCAACCGGCAGATTTTCACCCTGCCATGGATATTCTATCTCGCGGTGATCGGCTGGTGCGCGGCGATCGCCGAAACGCATCTGCAGCGGCTGCTGCTGGTATCGGCGGGAACGGGTGCCTTCCTGTTCTTCGGTCTTTACGAGGGTGTCTGGATCGGCACGAAGATCAAATACCTGCTGTTGATCGCCGTGCTCGTCGTGCTGGTCTATGCGCCCCGCGTGAGCGTGCCGCGCTGGACCGCGCAGCTCGTGCTGCCGCTATCGGCTGCCGGTTTCCATATCTACATCCTGCATCGTTTCGTGCCGGAACTGTTGCTGGCGCCGTTGCAGGGACAGCTTCCGACGGTGCTGTTCTCCACGGTGTCGATCGCCGGCGGTATCGCACTTGGCCTTGCCGCATGGCTGCTGCAAGGCCGGCTGCTCAAGACAGCTGCGAGCGGGAGCCTGTCGCTTGACCGACTGCGGCCGGTCGCCCTGCGCGCCGCTTTATCCCGCCCACTTCTCGCCTTCGGCCCGCAGAAAGAACGCGAGATCCAGCACAACTGACGGGCGGCCGAGCGCTGTCAGTGTCGCATGCACCTGGCCGCGATGATGGGTCTGGTGGTTGAAGACATGGGCCAGCGTAGGTCCGAGCGTCTGCGTGATGCTGACCGGGTTGCTGAGCGGCGTGTAGGTGAACTTGGCCGCGAGCCGCGCCTCATCGAGCCCGTCGAGCCAAGTGATCATCCGTGCATCTTCCCGTTCGCGTGCACCGGTAAGGCCGGCGAGATCGTCATGGAGCATCGCATCCAGCACTGTCGGCGCGTCACCCTCGCCGGTGAAGCGCTTCATCCAGATCCGATCGGCGGCAAGGATATGATTGAGCGTCGCAAGGACCGAACCGAAGAAGGCACCCGTGCTCTGCCGCAGTTCGCTGTCGGGCAGTTCTGCCGCTGCCGCGTAGAGCCGGCGGTTGGCCCAGTTGTTGTAGTCGGCGAACATGCGAAAATGATCGAGCATCTGTTTCTCCTTTTCAGTGGCAAGGCTAACGCAGATCCGCATTCCTGTGGCGAATGCCACCCATGAAATTTAATGATTTGATCGTACGGCCCGTCTGGCATCCAATGGAACAAGCCAATTCATTCTCGCCGGGAGATCACGTGAGCAGGAAGCTTTATTCGCTTTGCGGTACCGACAGGGCACGCCCCTTCTCGCCACATGTCTGGAAGACCAAGCTTTCGCTTGCGCACAAGGGGCTCGATTTCGATGTCGTGCCGGTCGGATTTACCGAGATCCCGAAGGTGGAGGAGGGCGCGACCAGGCTCGTGCCGCTCCTGCGCGACGGCGACCAACTGGTGCAGGACAGTTTCGCGATTGCCGTCTATCTTGAGGAGAACTATCCGGATCGACCGTCGCTGTTCGGCGGCCCTGGCGGCGTGGCCATGGCTCGCTACGTCGAGGGCTGGTCGCAGACGACACTACATCCGGTGATCGCCCGCATCGTCATCACGGATATCCACGACAGCCTCGACCCGGTCGATCGGGCCTATTTCCGGGAAAGCCGCGAGGCACGTTTCGGCGCATCGCTTGAGGCCGTGGCTGAAACTGGGGGTGCTGCCCTTGCGACCTTCGCCGAAAAGCTTGAGCCGTTGCGCCATATGCTGAAGTTTCAGCCCTATCTCGGTGGCGAGCGTCCGCTCTTTGCCGACTACATCGTCTTCGGTGCCCTGCAGTGGGCGCGCATCGTCTCACCGCAACAACTGCTTTCGCCGGGCGATTCGGTAACCTCCTGGTTCGAGCGTTGCCTCGACCTGCACGATGGCATCGGACGCTCTGTGACAGCGGCGTGAAACCCGCAGCGCTGCCTGCGAATCGTGAGCGAACCCCCTTGTTTTGCGCGGGATTGGCGGCTAATGAACCGCCACTTCTCAAGAAAACAAGGGATTGAGCCAATGGCGATTGAACGTACCTTTTCGATGATCAAGCCGGACGCAACGAAGCGAAACCTGACCGGCGCCATCACCAAGATGCTCGAAGACGCCGGCCTGCGCGTCGTTGCTTCCAAGCGCGTCTGGATGAGCCGCCGCGAAGCCGAAGGCTTCTACGCTGTTCACAAGGAGCGTCCGTTCTTCGGCGAACTCGTCGAGTCCATGTCCTCCGGCCCGACCATCGTTCAGGTTCTCGAAGGCGAAAACGCCATCGCCAAGAACCGCGAAATCATGGGCGCCACCAACCCGGCAAACGCTGACGAAGGCACGATCCGCAAGGTTCACGCTCTTTCGATCGGCGAAAACTCGGTTCACGGTTCGGACGCTCCGGCAACGGCTGCTGAAGAAATCGCATACTGGTTCTCCGGCACCGAAATCGTCGGCTGAATCAAGATCTGCATTTCCGGCCGTAACGGCTTGAATTGATTAGATTGAACCGGAGCGGAAACGCTCCGGTTTTTTCATGTCGGGCACTTGGCCGTCTCAAAATGCTCCGGCGCCTTGCCATCCCTGAAGACCGCCGGGTTCTTGTCATAGGCGGGCCCCTCGACCAGCGCCTTCGCCGGCATCATGTCTTGATCGATATCGGAAGTGACAGTCGTCTCGATCGTCTGCAGCGCCTGTCCAGCCGGGCCCTTGACTTCGATCGTCACGGCATAGGGCCTTTCCTTCTTCACGCAGGTGATATCGGGGCTTTCCAGCACCACCTTTTCCAGCTTCGCAAACAGCTTGCGCGTCAGGGTCAAAGGTTCGCCGCCAGCCGGGTTCTCGAAGGTCGCAACGACGATGCTTCCCTCCGGCACCGGTTCGAGCTTGCTCAGCGTGATCATGTAGGTGGCGTAGGCAAGCCGGTAGTTGAAGACGAACATCTTGCCCGTCAGCTTCAACGGATCGGGTCCGGTCTCACGCTGACAGCCTGCCATCAGCAGTGTCGCCGTCATCGCGGCAAGTAATGCGATCGTCCTCGTCATTTCCCAGCCTCCTCCTTGCTGCGGTGATAGTGGCGCCTGGCCTTGCTGCGATTGCCGCAGACCGCCATGTCGCACCAGGTGCGGCTGCGGTTGCGGCTCCGGTCTAGAAACAGCCAGCCGCAATTGGGGCAGATCTTCATTCGCTCGGGCTCGGGACTGGCGGCAAGGCTGAGGGCGGAATGGGCCGTTGCCGTATCGAGCGCAAGGGCCTGTTCTCTGTTGCCGGCACCGCGCAGAACCGAGGCGATTGCTTCCAGCAGGTCGGCCATCAGCTCTGGCCGGTGTCCCGCCGTCACAGTTGCGCGAAAATGCCGATCCGTGGCCTCGCGCAACGTCAGGAGCCTGCCGCGGTTCCGTTCGGAAACAGGCAGCAGTGTGCCGAAGCGCGGACTTTCGGCGCAGAATTGGTTGGCGGCAACGGCGAAGGCGTCGAGCGCCGCGACGTCGGCAAAGCGATCGATGCGCCTTTCGGGATCGAAGCGTAAAATCACGGAGTTGGCGACATCCAGCGCCAGTGTGCCGCCGGCAAATCGGTGCGCGGTCCAAGTAAAGGTCATATGATTCCTAACTAGCAAAACGGATTTTACCAGTTATATTGATATTGTCACGCTCCGGATGCGCCATGCTCTATTTCCTGCAGCAGATCGCCAATGCCGTCCCGATCGCCGCGCTTTATGCCGCGTTGGCCTTTGGCTATGCCATTGCCTTTGCCGTGACCCGCAGGGCCGATCTCACCTATGGCGCGCTCTTTGCCTTCTCCGGGCAGATGTTTGTGTTGTTTGCCAATTTCGGCTGGAACCAACTGTGGCTGGTGCTGCCGGCAGCGCTTGGCGTCGGGGCGGCCGCCGGCCTGACGCTCGGCGTCGGGGCAGGGCTTGTCGCCGGGCGCTACGTGATGCGACCGCTCGCCTTCTCGTCCGCCAATACCGTCGTCGTCGCCTCGCTCGGCTGTCTACTGGTGCTGATGGAGACCGCGCGGCTGGCCTCGGACACCAGGAGCCTGTGGCTTCCGCCGTTTCTGAACGGCAACATCGTCTTCTGGTCCGACCCGAAATTCCCGGTGACGCTGACGGTAATCCAGTTGCTCAACACGCTGTTGATGATGGCGCTGATAGCGGGCGGCCACTGGTTTCTGGCGCATAGTCGCGCCGGCCGGTCGTGGCGAGCCGTGTCGGAGGATCGTGGCGCCGCCGCCCTTTGCGGCATCGACGCCGGCCGTGTCTACATCGTCGCCTATGGGGCGGCAGCATCGACTGCCGCCTTCTGCGGTATCCTGGCCGCGTCCTATTATGGCAACATGGATTTCGGCACCGGGCTCACCTTCGGGGTCAAGGTGTTGTTCATCGCGGCAATCGGCGGGCAGACGTCGCCGCTTTGCGCCGCCTTGGGCGCCGCAGCCATCGGTCTTCTGGAAACGCTATGGGGTGCCTACGGCCCGATGCTCTGGCGGGATTTTGCGATCTTCGGCTTCCTGATCATCGTGCTTGCGGTGACGCGGCAGGAGAAAGCTATCCCGTAATGTCGGGGTTGGGCGCGTCAGCGCTTCCAGCGATCGCGTGCCGTGTCATCGGCATCCTTGGCGCTGACCCAGCCGCCGGTCGTGCCGTCGGCAAGATGTTCCTTTTTCCAGAAAGGAGCAGAGGTCTTGAGGAAGTCCATGATGAAGTTGGCGCCGTCGAAGGCCGCCTGGCGATGCGGCGACGCGGTGACCACGAGCACGATGTTCTCGCCAGGATTGATCTTGCCGTAGCGATGGATCGCCGTTGCCGCCTGCAGCCCGAAGCGTTCGATCGCCAGTTCACAGATGCGGGTGATTTCCGCCTCCGCCATCCCTGGATAGTGTTCGAGCTCGAGAGCGGCAAGCGTGCCGGCTTCGTCGCGGCAGAGGCCGGAAAACGTCACGACCGCCCCGATCTCGGGGCGGTCGAAAGAAAGACGGGAAACCTCGGCCGACAGGTCGAAGTCCTCGCGCTGAACGCGCACGGTGACGAGCGCGCCCATGGTGTCAGCCACCGGTCATCGGCGGGAACAAGGCGATCTCGCGCGCGCCGGCGATCGGTTCGTCATGCTCGACATGTTCCTGGTTGATCGCCGCGCGGATGACATTCTGGTGCTCGAGCGCCGTCTCGTATTCTTCTCCCAGCGTCTTCAGGTGGGCGAGCAGGTCGGCAATGGTGACGACACCAGCCGGAACCTCCAGCGTTTCCTCACCCTTGCCGATGCGTTCGCGCACCCAGGAGAAATAGACGAGATTGACGGTGCTCATTCGTTGACCACGTGCTTGAGGCCGGCGCGGAAATAGTCGTAGCCGCTATAGAGCGTGATCGCCGCGGCGATCCACAGCAGGCCAATGCCAATCTCCGTCGTATAGGGCAGGATCTTGTCGCCAGCGGGGCCGGCCAGCAGGAAGACGATCGCCACCATCTGGATCGTCGTCTTCCACTTGGCGATGCGCGTCACCGGCACGCTGACCTTGAGCGCTGCCAGATATTCACGCAGGCCCGAAACGAGGATTTCGCGGCACAGGATGATGATGGCGGCCCAGATCGACCAGCCGGCAATCGTACCGTCGGCGGCAACGAGCAGCAGGATCGATGCCACCAGCAGCTTGTCGGCGATCGGGTCGAGCATCTTGCCGATGTTCGACGTCTGCTTCCAGATGCGGGCGAGATAGCCGTCGAAGAAGTCGGTGATCGAGGCGATGGCAAAGAGAGTGACCGCCGTCCAGCGCGCGAAATCCGAACTGTGCAGCCGGCCCTCGATGAAAAAGCAGAGCACGATCAGCGGCACGATCAGGATTCGGAAATAGGTGAGCAGATTGGGGATGCTGTAGGCGACGGGCGTGGGCATGGATTCGGGTTCTCTGTCTTCCTCGGAGGTACAGAATGACTTTGCGGCCCTCAGGTCAACAAATCATTGTGCGAAGGGTGTCATAATTGGCGCATCCCACCTGAACGTCGGGTGAACTGCCACTGCATAATTCCCTTAATCGGCATCGATTTAGCGGCAAGATTATGCAGCAAGCTTAAACCTTTGCAGCGCCATCCGCGCATCTTTGGCGATGTGTGGCACTGCAAAGGTCATTTTGCCGCGTCTTCGTGGAAATGCTCGTAGACCAGCCGCGCGACCGCCTCGGAAATCCCGTTGACCGCCATCAGGTCGTTCATGCCGGCGCGTGAAACGGCCTTGGCGGTGCCGAAATGGGTGAGCAATGCGCGCTTGCGCGTCGGCCCGATGCCGGCGATCTCGTCGAGCGGATTTTTCACCATCTCCTTCTTGCGTCGGGCGCGGTGCGAGCCGATCGCGAACCGGTGCGCCTCGTCCCGCAGCCGCTGGATGAAATAGAGCACCGGATCGCGTGGCGGCAGGGTGAAGCTGTCGCGCCCAAGCGCGAAGAAGCGCTCGCGCCCGGCATCGCGGTCGACGCCCTTGGCGACACCGATCGCCGTCACGCAATCCTCGACATCGAGTTCCTTCAGGATCGCGCGCACGGCCGTCATCTGTCCCTGGCCGCCGTCGATCAGGATGACATCAGGCCAAGCGGGGAAGGCGGCATCCTCGGTAATCTCCGCCGTCCGGTCCGGCTTGCCCTCTTCCTTCAGCAGGCGTGAGAAGCGACGGGTCATCACCTCCCGCATCATGCCGAAGTCGTCGCCGGGCGTGATGTCGGTCGATTTGATGTTGAACTTGCGATACTGGCCTTTGACGAAGCCTTCCGGGCCGGCGACCACCATGCCGCCGACGGCATTGGTGCCCATGATATGCGAGTTGTCGTAGATCTCGATTCGGCGCGGCGCCCGTTCGAGCTTGAACGTCTCGGCAAAACCGTCGAGCAACCGCGATTGCGAGGCCGTTTCCGCCAGCTTGCGGCCATGGGCCTCGCGAGCGTTGGCAAGCGCATGATCGACAAGATCCTTTTTCTCGCCACGCTGCGGCACCTGGATCGCCACCTTGTAGCCGGACTTCTCGCTGAGCGCTTGCCCGAGCAGTTCCTGTTCCTCGACCGCCTCGCACAAGAGGATCTGCCGTGGACAGGGCTTGTCGTCGTAGAACTGGGCGAGAAAGGCCGAAAGTACTTCTGCCGTCGGCAACGACGGATCGGCCTTCGGGAAATAGGCGCGGTTGCCCCAGTTCTGCCCGGTGCGGAAGAAGAACACCTGGATGCAGGAGGTACCGCCTTCGTGGTGGATTGCGAAGACATCAGCCTCTTCGACGCCGGCCGGGTTGATGCCCTGGTGGCTCTGCACGTGGCTGAGGGCGGCGAGCCGGTCGCGATAAAGGGCGGCACGCTCGAAGTCGAGGTTTTCCGAGGCCTCGCCCATCGCCGCCGCAATCGTCGCCTTCACCGCCTGGCTCTTGCCGGACAGGAAGTCCTTCGCCTCGGACACCAGTTCGGCATAGCCCTCGTTGCTGATTTCGCCCGTACAGGGCGCCGCGCAGCGCTTGATCTGGTGCAGAAGACAGGGACGCGTGCGCGTTTCGAAGACGCTGTCGGTGCAGGTCCGCAACAGGAAGGCGCGCTGCAGCGAGTTGATCGTGCGACCGACGGCGCCCGCCGAGGCGAAGGGTCCGAAATAGTCGCCCTTTCGGCTGCGCGCGCCGCGGTGTTTGTAAAGGGCCGGTGCACGGCTGTCGCCTGTGACAAGGATGTAAGGAAAGGATTTGTCGTCGCGCAGAAGCACGTTGAAGCGCGGCCGAAGTCGCTTGATCAGGTTGGCTTCGAGCAGAAGCGCCTCGATCTCCGTGCGGGTGGTGACGAATTCCATGTTCGCGGTCTCGCGAATCATCCGCGAAATGCGGTTGGAGTGACCACGCCCTTGCGCGTAGTTGCCGACGCGCTTTTTCAGGCTGCGTGCCTTGCCCACATAAAGGACGTCGCCGTCCTCGTTGAACATGCGATAGACACCGGGGCCGTTCGGGAGCCGCTTGACGAAAGCCTGGATGAGTTCGGCGCCCTTGAGGCCTTCGACCTCATTGCGGTTTTCCGCCCATTCGATGGCCGGAGCCGCGGGCGCGCCTTCGGCGACCTCGATCAGGTCGTCGTCGTCTTCGGCTTCATTGCCGTCATAGAGGATGCCGCCGTCGGCCGGCACGCGTCCGTTCATTCCACTATCTCCCTGATGTCAGGCGTTTCCCAGGCGAGGTGCTGGCCGCCGTCCAGTGCGATCATCTGCCCGGTAATCGACGGCGTGTCGAACAGGAAGCGGATCGTCCGCCCGAATTCGCCAAGCGCCGGACCGCGCCTGAGAATCAGCGCATCGACCTGTGCCTGGAAATCGCGCGGATCCTGTCGCTCGTTCGGCAAGGTCGGCCCTGGGCCGATGCCGTTGACGCGGATATCCGGCGCGAGTGCCTGAGCCATCGTTTGTGTTGCCGTCCACAAAGCGGACTTCGACAACATATAGGAATAAAAGCGCGGGTTTGGAGACCAGACGCGCTGGTCAATCACATTAACAACGAGGCCGGAGACGCCGCGCGGCAGCTGGCGGGCAAAGTCACGCGTGAGCAGGGACGGGGCTTTCACATGCAAGGCGAAATGCCGATCCCATACCTTTTCGTCGAAAGCATCGAGGCTGTCCTTCTTGAACAACGAGGCATTGTTGACGATCAGGTCGATCGGTCCGAGCGCCCCGTTGACCTGCGCCATCAGCGCGGACGTTTCCTGGGTGTCCGTAAGATCTGCCTTCACTGCAACGGCGCCGACGTCTTCTTTCGACAGTGAGGCCGCAAGTGCCTCGGCCTCATCGAGCGAGCCGTTCGCGTGGATAGCGACCGCGAAGCCGTGCGCCGCGAGGTCTTCAACTATAGCCTTGCCGATCCGTTTGGCGCCACCTGTTACGAGTGCCACCTTCAGTGCTTTCTTCAACGTTTCATCCCGCTTTTCGAATCTTCGTGCCAGCGGACGAAGATATAGGCAAGAAACGCCGCCCTGAAACTCTCCCTGATCAATCATTTCGCAAAAATTAATGGAATTCGCGTAAATTGTATTATTTTGAAGTTATATAGTATAGCTTTCGTTAATCTTGAAAGATGGTTAATAAAATCCCTGTGGCGTGAAAGCAACATCAAATTTTGGACGTGATTGTGCCACTAAAATTTCACATTTTGGCTCTTGTGAATCCTCATTTGCTGGCCAATTTCAGCTCAACCGGGCGGGTTAATTGAAAGTTGTCCGATGTTTCATTGAGGGATCCCAACCCTTGGGGCATCGGTTCGTAAAGGAGAATATTTATGCGTACGCTCATCACCACCCTCATGGCTTCGGCCGTAACCCTCATCGCCTTCCAGGCCGCCCAGGCTGCAGACGCGATCGACGAAGTTCCGGCAGCTCCGGCAGCCGAGTACACCGAGCCGGCAGCCAAGAACTGGTCGGGCGCCTATGTCGGTGGTACCGCTGATTGGCACCATGGTCAGGCCGATGCGACCGGCAACAACACCGCAGCTGGTTTCGGTGGCGGTCTCTACGGCGGTTACAACATGCAGAGCGGCCAGATCGTATACGGCGGTGAAGCTGACGTCGGTTACTCCGGTCAGGACTCCACCAGCGGTGACCTGCGCATGAAGCAGGGCGTCAACGGCTCGCTGCGCGCTCGCGTCGGTGTCGATCTGAACCCGGTTCTGCTCTACGGTACGGCAGGTCTCGCCGTTGGCCAGACCAAGGCGTCGAGCTCGGCTGGCTCGGACAAGAACACCATGGTCGGCTGGACGGCCGGTGCTGGTGCCGAAACCTTTGTCACCGACAACATCACCGCACGCGTCGAATACCGTTACACCGACTACGGCTCGAAGGACTTCAACGTTGGCGGTACCAACGTATCGTCGGGTTACGACGAGCACAGCGTCCGCGTCGGTATGGGCGTCAAGTTCTGATCGGCTTCTGCCCGATCAAGGAAAAGGCCGGGGAGACCCGGCCTTTTTTTATGCCTTGAATTTGGAATATTCAGGAAAGTGCTTCTCGAATTTGCTCGGCCAGTTCTTCAGCTTGGCGCGTCCCCGCTGCCATTCTCCGCTGAAGCGCAGCTCGACGTAGCGAAGCAATGCCGCGAGCGCGAAATGCCCGGCATGCAGCTTGGCTCCCGTCTTGGGCAGGTTTTCGTTCAGGTGGTCGAGGCCGCGTTCGACCTTGGTCCACTGCATGTCGATCCAGGGCTGATGGACCTTTTCCGGCGGGTGGATGCGCTTCTCGTAGACGATGGCCAGCAGGCAGTCACAGATGCCGTCACACAGCGCCTCGAGAATGTCGACTTCGGTGCGTTTCCCGCCATTCTTCGGGTAGAGCTTGCCCTTCGTTTCCCGGTCAATGAAGTTCATGATCGCACGGCTGTCGTAGATCGATTTGCCGTCGCCGGTGATCAGCGTCGGAATCTTGCCGAGCGGATTGCTGCCGATAAGCTCAGGCGAGTTGGCATTGGTGTCGGTCAGGGCGCTCTCCACCGCAAATCCGGCATAATGCGCAGCCATGCGGACCTTGTTGGAGTAGGGGGACGTGGGCGAGTAGAGTATTTTCATCGAGCATCTTTCCCTTTCGCGCATGGCTCCCGTATCGAAAAACGGAAGGCCAGGCGCTGTTTCAAAATAGCAGGCCCCGTATGGTGCCCCCGGCATCGACGTAAAGCGCGTAGCGATCTTTCAGATCCGCTTGGGGCGCTTTAAGTTTTTGTCTTTACGCATGTCGCTATCGCAAAACCGCGGCACACTTTTGCGCGACATACTTTAGGATGCCGGCGGCAGGATAACGGTGTCCCTTCGGCAGGCCTGGCGATCGACTTCCGGGCAGGGGCGGAAATTCAGCCCCTTGTCGAAGCAGATCCTGATTTCCTCCAGCCGCTTGCCCTCGCAGGTAACAGCGACCGCGTTGGTCGTCATGCCGGGATTTCTGGCCACGAAGCCCGCCTCTATCGCGCTGACGGAAAGCGAATTTTCCCGACGCGGTGTACTGAGTTCCTCCGGCAATACGACGCGCTCACGCGCCGCCCGGGTGACGGCGAAATAGTCCTGCTGGCTGAGGCCAGAGCAGGTGCCATGCTTGCGCCATTGGTGCCCGATCAGCCCCATGGACGGGATAAGGTCGAGATACTGGCGGCCAAGTGTCTCCGGTACGCGATCCGATTGCCGCGTCGGGCAGAAATCGGGGTAGCCTCGGTCGTTCTGCGGCCACAGCCCATGCACGATCAGCCCGCGATTGCTGCCTATCTTGCATTGACCGGTTTTGCCGGACGGGTCGTTGTCGTCGCACCATGTTGGCGACCAGGAGAGTGAGAGAACATAGAAATCAAAGCCCTGGCCAACAGGGATGACAGCATCGGCTTTTGCTTTGTCCGGAGCTTGTGCCGGTGGCTTCTTCTGCGCGCTGTCGTCGCTGCAGCCCGCAAGTGCCAGCGCAAAGAAAAGCGCCGGCAGGAGCCGGCGCTGTCGGCAATGCGTTGGCATGATCAGCGAAGCGAAGCGCAATGGGCGCCGTAGACGTACCAGGGATCAAGCCCGCCGACGCAGAATTCGATGCTGCGGCCGATACCGGCAAAGCCCCAGTTGCGCTCGATAAGGTAATAGAGCGACCGCTGTTCTCCGTCGGTCATGACGGCTGTTGCGCGGCAGTATTCGCGCTCGACGCGGTGCGTGTAATCCCGCAGCTCAAGCCGGTTCTGGCCCATGTTGCGAATCTCGGCAATCGAGAGATTGGCGTGCAGATAGTTCGCAGCCCTGTACTCGAACCGCGAGGTGATGAAACCGAGAACCGAGGCGTCGCCACAGACGCCTGCGCTATAGGACGTCGGCTGGTCGCGGTAAGTCCCGAGATAGTCGGCCGCCGTGGCGGCGGGCGCCGTCGCGGCGGCGATGGAAAGCGAGGCCAGAAGCGTTGCAGCGAACTTGCGAGTCATGGGCGTCTCCCTGGATCGTCTCGCAAGATTGCGGCTTTCTGAGCCTTTCAGTCAAGGGCCCGGGTTGCTGCTTCTTCTCCACGCAGCCAGAAGCAGCGCGATGACGCAAAACGGTCCTGTCCGAGCCGGGTTTTCAGGAAGGGCAACAGCACGTCGAGTTCGCCCTTCAGCGTAAAGGGCGGGTTGACGATAATCAGGCCCGAACCCGACAATCCGGTGGTGTCGCGGTCGCTGCGCACCGAGAGCTCGGCGCAGAGCATCTTCGGGATTTCGAGCGCCTTGAGCGCCTCATGGAAAGCCTTGATCGGCGCATTTTTTTTCAGGGGATACCACAGGCAGAAGGTGCCGCCGGCAAACCGGCGATAGCCCTTGGCGAGGCCGTCGGCCAGCCGCTCGTATTCGCCCTCGATCTCGAAGGGAGGGTCGACGAGGATCAGCCCGCGCTTTTCTTTTGGTGGCAGGTGAGCGCCAAGCGCCAACCAGCCATCAAGCTCGGTGACGCGGCTCTGGAAGTCGCCGTCGAAGAGCCGGTGCAGCGTTTCATAGTCATCCGGGTGCAACTCCATCGCCGACAGACGGTCCTGAGGGCGAAAGAGCATGCGGACCAGCTTCGGAGAGCCGGGATAACGCGTCAGCTCCGAACCGGGGTTCAGCTCGCGAACGGTGGCGAGGTAAGGTTCGAGGATTGCGGCGATCGGTGCCGGAAGGTCGCCCTCGAGCAGCCGGCCGATACCGTCGCGCCATTCACCGGTTTTTTGAGCCTCTTCGCTCGACAGATCATAGAGGCCGATGCCCGCGTGGGTATCGAGGACCCGGAACGCCTTCTCTTTCTGCTGGAGATAGGTCACGAGCCGGGCCAGCACCGCATGCTTGAGAACATCGGCGAAATTGCCCGCGTGGTAGATATGCCGATAGTTCATGAGGGCCGCCGATGGCTGTTATCAATTGTTTCGATGGATGGGCGTTTGGCTCTTTGAGCCCGATTGTCGATGCCATATAGAAAAGCCATGAACGTTGCGACCCCCATCAAAGCAGAAAAGTCGATCGGCCACTCCGTCTGTCCGCACGACTGTCCCTCGGCTTGCGCACTGGAAGTGGATCTGACCGCCGAAGGCCGGATCGGACGCGTGCGCGGCGCCGCCGCCAACACATATACCGCTGGCGTCATCTGCGCCAAGGTCGCGCGCTATTCCGAGCGCATCTATCATCCCGACAGGCTGATGGTGCCACAGCGTCGCGTCGGGCCAAAGGGCGGTGGCAACTGGCAGGAGATTTCCTGGGAGGCGGCTCTTGACGAAATCGCCGACCAATTCGTCAAGGCCGAGCAGAAGCATGGGGCCGAGGCCATCTGGCCCTATTTCTACGCCGGCACCATGGGCCAGGTGCAGCGCGATTCCATTGACCGCCTCCGCCACGCCAAGCGCTATTCCGGCTTCTTCGGCTCGATCTGCACCAACATGGCCTGGACCGGTTTTTCGATGGCGACCGGGTCGTTGCGTGGTCCCGATCCGCGTGAGATGGCGAAATCCGACTGCGTGGTGATCTGGGGGACGAATGCGGTTGCCACCCAGGTCAACGTCATGACCCATGCGATCAAGGCCCGCAAGGAACGCGGTGCCAAGATCGTCGTCATCGACATCTATGACAATCCCACGGTCAAGCAGGCCGACATGGGCCTGGTGCTGAAACCGGGAACGGACGCCGCACTTGCCTGCGCGGTGATGCATGTCGCTTTCCGCGACGGTTACGCCGACCGTCCCTACATGGCGGAATTTGCTGACGATCCGGCCGGGCTCGAAGCACATCTGGGATCGCGCACGCCCGAATGGGCATCGGCGATCACAGGTCTTTCCGTCGAGGAGATCGAGGCGTTCGCCAGACTCGTCGGCACGACGCCGAAAACGTTCTTCCGCCTCGGCTACGGCTTCACTCGCCAGCGCAACGGCTCGGTGGCGATCCACGCGGCCGCCTCCGTCGCCACGGTGCTCAGTTCGTGGAAGCATGAAGGCGGCGGCGCGTTTCATTCCAACAATGACATCTTCAAGCTCGACAAGCGCGAGCTCATCGGGACAGCGTTTCATGACCCTGATGTGCGCATGCTCGACCAGTCGCAGATCGGCCGGGTGCTGACCGGCGATGCCGAGGCGCTGCGCCATGGCGGCCCGGTGACGGCGATGCTGATCCAGAACACCAATCCGGTGAATGTCGCGCCTGAACAACGGCTGGTGAAACGCGGCTTCCTGCGCGACGACCTCTTTGTCGCGGTGCACGAGCAGTTCATGACCGACACGGCGCAGCTCGCCGATATCGTGCTGCCGGCGACGATGTTCCTGGAACATGACGACCTTTATCGCGGTGGCGGCCACCAGCATATCCTTATCGGGCCGAAGGTGGTGGAGCCGCCATCGACCGTGCGCACCAATCTTTTTGTCATCGAGGAACTGGCCAGGCGCCTCGGCGTGGCAGATCATGCCGGCTTCGGCTTGTCCGAGCGCCAGCATATCGACCTGCTGCTCGCCAACTACGGCATCGGCTACGAAGAGATGAAGCGCGAGAAATGGCTCGACTGTCAGCCAGCGTTCGAGGACGCGCATTACCTCAAAGGCTTTGGCCATCCCGACGGCAAGTTCCGCTTCAAGGCGGACTGGACCGGCACACCGGCGCCGAACCGCCCGCCCAAATCTATGGGCTTGCAGGGGCCGCATGCGGCGCTGCCGGAATTCCCTGACCATGTCGACCTGATCGAGGTTGCGGACGCGGACCATCCCTTTCGTCTGGCCACATCGCCGGCCCGCTCCTTCCTCAACTCGACCTTCGCCGAGACCCCGTCTTCGATCCAGAAGGAAGTCCGCCCGCTCGTGATGATGCATGCGGATGATGCCGCGTCGCTCGGCGTCGGCGACGGTGACATCGTCAAGCTCGGCAATCAACGCGGCGAGGTGCGCCTGCATGTCACAGTCGGTGGCGGCGCGCGCCGCGGTGTGGTGATCGCCGAAGGCTTGTGGCCGAACGGCGCCCATCTCGACGGCGAGGGCATCAACGTGCTGACCGGTGCCGATGCTGTTGCACCCTATGGTGGCGCGGCCTTCCACGACAACAGGGTCTGGGTCCGACCCGCCCCCTAGCCACGGGATGCATCGATGAGCGGCGACCATCAACATGCGGATGTCAGCAACACGCCGGTCTCGCGCCTCTGGGGTGCGCTCGGGCTTACGGGCGGCTTCATGCTGGCCGAGGTCGTCGGCGGCATTCTGACCGGCAGCCTGGCGCTGATCTCGGATGCGATGCACATGCTGACCGACGCGGCCGCTCTTGCGATCGCGCTGGTTGCCATCCATGTCGGCCGCCGGCCTTCCGATCTGCTGCGCACCTATGGATATGCCCGCTTCGAGATTCTCGCGGCGGCCTTCAACGCCTTGCTGCTGCTCGCCGTCGCCTTCTACATTCTTTACGAGGCCTGGCAGCGCCTGTCGCTGCCGCAGGAGATCCAGTCCGGCGGCATGCTGCTGATCGCCGTCGTCGGCCTCGTGGTCAACCTGATTTCGATGCGGCTTCTGACCAGCCACAAGGAAGAGAGCCTCAACGTCAGGGGTGCCTATCTCGAGGTCTGGTCGGACATGCTCGGTTCGGTGGCGGTGATAGCGGGTGCGGCGATCATCTGGTTCACCGGCTGGCAGTGGGTTGATTCGTTGCTCGCCGTTGGAATCGGCTTCATGGTTTTCCCGCGCACCTGGGTGCTCTTGAAGGCGTGCGTCAACATTCTCCTGGAAGGCGTGCCACCGGGCATGCGCCTGGCGGATGTGCATGCAGCGATCACCACCGTGCCGGATGTTGCTTCGGTGCATGATCTGCACCTCTGGGCGATTACCCAGAGCCAGCCGTCTCTGACCGCACATATCGTTCTGGCCGAGGATGCCGACGGCGAGACGGTGCGGCGTGCGATCGAGCAGCGCCTGCGCGACGAGTTCGATCTGCACCACACGACGTTGCAGATGGAGCGCGAAAGCTGCGCGCCATCGGAACATATCCATTGACGGTCAAGCGCGACCGCACATCTTCTCTCCCGATCAAGGATCCCGCCATGACGAAACACAACGATCCACGTGTGAGGATCATCGACCGGCGCACGCTGTCGGACGGTTTCATTCATCTGGAGGAAGTCACGCTCGAGCAGGACATGTCCGATGGGGGGACGGCGACACTGAAGCGTGAAGTGCATGATCACGGCCGCGCCGCGACCATCCTGCTGTTCGATCCCAGGCGTCAGAGCGTCGTATTCGTTCGGCAGTTGCGCGTGCCGGTGCTGCTGCAGGGCGATCCCGCCTATCTGATCGAAGCGCCGGCGGGCCTGCTCGACGACGATACGCCGGAGGTGGCCATCTGCCGCGAAGCATTGGAGGAAACGGGATATCACGTCGATGCGGCCAGGCATCTGTTCGATGCCTATATGAGCCCCGGTTCATTGACGGAGCGAACCAGCTTCTTCGTCGGGCTGATCGACGTGGAGGAAAAGGCCGGTGATGGCGGCGGCCTGGCGCATGAGGGCGAGGATATCGAGGTTCTCGATATTCCCTTTGACGAAGCGGTCGCGATGATTGCCACCGGCGAGATCTGCGATGCCAAAACCATCATGCTGCTACAATGGGCGCAGCTGAACCGTGGCGCGCTTGCGGCATAAGATCTTGTTTTGTAAGCAAACAATACATTACGGATATTTCACTTTTTGATCGTTCTCCGGTAGGCTACAGCGCTGATGTCTTCATCAATGACATGGGCAACCCATGACGTCCTCCTCTACGGAACGTGCAGCCAACGACGATCAGCAGGTCGAGGCAGGGTGGAGGCCCTTCCTGCGTCGTAACCGGCGTTACCTTCAGGCGCTCGCAACCTTGCTGGTTATCGGCCTCTTCGGCCTTGCAATCTTCCATCTGACCTCCGAGGTCCAATATGACGACGTGGTCCAGGCGCTTGCCGATACCAGCTGGACCTCCGTCGTTGCGGCTATTCTCTTCACCGCCCTGAGCTTTTTCGCTCTGACCTTCTACGACGTCGGTGCGCTGGAGTATGTCCGGCGAAAGCTCCCCTATGCCGATGTCGCGTTGACGGCGGCTTGCGCCTATGCGGTCGGCAACACGGCCGGATTTGGTGCCTTGAGCGGTGGCGCCATCCGCTACCGCGCCTATTCGCGTCTGGGCATCGAACCGGAAAACATCGCCCGGATCATCGCCTTTGTCACGCTCGCCTTTGGCCTTGGGCTTCTGACGGTCACATGCCTGAGCCTGCTCGCCGTCGGCGAATATGTGGCGCCGATGACGGGGCTGGACCCGTTCTGGCTGCGCATGATCGCCGTTGCCATTCTTGGCGTCGTGCTCGCCGTCTTCGTCAAGGGGCGGGACGGACATGAGGTGACCATCGGGCGCTTTGCGCTGCGGATGCCGGATTCGCGCACATCCTCACGCCAGTTCCTCGTCACGGCGCTGGACCTGGCGGCGTCGGCCACCGTGCTCTACGTGCTGCTTCCCGCAGGCACGATCGGATGGCCCGCCTTCCTGGCGATCTATTCGCTGGCCGTCGGCATCGGCGTGCTCAGCCACGTGCCGGCTGGTCTCGGTGTTTTCGAGACGATCATCATCGCCACGCTGGGTCACAACGCCGATGTCGACACCATCCTCGGCGCGCTGGTTCTCTACCGCGTCATCTACCATGTCCTGCCGCTGCTGATCGCGATCGCCGTCGTTGTCGGCATCGAACTCCGCCAATTGTCCGGGCATCCTGTCGCCTCCAGCGTGCGCCGTATCGGCGGCCGCATCACGCCGCTTTTGTTGGCGACGCTCGGCATCGTGCTGGCGATCATGCTGGTGCTCTCGAGCGTCACCCCGACGCCGGACGAAAATCTGGCGTTCCTCGAGGGCTTGCTGCCGCTGCCGATCGTCGAAGGCGCGCATTTTCTCGCAAGCCTGCTCGGTCTGGCGCTGGTCATCGTCTCGCGCGGCCTCGCGCAGCGGCTGGATGGCGCCTGGTGGGCGTCGGTCGCAATCGCCGTTGCCGCACTGCTGCTTTCGCTGATCAAGGCGGTTGCGCTAGTCGAGGCCGGCATGCTGGCCTTCTTCCTTGTCGGTCTCATCGTCAGCCGCCGCCTGTTCGTGCGGCCGGCTTCGCTCTTCGGTCAGGCGCTGACGCTGCCGTGGCTGACTGCGCTCGGCGTCATCTGCCTCGGCGGATTTGTCGTTCTCATGTTCGTCTATCGCGACGTCGACTACAGCCACGAACTCTGGTGGCAGTTCGAATTCTCCGCTGAAGCGCCGCGCGGCCTGCGTGCGCTGCTCGGCGTCACCATCGGCGCCAGCGCCATTGCCATCTGGAGCCTGATGCGCCCGGCGGCCTCGGGTGCCGCTCCGGCAAGCGACGACGCCATGGAACGGGCCCTGGCAATCGTCGATGCGCAGGACATGTCCGATGCCAATCTGGTGCGCATGGGTGACAAGAGCCTGATGTTTTCCGCCGACGGCCGCGCCTTCATCATGTATGGCCAACGCGCCCGCTCGTGGATCGCGCTGTTCGATCCGGTGGGTCCTGTCGACGCCTGGCCGGAGTTGATCTGGCAATTCATCGAGACGGCCCGCGCCAGCGGCTGCCGCGCGGTGTTCTACCAGGTCTCGCCGCTCGGGCTTGCCTATTATGCCGACGCGGGGCTGCGTGCCTTCAGGCTCGGCGAACTCGCCCACGTCGATCTCGCCCGGTTCGAAATGAAGGGCGGAAAATGGGCCAATCTTCGCCAGCAGGTCAGCCGCGCCCAGCGCGACGGGCTCGAATTCAGGATGGTGGCGCCGGCGGACGTTCCGGCGATCATGGGCGAACTGACCGCGATTTCCAATGCCTGGCTCGCCCACCACAACGCCAAGGAGAAGGGGTTTTCCCTCGGTGCCTTCGACCCTGACTATCTGGTCGAACAACCGGTGGCCGTCCTGACCTACGAGGGACGGATCGTCGCCTTTGCCAATATCCTGGTGACCGCGACGAAGCAGGAGGGCACCGTCGATCTCATGCGCTTTGCGCCGGATGCACCCAAGGGATCGATGGATTTCCTCTTCGCCCAGGTGATGGAATACTTGAAGGCGGAAGGATACCGCACCTTCAATCTCGGCATGGCGCCGCTGTCGGGCATGTCTTCGCGCCAGATCGCGCCGGTCTGGGACCGGGCAGGGCGGACGTTCTTCGAACACGGCGAACGCTTCTACAACTTCAAGGGCCTCCGCGCCTTCAAGTCTAAATTCCACCCGCACTGGCAGCCGCGCTACCTCGTGGCGAGTGGCGGCATCAATCCGATCCTTGCCTTGATGGATGCAACATTCCTGATCGGCGGCGGCCTCAAGGGAGTGATGAAAAGATGATGCGGATCTCTGATCTCTGGAAGCCTCTGGTAGGCGTCGCCCTTCTGGCGACCACGGCGATTGCACCGGTCTCGGCGCAGGAGAAGCCGGCGACCTACGATACGGGCATGATCCCGGCACCCCACGTCCTCGTCCCGCAGGACACGGCGTCCGCCCTCGTTGTCCTGTTGTCCGGCGCCGAGGGCTGGAGCGACAAGGAAGACGCGGTGGCGCGCGACCTTGTCGATGACAAAGCCGTTGTAATCGGCATCGATCTCAAGGCCTATCTGGCCGCTCTCGGCAAGGATGACGGCGACTGCATCTATATGGTCTCGGATATCGAAGCGCTGAGCCAGCAGGTTCAGCGGTCTCTCAAGAGCGATGCCTATCTGCCGCCGATCGTTGCCGCCGTCGGCGCAGGCGGGGCCATGGCGCTGGCAATTGCCGCGCAGACGCCCGCCGCGACCATCGGCCAGACGCTCGCCGTCGATCCCGAGGAAGGCATCGCGTTGACGAAACAGCTCTGCACGCCGGCAGAAAAGGTGCGCAAGGGCGACCGCATGGTGTACGGCCTGACGGACGGCCCCCTTCCTGATCCGATCTCCGTCGTCTTTACGCCGACGGCATCCGACGACGGCCGAAATCACGTGGCAGCGCTCGCAGAAAAACACCCCGATATCACACAGGAAGAGACGGACGGCGAAGCCTATGCGACCCTTTCCAGCCATCTGACGGATCTGATCGACAACGAGGCCGCGTCCGACAACCCATTCGGCTTGCCTCTGACTGTGCTCGATACCAAGCCCACCCGCGATACGATGGCCGTGATCTATTCTGGCGATGGCGGCTGGCGCGATATCGACAAGCAAGTCGGCGACGTGCTGCAGCAACAGGGCGTCCCTGTCGTCGGCATCGATTCCCTGCGCTATTTCTGGTCCGAGCGCGATCCGCAGGCGACCGCCGACGATCTCGCCAAGGTGATGGATTATTATCGGAAGCGCTGGAATGTCAGAAACGTCTTGCTGATCGGCTATTCCTTCGGTGCCGATATCCTGCCACGCACGTTCAACCTGCTCCCGCCGGCCGAGCGCGCCCGCGTGCGGCAGGTCACGCTGATGGCGTTGTCGCATCGGGTCGACTACAAGATCTCGGTGCTTGGCTGGCTCGGCGCATCCGGGCAGGGCGACGCGGGCGATCCTATCGACGATATCAAGCGCATCGACCCATCGCTGGTGCAATGCATCCATGGCACGGAGGAAGAGGACGATGCCTGCCCTGACCTGAAGGGCACCGGTGTCGATGTCGTCGCCATCGAAGGCGGGCACCATTTCGACGAGGACTATCCGGCGCTGACCCGTCGCGTGCTCGACGCACTCGACCGGAGGCTGGCTTCCGCGAAGTAGTCCGGTCTCAGGCGGCCGGCGAGATCAGGATGGAGGATGCGGGCGACGGATCGACGTTCTCAGTGACGACCCGTCCGTCATCCATACGAACCTTGCCTTCGGCCAGCAGCCGGAGCGCCATCGGGTACGTCCTGTGCTCGACCGTCAGCACGCGGGCGGCAAGCGTGTCGGCCGTGTCGCCGTCGACGACGGGCACCACCGCCTGCGCGACGATCGGGCCTTCGTCCATGCCTTCGGTGACGAAATGCACGGTGCACCCCGCAACCTTCATGCCGGCGTCGATGGCACGCTGATGAGTGTGGAGGCCGGGAAAAAGCGGCAGAAGCGACGGATGGATGTTGATGATCCGGCCTTCGTGGCGCTGGATAAAGGTCGCCGACAGCAGCCGCATATAGCCTGCAAGGCAGATGATATCAGGAGACAGCCGATCGAGTTCGGCAAGGATCGCCGCTTCGTGCGCGTCCTTGCTGTCGAAATCCTTGCGCAGGAACGCATAGGTCGGGATGCCGAGCGCTTCCGCCTTGGCAAGCCCACCGGCGTCTGCCTTGTCAGCGATCACTGCAACGATCTCGGCTGGAAAACCAGGCTCAGCCGCGGCCTTGGCCAGCGCGAGCATGTTGGAGCCGCCGCCCGAGATGAAGACGACGACTTTTTTCCGGCCTGCCGTCACGTCCTTGATCATAGGGCGAGGCTGCCCTTGTAGATCGTGCCATGGGCGCCTTCGGTGCGGGCGACCATGCGACCGAGCGTGAAGACGGTTTCGCCTTCGGCCTCAAGCACGGCGGCCACTGCCTGCGCCTTGTCTGCCGGAACGACAGCGATCATGCCGACGCCGCAGTTGAAGGTCCGCAGCATTTCGTTGGCCGCGACGCCGCCGGTCTGGGCAAGCCAGGAGAAGACCTTCGGTGCCTTGATGGCATCGAGGTCGATTTCGGCGGCAAGATGCTTCGGCAGCACGCGCGGAATGTTTTCTGGGAAGCCACCGCCGGTGATGTGCGCCAGCGCCTTGATCGAGCCGGTTTCGCGGATCGTCTTCAGGAGCGGCTTCACATAGATGCGCGTCGGCGTCATCAGCAGGTCTGCGAGTGTGCCTTCGCCGAAGGGGGCAGGCGCATCCCAGGCAAGACCCGACAACGCGACGATCTTGCGCACGAGAGAATAACCGTTGGAGTGAACACCCGACGAGGCGAGACCGAGAATGACGTCGCCTTCACTGATGTCGCCGGCGGGAAGCAACTGCCCGCGCTCGGCCGCACCGACGGCAAAGCCGGCAAGGTCGTAGTCGCCGCCGGAATACATGCCCGGCATTTCCGCAGTTTCGCCGCCGATCAGCGCGCAACCGGACTGGCGGCAGCCGTCGGCAATACCGGCGACGATTGCGGCACCCTGATCCGGGTCGAGCTTGCCCGTGGCGAAGTAGTCGAGGAAGAACAGCGGTTCCGCACCCTGGACCACCAGGTCGTTGACGCACATCGCAACGAGGTCGATGCCAACCGTATCGTGCTTGTTGGCATCGATGGCGATCTTGAGCTTGGTGCCAACACCGTCATTGGCGGCAACGAGCACGGGGTCGGTGAAGCCTGCAGCCTTCAGGTCGAAAAGGCCGCCGAAGCCGCCGATCTCGCCGTCGGCACCCGGGCGCCGGGTCGAGCGCACATGTGGCTTGATTTTCTCCACCATCAGATTGCCGGCATCGATATCCACGCCCGCATCACTGTAGGTGAGGCCGTTCTTTCCCGACTGGCTCATGCTGGTTCTCCAAGGCTGGTCGCGCGACAGGTATTTTGCGGATGCGAATTGCACGGCGGGCAAGGGAGTGCAAGCCGACAGCCTGTCTTCTCGGCCTTTTTTCACCATTTTGCCCATATCCCACCGGCAAGACGGCGGTTGAGAGTTCAATTTGGGGGCCTGGGAGGCGCGCGGACTTGACCGCCGCGCCGCCGGCCCCCTATCTCCACAACGAGAATATGATGCGGCAACGGCATGCTTGGCGTGTTACGGGGAACACCATGGACATAAAGGTCAGCGGTTCGGGACTTCAGCGCCAGGTTATTTTCTGGCTGCTGGTGCTTGCCGCCTTCATCGCCTTCCTGATGGTTTTCAGCTCGATCCTGCTGCCGTTCCTGGCGGGCATGGCGCTGGCCTATTTCCTCGATCCGGTCGCCGACCGCCTTGAGCGTCTCGGTCTCAGCCGGCTGATGGCGACAGTCGTGATCCTCATCGGCTTCGTGGTCATCTTTGCCCTGTCGTTGATGATCATCATTCCCGTGATCTTCACGCAAGCCGCCGATTTCATCCAGAAGATGCCCGGCTATATCGCCAAGCTGCAGGAACTGTTGACCGACAGCCAGTCGACCTTGTTGCCGGACTGGCTTGCGGACCAGATGACGGCGATCAAGCAGAATTCGGCCAAACTGCTGGAGCAGGGCGCCAGCTTCCTCGGCACGCTCTTCCAGCAGCTCTGGAATTCCGGCATGGCGCTGCTCGACATCCTGTCGCTCTTCGTCATCACGCCTGTTGTCGCCTTCTATCTGCTGCTCGACTGGGATCGGATGGTCGATAGGGTCGACAGCTGGGTGCCGCGCGACTATGTCGGCGTCGTCCGCCAGATCGCCCGCGACATGAACACGACGATCGCTGGCTTCGTTCGCGGTCAGGGCTCGCTCTGCATCATCCTTGGCCTTTACTATGGCATCGGCCTATCTCTCGTGGGTCTCAATTTCGGCCTGCTCATCGGCCTGTTTGCCGGCATGATCAGCTTCGTCCCCTATGTCGGCTCGATGGTGGGGCTGGTGCTGGCGGTCGGCGTGGCGCTGGTGCAGTTCTGGCCGGATTACCTCTGGATCGGGCTTGTCGCCGCCATCTTCTTCAGCGGCCAGTTTCTGGAAGGCAACATCCTGCAGCCCAAGCTGGTCGGCAAGAGCGTCGGCCTGCATCCGGTCTGGCTGATGTTCGCGCTCCTTGCCTTCGGCGCCCTCTTCGGTTTCGTCGGGCTGCTCGTTGCCGTTCCCGCGGCGGCGGCCATCGGCGTGCTTGTTCGCTTCGGCATCCAGCGATACCTTGATAGTGACCTCTACCATGGGCATGGGAAGGTCGCGGTGAAGAAGACAAAGGGCAATCAGCCCGGGTGATGGCAATCAGCCCGGCTGATCGTCCCCTCCTTGTCCCGAGTACAGCATGACAAAACGTCCCTTCGAACAACTGCCTTTGGCATTCGACCACGACCCGGCAACGGGTCGTGAAGATCTGCTCGTTTCTGATCGGTTGAGCGCGGCGATTGCCATCGTCGACCACTGGCCCGACTGGCCGTCGCCTGTTGTCATCATCGCGGGGCCGGTCGGTTCCGGAAAATCGCATCTCGCCAGCATCTGGAAGGAGAGGGCGGGCGCGCGGATGATCCACCCGGTCGCGGACAGTGATGCGGCGTTGATCGCCGCGGAAGGTCCTGTTCTGTTCGAGGACGCCGACCGACAGGGTTTTGACGACACCACGCTGTTTCATGTCATCAACAGCGTCCGCCAGCATGGCACCGGTCTGTTGATGACTTCGCGGCTCTGGCCGATGTCCTGGCCAGTCGTTCTTCCCGATCTGCGCTCGCGCCTGAAGGCGGCGACCGTCGTCGAAATCGGCGAGCCTGATGACGAACTGTTGACGCAGGTGCTGATCAAGCTCTTTGCCGATCGCCAGCTTTTGATCGATGAACGGCTCGTCGGCTATATCGTCCAGCGCATGGAGCGCTCGCTCGAGGCGGCCCAGACGATCGTCGAGCGCATCGACCGGCTGGCGCTTGCCCGAGGTGTCAGGCTGACCAGGTCGCTTGCGGCCGAAGTCCTGGAAGAGCTTGGAAATCAACGCCATTCCGATTGACTGTCACAGTTCCGTCGTCAAACTGTTATAGTTCCTGCCTGCGGAGAAATGGGGTCTGATCGGCAATGGATAATGCGACGTCTGCGGTGAACGAGAACAAACAGACGGTGGAGGAAGTCGATCTGCTCTCCAGCCCGGAGCGGTTCATCAATCGCGAATTTTCCTGGCTGCAGTTCAATCGACGCGTGCTTGAAGAGACGCTCAACACGGCGCATCCGCTGTTGGAGCGGGTTCGCTTCCTGTCGATTTCGGCCGCCAACCTCGACGAATTCTTCATGGTGCGTGTCGCCGGCCTTGAAGGCCAGGTGCGCCAGGGGCTCGCCATGCGGTCGCCTGACGGTAAGACACCGGCCGAGCAGCTCGAAGACATCCTGAAGGAAATCGATAACCTGCAAATGGAGCAGCAGGCCTCGCTTGCTGTGTTGCAGCAATATCTTGCCAAGGAAGACATCCTGATCGTCCGGCCGGCGTCCTTGTCCGCACAGGACAAGAGCTGGCTTGCCAACGAGTTCGACCAGCTGATCTTTCCGGTGCTGACGCCGCTGTCGATCGATCCGGCGCACCCATTCCCATTCATCCCGAACCTCGGTTTCTCGATGGGCCTTCAGCTCGTCAGCAAGAACGGCCGCGAGCCGATGACGGCGCTGTTGCGCCTGCCGGTGGCGCTCGACCGCTTCATCCGCCTGCCCGATTTCAAGAACGTCATCCGCTACATCACGCTGGAAGACATGGTCAGTCAGTTCATCGACAGGCTGTTCCCGGGCTATGAGGTCAATGGCTCCGGCACGTTCCGCATCATCCGAGACAGCGACATCGAAGTCGAGGAAGAGGCGGAAGATCTGGTGCGCTTCTTTGAAACCGCGCTGAAGCGCCGGCGCCGCGGCTCGGTGATCCGCATCGAACTCGATTCGGAAATGCCTGCGTCGCTGCGCCAGTTCGTCGTTCAGGAATTGAGCGTTCCGGAAAACCGCGTCGCCGTACTGCCAGGCCTTCTGGCATTGAACACGCTGTCGGAGATCACCAAGGCGCCGCGCGACGATCTGCGCTTCGAGCCCTACAATCCGCGCTTCCCGGAGCGCGTGCGCGAGCACGCCGGCGATTGTTTTGCCGCGATCCGCGAAAAGGACATGGTGGTCCACCACCCCTACGAATCCTTCGACGTCGTGGTGCAGTTCCTGCTGCAGGCGGCTCGCGATCCGGAAGTGGTGGCGATCAAGCAGACGCTCTACCGCACCTCGAACGACAGCCCGATCGTGCGCGCGCTTGTCGACGCGGCCGAAGCCGGAAAGTCGGTGACGGCGCTGGTTGAGCTGAAGGCGCGCTTCGACGAGGAAGCCAACATCCGCTGGGCGCGTGACCTGGAGCGCGCCGGTGTGCAGGTCGTCTTCGGCTTCATCGAGCTCAAGACCCATGCCAAGATGTCGATGGTCGTGCGCCGCGAGGAGGGCCGGTTGCGCACCTATTGCCACCTCGGCACCGGCAACTATCACCCGGTCACGGCGAAGATCTACACCGACCTGTCATTCTTCACGTGCAATCCCGTCATGGCCCACGACATGGCGAACATCTTCAATTTCATCACCGGCTACGGCGAGCCGGAAGCCGGCATGAAGCTGGCGGTTTCACCGCACACGCTGCGCCCTCGCATCCTCAAGCATATCGAGGAGGAGATCGAGCACGCCAAGGCCGGCCGGCCCGCCGCGATCTGGATGAAGATGAATTCGCTCGTCGACCCCGACATCATCGATGCCCTCTACAAGGCCAGCCGTGCAGGCGTCGAAATCGACCTCGTCGTGCGCGGCATCTGCTGCTTGCGACCGCAGGTTCCCGGCCTTTCCGACAATATTCGTGTCAAGTCCATCGTCGGCAGATTCCTCGAACACTCCCGCATATTCTGTTTCGGCAACGGTCATGGCCTTCCATCGGAGAATGCGCTTGTCTATATCGGCTCGGCGGATATGATGCCGCGCAATCTGGACCGGCGGGTTGAGACGCTTGTGCCTCTTATCAACCGGACTGTGCACGAACAGGTTCTTTCGCAGATCATGCTGGGCAATCTCATCGACAACCAGCAGAGCTACGAAATTCTTCCCGACGGCACGTCTCGCCGGATGGAAGTCGGCAAGGACGCCGAGCCGTTCAACGCGCAGCATTATTTCATGACCAACCCCAGCCTCTCCGGCCGGGGTGAAGCCCTGAAGTCCAGCGCACCGAAGCTGATTGCCGGCTGGAAGAGCAGCTGGCGCAAGTAAACTGGTTTTGCATGGTCGAATCTGAAGCGCAGGGGCGTCTGCCCGGCATCCGCCCGGTTTCCGTTGTGGATATCGGCTCGAACTCCATTCGCCTTGTCGTCTACGAAGGCCTGAGCCGCGCCCCGGCCATGCTGTTCAACGAAAAGGTCATGTGCGGTCTGGGCAAGGGCATCGATGCCACGGGCCGCATGGACGAAGAGAGCGTCGAGCGCGCTCTGAGGGCGTTGCATCGCTTTAACGCGCTGTCGCAGCAGGCGCGCGCGACGTCCATGTATGTGCTGGCCACAGCGGCTGCCCGCGAGGCGAGCAACGGTCCGGCCTTCATTGCCAAGGCCGAGGCCATCCTCGGTCACAAGGTGCGCATCCTCACTGGCGAGGAAGAAGCCTATTTCTCCGCCATGGGCATCGTCAGCGGCTATCATGATCCCGATGGCGTGGTCGGCGACCTCGGAGGCGGTTCGCTGGAACTCGATGAGGTCAGCGGCACGACGATTGGCAAGGGCATCACGCTCCCGCTCGGCGGTATCCGCCTCTTCGAGCATAGCGGCGGCTCGCTGCCAAGGGCACGCACCTGGGTGCGCAAATTCATGAAAAGCACACCGGTGCTGAAAGCCGGCGCAGGCCGCACTTTTTATGCCGTCGGTGGCACCTGGCGCTCGATCGCCAAGCTGCACATGGAAATCCGGAACTATCCCCTGCATATGATGCAGGGCTACGAGATTTCCTACGACGAGGCGATGGCGCTGCTACCGGAAGTGATCGAGCCGAAGAACATCAAGCCGTCGGCCTACGCGACGATCTCCAAGAGCCGCCGCAGCCTGCTTCCTTTCGGCGCCATCGTGATGCAGGAGGCGCTGTCGATTATGAGGCCGGAACGGATTTCGTTCTCGGCGCTCGGCGTTCGCGAAGGCTATCTCTTCTCCCTCCTGAACGAGAACGAGCGGGCGCAGGATCCGCTGCTGACCGCTGCCGGCGAAATCGCCATCCTGCGGGCGCGTTCGCCCGAACATGCCCGCGAGCTTGCCGACTGGACCGGCCGCATGGTGCCGTTCTTCGGCGTCGAGGAAACCGAAGAGGAAAGCCGCTATCGCCAGGCGGCCTGCCTTCTTGCCGATATCAGCTGGCGAGCCCATCCGGATTATCGAGGCCTGCAGGCGCTGAACATCATCGCCCACTCGACTTTCTCCGGCATCACCCATGCGGGACGGGCCTATATCGCGCTTGCCAATTACTATCGCTTCGAAGGCCTGAACGATGATGGCGCGACCGGCGCCCTGACCGGGATTACCACGCCGCGGCTGCTGGAACTGGCAAAGCTGCTCGGCGGCCTTTTGCGCGTCGCCTATCTCTTCTCTGCTTCTATGCCGGGTGTGGCGAAGAACCTGACGTTCCGCAAATCGTCATTGCCGGATATCGATCTGGAGATCGTCGTGCCCGCGGCCTATTCTGAGTTTGCCGGCGAGCGCCTCGACGGGCGGCTGCAGCAGCTCGGCAAGCTGACCGGCAGAAGACTGGCATTCCATTTCGTGAGCTAAACGCTTCTCGATCTCAGTTGAAGGGCGCGCGGACTGAAATCCGCGCGCCCTTTTGTTTATTCGGCTTTCAGGAAGTCGCCGACTTCGAGCAGGACGAACTCGTTGTCGTCGGCCTTGTCGAGCGCGCGGCCGGCCGAGAACGGCAGGTTGTTGTCGTTGCCGACGATGATGTGCGTGGCATCGACGCGATCGACGTTTTCGATCGTCACGAACGGCATGTCGTAATAGCCGTCGCCGCCGCCCTGTCGCTTCTTGTTGTCAGGATCGGCGATCTTCAAGAGGTCGATGTAACCGATTTTGCGTACGGCCTTGCCGACATTGCTGTCGTCGAAGGCGATCTTGTAGACGCGCTTCACCTTCGATCCGACTGCAAAGCAATCCGGCTTCGGATCTTTCGGGTCGGCGCAGGCCTTGTCGAGCGTGCCGGCACCGTTGTCGCGTTCGATTACCAGGGCTGTTCTGTCGTCAAGCATGTTGAAGTCGCCGATGGCTTCGCCGCCTTCCGCAAGCGGATAGAGCCAGCTGCGGCCCGTCCAGGCCTTGGTGGCGACGTCGAGTTCGATGACGCGCAGCGCCGGACGGCCTTCCGCCTGTTCGACGGTTTCGCTGTCGGTCCAGATCGGGCCTTCGAGCAGGCCGTAAAGCTTGGCTCCGTCCTTCGAAAGGGCCATGCCTTCATAGCCACCGGAGCGCTTCAGGTTGAAGGCTGGCGTCTTCTTCGAGGGGTCGCCCTGCAGCGTCAGGGTCGGGTTGTCGGGCGACATTACCGGCTTTTCATTGACCGTCGTCGCGATGACGTCGGTCAGCTTACCGTCGACGTCGAACTTCAGGATATAAGGACCGAATTCCTCGCCGACCCAGAAGCCGTCTGCGACAGGCTGGATCGATTCGACGTCGAAGTCGGCGCCGGTCAGGTAGCGCTTGTCGGAGCCTTCCATGACGATCGGGAAGGGGGCCTTGCGGTCGGGATCCGTGAGAAACACTGTCTTCAGCGCCTCGACCTTGCCGGCGTCCCAGTCCATCTTCACGTGGTGCAGCATCAGCATGGCATCGGTGGAGTTCAGCTTGCTGCCGAAGCCGTTGTCGGACAGGCTCCAGAAGGTGCCGTCTTCCATCGCCTTGATGCCGGAGAAGCCCTGCATCGGCTGGCCGTTGAACGGCAGCGACAGGCCGGTCGGGCGCACGCCGTCCTTGCCGGGCACGGTGCCGAGCGCGTCAGCGCGCTTGCGGTCGGCGGTGGTGAACTTGCCCGAGGTCTTGAGATATTCCGGTGCGTCCGACGGTGCGGCCAGGATCGTGTTTGCCGGCAGGATCGCATGCGCCTTGAGGGTTGCGGGAAAGGCTTTTTCCTCAGCCAGGGCGGTCGTCGTCATCAAAAGGGAGAGCGCCGCGGTGGCGAGAAGCGTTTTGGTCATGAAAGTCACCATCGGTTGGATGCCAGAGTACGCAAACCCGATAGGCGGCTTTGATGACGGTTGGGTGATATCTGGCTTACAGCGCGGTGAAGCTTTAATGACAGGGCATCGGCGTCAGCCGGCAAGGGCAAGCGTTGCCCATCGCCCGGGTGTGACGCCATAGGCGCGCTTGAAGTGGCGGGTGAAATGGGCCTGGTCGGCAAAGCCGGTGTCGAGCGCCGCACCCGCCAGGCTGTGGCCGGTGGCGATCATCCGGCGCGCCTGTTCCAGCCGCCGCATCAGCAGGTAGCGGTGCGGGCTGGTGCCGAGAACCTTGCGGAACTGGCGGGCGAGCGTGAAGCGATCAAGGCCGCTGATGGTCTCGAGTTCCTGCGACCCGACAGGGCGATCGAGGTTGGCTCTGAGGTAATCCGTCGCCTCGAAGACTGCCCGTTTCGCAGACCTGCCGGCAGCCTTGCCCGTTGTTCCGGCATGGCGGCACAGGCCCTCGGCGATGCGGGTGAGAATGTCGTCCAGCGCCAGTTCGTCGATGCCGCAGTCGAGATCCATGACGGCTTCGCTGATGGCCTGGCGCAGGGCGACGTCGCCGACCACTGGCGCGGCGATGAAAGGCAGGGCTGCGCCGGTGTCGCCAAGCGCTGCGATCAACCGTTCCGGCCGCAGATACATCATCCGGTAGCGAAGGGTCGCCTCCGTACCGGCGCCACCGTCGTGCATCTCGTCGGGATGAATGATGATGATGCTTCCGGGCGTGCTGTAGCGGCTCTCGCCGCGATACTGGAAGGTCTGGATGCCGCCGAGCGTGACGCCGAGCGCATAGGTGTCGTGACGATGCGGCTCGAACACCTTTCCATGCAGCCGAGCTTCAATCCGCTCTATGCCGTCTACTGGCGCAGCGACGCGGATGCCGTCACCCGGCGATCCGCACAATCGTTCAAGATCGACCGACGCGTCTTCGGCTAAGGCCTCCTCGGGCACGCCCTGATGTCCTGAAATGGAGATACCCGTCATGTTCGACACCAAGTTCGCGATCGTGTTGCGCGAGGATCTGGCCACCTGGCAGAAGCTGAACGTCACCGCATTTCTGGCCACCGGCATCGCCGGACAGAAGCCGGCAATCATCGGTGAAGCCTATCGCGATGGCGCCGGCAATGTCTACAACGCGTTGAGCGTCCAGCCGATCATCGTGTTATCGGCAGATGGTGCGACGCTCGGACAGATTCAACGGCGCGCGATCGAAAGAGAGATTCGCACCTCTGTTTATGTCGATGCCATGTTCTCGACCGGCCATGATAGCGCCAATCGTGCGGTCTTTGCCGAGACGCGGCCTGATGACGCGAAGGTCGCCGGCATCGCCGTTCATGCCGACAAGAAGCTGGTCGACAAGATCACCAAGGGTGCAAAGCTGCATGGATGAAGGCTAGCTGGCCAGTTGCGGCGCCGGCGCACCCCCGGCGCGAAGCGCCAGCACGCCGAGCTTCTGTCCGCGTCCCTTGACTGCGTGCTCACCGAGATCCTCGACACGCACATAGTGAGGCAGTCGCATCTTGCGAGCAAGGTCGGCGGAAATGAGAACTTGATGGTTCAACGTCTTGCAGAAGCCTTCAAGCCGGGCCGTCGTGTTCACCGTGTCGCCGAAATAGGTGATCTTGTGGCGGTCGAGGCCGATCTCGGCCGCGACTATGGTTCCCCCATGGAGAGCCGCACGCAGACGCGGAACCTCGCCGAATTCCTTCTGCCAGCGGTGCGCGTCCGCGTCGATCATCTCCAGAATGTCGAAGACGCAATGGATACAAGCTGCGTTGTTTGTGGCCCGGTCGAAGGGCCAGGTGATGACTGCGGCGTCTCCCACATAGTCGTCGATCGATCCGCGATAGCGCAGAACCGGATCTGCGATCGTCGCGAACAGCTTGCCGAGGTATTCCTGCATCCGCAGGTCGCCATTGCGCTCGGCATAGGAGGTCGAACCGGCGAGATCGATGAACAGGAAGACACGCTCTTCCTGGACCGGCCTGCGGTAGCGCCCGGTCAGCAGGCTTAGGAAGACGTCGCGCCCGAGCAGCTCACGGACCCTGAGGATGAAGACGAGCGAGCCCGAGATGGCCAATGCAAAGAGCAGAACCGTCTTGGACGGCAGCATCGCCTCCATCCAGTGATCGTTCATCACGCCGCTCATCCCCATGATCAGGCCGGCGGCTGCGTAACCGATATCGAGCAGCACGAAATAGATTGCGAGCGAGGCGACGAAGAAGACCGGTGTCGAGAAGGTATGGATCCGTCGATTGAGACGCCGGAAAATGATGCGGCGCTCGAATGCAATGATCGGCGTGCACATGAACAGTGCATAGGTCGCGCCGATCAGCCAACCTGTCCCATAAACAATCCACGCGTAGACGGCGCCGGCCGCAGCAACGACCAGCAGCAGGAGAAGTCCTTCGAAAGTGGAGAAACGCCAGCGCATGCGGAAAGGCCTCGGAACCCGATAACGGAAGAAGGGGCACGTCGGCCAACGTCGTTGTACCGTGTCGCGTCAGCGCGCCGATTCGCGATCCCTAGGATTGCGAATCGGTGGCGCCAAGGGGCCTTGGCTAGAGCCGGATTCGGGCGGAAGATTGTTGTCCGCCCGCGCGCCTTCAGTCGCCGATTTCCATCGCTTCGATCTTCTTGTCGACGAAGCGCAGAGCCACTTCGCCGTTGATCAATTTCAGCGCCGTATCGCCGAACAGCTCACGCCGCCAACCTTTCAGCGCGCCGACGTCGGCCTTCTCGCCCTCGGCGGCGATCTTGTCGAGATCGTCGCTGTTGGCGATAATCTTGGCAGCCACACCCTGTTTCTCGGCGATCAGCTTCAACAGCACCTTGAGCATTTCGGTGGCGGCGGCAGCACCTTCGGGCGTGTGGTTCTGTCGCGGCAAGCGTGGCAGGTCGGTCTTGGGAATAGCAAGCGCTTCGTTGACCGCCTCGGTCAGCGCTGCTCCCGCGCTCGAGCGCTCCCAGCCCTTCGGGATCGTTCGCAGCCGCGCCAGTGCCTCGGAATCCTTCGGCTGCTGTTGTGCCACTTCATAGATCGCATCGTCCTTGAGGATGCGACCGCGGGGAACGTTGCGATTGCGCGCCTCACGCTCGCGCCAGGCCGCAACCTTCTGCAGAACGGCAAGTTCGATGGGCTTCTTGACGCGCATCTTCAGGCGTTGCCAGGCGTCATCGGGATGCAGGTCGTAGGTGTCTTTGGCTTCGAGGATGGCCATTTCCTCCGACAGCCACAGCGAACGGCCTTCGCGCTCGAGCTGCGCGTTCAGGTGCTGATAGACGTCGCGCAGATGCGTGACGTCGGCCAGCGCGTAATCGAGCTGTTTCTCGGTCAGCGGGCGTCGGCTCCAGTCGGTAAAGCGCGAGGACTTGTCGATCTGCTCGCCCTTGATCCGGTTGACGAGCTGGTCGTAGGAGACGCTGTCGCCGAAGCCGCAGACCATGGCGGCGACCTGGGTGTCGAAAATCGGGTGCGGGATCAGGTTGCCGAGATGGAAAATGATCTCGATATCCTGGCGCGCGGCATGGAACACCTTGATCACGTCAGGGTTGGCCATCAGCGCAAAGAACGGCGCGAGGTCGATGCCCTTGGCCATCGGATCGACGATGACGGCCATATCCGGGTTCGCCATCTGGATCAGGCAAAGCTCCGGCCAGAAGGTGGTCTCACGCAGGAATTCCGTGTCGATCGTAATATAACTTGAGCGGGCCAGCTGCTGGCAGGCGGCCTCTAGATCTGCGGTTGTTTCAATCATCGGATTTAAATCACTGTGGCAAAAATGCGGCTAGGTTTTTCGTGTAGCCCTTCGTGCCATCCGTCACAATCGAAATTCTCAGACCACCTTGAAATAACCGGTCATGCCGGTCTTCTGATGCTCGATGATGTGGCAGTGGAACACCCAGTCGCCAAGATTGTCGGCAACAAGCGCAATTTCCGCCTGTTCGTCGGGCAAAAGCAGGATGGTGTCGGTCGGCGGCGGCAGGAATGTCCGCTTGTTCGAGCTTAGAATGCGGAAGCTCATGCCGTGCAGATGGATCGGATGGGCATGTGGCGTCCGGTTGGCGATCTGCATCACATAGCTCTTGCCGAGCTTCATCTCCTCGATCGGCGCGATCGGATCGGGCGTGTCGCCCGGCCACGGCACCTTGTTGATCGCCCAGAAGGTGTAGCCGAGCGAGCCGCAGATCGAGGGTGTCGCCTTGTGTTCGGCGGTGGCCGTCAGGTCGATCGGAATGCGCGTGGCAACCGACAGGTCCGCCTCGGCGATCGGATTGGCGGGCAGGGCTGAGACATCGCGGATATCTCGTTTCAAGGATGGCCCCGCCGCGCGGAAGCTTGCGATCGTCCAGGGATGCGAGCCGCGCAGATTGCCGAGCTTCACCGTGGCGCCCTCGCTGTCCGGCATCCTGACGACGAGGTCGATGCGCTGACCGGGGCCGACGTCGTAGCGGTCGAGAGGGAAGGGCTTGTCGAGCGGGTTGGCGTCCAGCGCCACGACCATGGCGTCCGCGCCCTCCAGCCCGAGCGTATAGATCCGCGTGACGTCCGTTGCGGCAATCCGGACCCTGACGAGGCCGCCGGCCGGCGCGTCATAGCTCGGCTCCTGCTGCCAGTTGGTGGTGCGCACCGTGCCGTAGGTGCCGCCGCGCGCGGCATCGCGCGGCTTGAACGGGTCGATGAATGCGCCGCCCTTGCCGAGCCGCCAGTCGCGCAGGTTCAAGACGATCTCGGCGTCGAACACGGGATCGTCAGGGTTTTCGACGACGATGACACCGGTGAGCCCGCTTCCCATCTGGGTCAGCGTGTTGCAGTGCGGGTGGTACCAGAACGTGCCGGCGTCCGGCGGCGTGAAGACGTAGTCGAAGGGATCGCCCGGATAGACGTAGGGCTGGGTCATCTCGGGCACGCCGTCCATGGCGTTGGGGATGCGAAGCCCGTGCCAATGCACGGTGGTCGGCTCGTCGAGGCGATTGACGAGACGCGCGGCGTAGGGCTCGCCCATGCGCATCCGCAGCACGGGCGGCATGCCGTTGCTGACAGAGTCCCCGAGCCCATAGGTCATGACCTTGGGTGTAACGCCGTCCGCGGCAATCCGAGCCTCGGTCAGCTGGGCCGTCAGGATCTGCGGATCCGGTGCAGCCCCGGCGCGTGCCGCCATGCCGGCGCCGAATGCGAAAGCGCCACCCAAAGCGGCGGAGCCCTGGAGGAACGTGCGGCGGCTGATCAGGGACATTCTGGCAATCTCGGCAACTGGATGGGACGACAGGTCAGGTTCTAAACCTGATCGTCGCAATCAGCAATTCGCTCGCGCAGGCACATCTTGCCGCAGGGGGTTCAGTCGTCCTTGCGCGGTTGGTTTCCACCCGCGAGCTTGTTGAAGAAGGACGATGTCCGCAGCAGGTTGCGAAAGGGCATGGCACGGGCTTCCGTCGGCACGCCGCTGCGGGCCGTCATGCGCCTGATTGTATAGAGCATGAAGAGGAAGAGGATGGCGGCGGTATAGATGAACAGCGCCTGCGGGCCGAAGATTTCGAGCAGGAAGGAGGCAAACAGCGGGCCGATGATCGCACCGAGCGACCAGAAGAACAGCATGCCCGCGGAGACCAGCGCATGCTGGCCTTCCGCCGCATGGTCGTTGGCATGAGCCGAGCAAAGCGAATAGAGCGGCATGGCGAAAGCGCCGAACAGGAAGATGCCGGCGAAGTTCAGCAACTCGTCGTTGCCGGCGCCGAAGGCGAGGAAAAGCCCAGCGAGCAAGGACCCGAAGGTGGCAATCAGGATAATCAGGCGCCGGTCGATCTGATCGGAGTAGTGGCCGAGCGGGTATTGCAAGACGACGCCACCGATGATGCCGGCGCTCATGAAGGTGGCGATCGCCGTGACCGACAGCCCGATCCCTTGCGCGTAGATCGGGCCAAGGGAGCGGAAGGCGGCATTGGTCAGGCCGACGACGATGCACCCGACGGTCGCGAGCGGTGAGATGTTCCAGAGCGCCCTGACGTCGAAGCGGATCGCCTCCGGCGCTACCGGGCTCGACCGATCGGCAAAGGAAATAGGCACGAGCGACAGGGTCAATGCCATCGAGATGATGGCAAAGAGTTCGAAGCCGCCGATCCCGATGCCAGGAATGATGTATTGGGCCGCGGTAACCGAGCCGAGATCGACCAGGCGATAGACGGACAGCGTCCGCGCGCGATTCGTATTGGTGACGCTGGCGTTCAGCCAGCTCTCAACGGTCGCAAAAAGACAGGCGAAGGCGATACCGGCGACCAGCCGCATCAGGAACCACATGAACGGGTTGATGACGAGCACCATGGCGATCGCCGCCGCCGATGCGATTGCTGCCATCGCCGAGAACGTGCGGATATGCCCGATCGAGCGCAGGATGCGGGTGACATAGATGCAGCCAAGCGCGAAGCCGATATTGTAGCCGGCGCCGATGACACCGATCAGCGATGTCGAGAAGCCTTCTTCCAGCGCTCTGAGCGAGATGAACGTGCCTTGCAGTCCGTTGCCACCGATGAGGATGCCTGCGGTGACAAGAAGCGGAATGAGCGGACGAATTTGCGACATGGGGCAGGCGACTTCCGAAGGGCTCGCGAGTCGGGATAAAGGCGGACGCAATATGTGTAACGGCGCATTCGGATGGCGCACAGTCGCGAATTGTGACGATATCCGTTCTTTTCGCGCCGTTTGAGCGAAAGCCTTGTCTTCAGCCCGTGAACAGGGGCGAATTTGTCCGCCGTCGGCGACGCTTCCCGAAGGGAACGCAGACGTCTCGGCTTGACAAAGCCGGCGCATCATGCGCTTTTCCGCCCGATTTTGATCATGTTGCCGCGCGCCGTTCCGGCCTGCGCGGCGCTTTGCAATTCCGGGATAACACGATGCACCGCTACCGCAGCCACACCTGTGCCGCCCTCCGCAAGTCGGATGTCGGCTCCACCGTTCGCCTCTCCGGTTGGGTCCACCGCGTCCGCGACCATGGCGGCTTGCTTTTCATCGATCTGCGTGACCACTACGGCATCACCCAGGTCGTCGCCGATCCCGACAGCCCCGCCTTCAAGGCGGCCGAAACGGTTCGTGGCGAATGGGTCGTGCGCATCGACGGCCTCGTCAAGGCCCGCATGGACGACACCGTCAACAAGGGCATGCCGACGGGCGAAATCGAGCTCTACGCCCAGGAGATCGAGGTTCTTTCTGCCGCCAAGGAATTGCCGCTGCCGGTCTTCGGCGAGCCGGATTATCCGGAAGACGTGCGCCTGAAGTACCGCTTCCTCGACCTGCGCCGCGACACGCTGCACAAGAACATCGTCAAGCGCACGCAGATCATCTCGTCGATGCGCCGCCACATGGGCGAAGTCGGCTTCACCGAATACACGACCCCGATCCTGACGGCGTCGTCGCCGGAAGGCGCACGCGACTTCCTCGTGCCGTCGCGCATCCATCCCGGCAGCTTCTACGCCCTGCCGCAGGCGCCGCAGCAGTACAAGCAGTTGCTGATGGTTGCCGGTTTCGACCGCTACTTCCAGATCGCGCCGTGCTTCCGCGATGAAGACCCGCGCGCCGACCGCCTGCCGGGCGAATTCTACCAGCTCGACCTGGAAATGAGCTTCGTCGAGCAGGAAGACGTCTGGACGACGATGGAGCCGGTCATCCGCGACATCTTCGTCGAGTTTGCCGACGGCAAGCCGGTGACGGAAAAGTTCCCGCGCATTCCTTACGACACGGCCATCCGCAAATACGGCTCCGACAAGCCGGACCTGCGCAACCCGATCGAGATGCAGGCGGTTACCGAGCACTTCGCCGGTTCCGGCTTCAAGGTCTTCGCCAACATGATCGCCTCGAACCCGAAGGTCGAAGTCTGGGCCATCCCGGCCAAGACCGGTGGTTCGCGCGCCTTCTGCGACCGCATGAATGCCTGGGCGCAGAGCCAGGGCCAGCCAGGCCTCGGCTACATCTTCTGGCGTAAGGAAGGCGAAAAGCTCGAAGGCGCTGGCCCGCTTGCCAAGAACATCGGCGAGGAACGCACCGATGCGATCCGCACGCAGCTTGGTCTCGATGACGGCGATGCCTGCTTCTTCGTCGCCGGCGATCCGTCGAAGTTCTACAAGTTTGCCGGTGAGGCCCGCACGCGGGCAGGCGAGGAGTTGAACCTCGTCGACCGTGACCGCTTCGAGTTCTGCTGGATCGTCGACTTCCCGTTCTACGAATGGCTGGAAGACGAAAAGAAGATCGATTTCGCCCACAACCCCTTCTCGATGCCGCAGGGTGGCCTTGAGGCGCTGAACAGCGAAGATCCGCTGTCGCTCAAGGCCTACCAGTACGACATGGTCTGCAACGGCTTCGAGATCGCGTCCGGCTCGATCCGTAACCAGCTGCCGGAAGTCATGGTCAAGGCGTTCGAGCTGACCGGCAAGTCACAGCAGGAAGTCGAAGAGCAGTTCGGTGGTCTCTACCGTGCGTTCCAGTACGGCGCGCCGCCGCATGGCGGCATGGCCTTCGGCATCGACCGCGTCGTCATGCTGCTCGTCGGTGCCAAGAACTTGCGCGAGATCTCGATCTTCCCGATGAACCAGCAGGCCGTCGACCTCCTGATGGGCGCGCCGTCCGAGGCGACGCCGGCGCAGCTGCGTGAACTGGCGCTTCGCCCGATCCCGCAGAAGAAGGACTAAGGTCTTCACAGACTGAGAAACAAGAGACCCGGCGGTTGCCTTCACCGCCGGGTCTTTTCATTTCTACGTGGGTGCAAGCTCAGGGCTTGGCGTAGACGGCATCGCGCACATCGCGGGTAAACTGGCCCCACATGCCTTCGAACGCCGTGTTGGTCAGCGCCACCACCGTGATGTTTTCGACCGGGTCGACGAACCAGTTGTGGCCATAGGCGCCGCCCCACTGGATCGTGCCCTTGGACTGCGGCGTGCCGGCCGCCGCGGGATCGACGAGCACGGCCCAGCCGTAGCCAAAGCCCCAGCCGGGACCCTGTGTTTCCGCCTTGGGGCCGGTGTGGTCCTGCATCATGGTGCTGACCGTTTCCGGCGAGAGCAGTGGCCCGCCGCCTTTGCGGATCGTTTCCAGGAACGTCAGCAGGTCGTTCGCGGTCCCCGCCATGCCGGCGCCGCCAGAGGGGAAGGCATGGGCGTCGAGGATGCGGTCGGGCGAGAAGAGCACCTTGCCCTCGCCGATCGGTACGGCCGCGTTACCCTCCATTCGGACCGGCGCGGGCGAGCCATCGAAGTAGGCTGCGGTCAGCCTGTCCGTCTGTTTCACCGAAAACCCGGTGTCGGCCAATGCAAGCGGCGTCACGACCAGTTCGTCGACAGCCTTGTCCAGCGTCTTGCCCGTGGCCTTCTCGATGACGGCGCCGAGCACGTCGATCGCCACGGAATAGCGCCAGGTCTCGCCCGGTCGCGATGCGAGCGGAACGGTGGCGATGCGCTTCAGATTCTCGTCGAGGGTGATGCCGGAGAGATCGAGCCCATCGGAAACGCCGGCCTTCGCGTAGGAACCGCCTGGCGGCTGGAAGAAGCCGTATTCGAGCCCGGCGGTATGGTTGAGGAGGTGGCGCACCAGGATCGGCGCCTCGTTGCCCTCGAAGTTGGGCCGGAAATCCGGAAGCCATTTGCTGACGGGATCGTCCAGTTTGATGCGTCCCTGTTCGACAAGCCGCATCGCTGTCACCGTTACCAACGGCTTGGTCACCGAGGCAAAGCGGAAGATATCGTTCTGGTGCGCGGCACGGTTCGCTTCCCGGTCGGCAATGCCCGCAGCTCTGGCATAAACAAGTTCGCCATCGCGAGCGACGAGAACGACGGTGCCGACAATGCGTTTTTCGGCAATCGCTCGATCGATCACCGGGTCGAGCTGCGCTTTGAGTGCCGATTGGCCGTGATCGTCGGCAAGTGCCGGAAAGGCGAGCAGCGCGGAGACCAGGGCAGCACTCTTGAGGTGGAGACTCATCGTGGAAAACCTCCTATAATCACAATGACCGTTCCTGAATATGTCAGATGCGATTCTAATTCTAGAGTGATCGTTGTGAAAAATAGCAGTTTGTTGGAATCATCTACCCGCCGGCGTGGACGACCACGTGCTTTCGACCGCGATGTTGCGCTTGCGGCCGCCGGAGAAACCTTTTGGCGACTGGGATACGAGGGGGCATCGATTGCCGATCTGACCGCAGCCATGGGGATTACGCCGCAGAGCCTCTATGCGGCCTTCGTCTCCAAGGCGGAGCTCTATCGCGAGGCGCTTGAGCGCTATCGGCAGGAGGAAGGGGCGGCGGCCGGCCGGAGCCTGAACGGTGAAGGGCACGTGGTCGATGCTATTGCGAGGCTTCTTCGGATTTCAGCCCATGAGTTTTCGCTTCCCGGTCGGCCGAAAGGCTGCATGATCTCGACCGCCGTTTTGACATGCGCTGTCGAAAATGACGCGATCGCCCGCCACGTGACCGCTCTTCGCAGCCAGACACTCGCGGCGCTCGAGGCGCGGCTTCGCCGTGGCATCGAAGAAGGTGAATTGCAAGAGCACACGGATGCGGGCGGGCTTGCTCGCTTTATCGGCGCCATCCTGCAGGGAATGACGGTGCAGGCTCAGGACGGAGCCGGAGAGGCGGATCTCTTGCCGATTGCCGAATTTGCCATTGCCGAGGTCGCGCGTCACTGCCGGGCCGCGGCCTGAGTTCACGGCAATCCCGCTCCTCGGTCTGAGCTGGCCGGTCCGCAACCCATGGCACTCATCCCCGCTTCTCAGAAGTCCATGCCCGGACCGTTGGGCGGTTGTGCGGCGCCATCCTTCTTCGGCTTCTCGGCGATCATCGCTTCGGTGGTCACAAGAAGTCCGGCAACGGAGGCAGCGTCCTGAAGCGCTGCGCGCACCACCTTGGCCGGATCGATAACGCCCATCTTGAAGAGATCACCGTATTCGCCCGTCTGTGCATTCCAGCCATAGGCGAAGTCGGTTTTCTCGCGCAGCCTGCCGACGATGATCGAACCTTCGGCGCCGGCATTCTCGGCAATCTGGCGCACCGGCATCTCCACCGCGCGCCGGACGATCTCGATGCCGACCCGCTGATCCTGGTTGGCAACCTTGATGCCGTCCAGCGCACCGACCACCCGAAGCAGGGCGACACCGCCGCCTGGCAGGATGCCCTCTTCGACGGCCGCACGGGTGGCATGCAACGCGTCGTCCACCCGGTCCTTTTTTTCCTTCACCTCCAGTTCGCTGGAGCCTCCGACCCGGATGACGGCCACGCCGCCCGAAAGCTTGGCAAGCCGTTCCTGCAGTTTTTCCCGATCGTAGTCGGAGGTTGTTTCCTCGATCTGCGCCTTGATCTGGCTGACCCGGGCGCCGATGTCGGCCTTGCTGCCGGCGCCGTCGACGATGGTGGTGTTTTCCTTCTCGATCATCACCCGTTTGGCACGGCCGAGCGTTTCAAGCGTGACATTCTCAAGCTTGATGCCGACATCTTCGGAAACGACCGTACCGCCGGTCAGCACCGCGATATCCTCGAGGATCGCCTTGCGCCGGTCGCCGAAACCCGGCGCCTTGACGGCAGCGATCTTGAGGCCGCCACGCAGCTTGTTGACGACAAGTGTTGCCAAGGCCTCGCCTTCGACATCCTCTGCAATGATGAGAAGTGGGCGGCTCGCCTGGATCACCGATTCGAGGATCGGGATCATCGCCTGCAGGTTGGAAAGCTTCTTTTCGTAGATGAGGATGTAGGGATCTTCGAATTCGACCCGCATCTTCTGCTGGTCGGTGATGAAATAGGGCGAGAGATAGCCTCGGTCGAACTGCATGCCCTCGACGATCTCCAGCTCGATCTCGGCAGTCTTGGCCTCTTCTACGGTAATGACGCCTTCATTGCCGACCTTCTCCATCGCCTCGGCGAGGTAACGGCCGATCTCCGTGTCGCCGTTGGCGGATATGGTGCCGACCTGCGCGATCTCCTCGTTATTGGCGATCTTGCGGGCGCGGACTTTGAGCTCGGTGACGATGGCGTCCACGGCCAGGTCAATGCCGCGCTTGAGGTCCATCGGATTCATCCCGGAAGCGATCGCCTTGACGCCCTCCTTGACGATCGCCTGCGCGAGGACTGTTGCCGTCGTCGTTCCGTCGCCCGCAACATCACTGGTGCGCGATGCCACCTCGCGCAGCATCTGTGCGCCCATGTTTTCGAACTTGTCTTCGAGTTCGATTTCCTTGGCGACGGAAACGCCGTCCTTGGTGATCCGCGGGGGGCCATAGGACTTTTCGATGACGACGTTTCGTCCCTTCGGTCCGAGCGTCACTTTCACGGCATTGGCAAGGATATCGACGCCGCGCAGCATGCGGTCGCGCGCGTCGCTACTGAATTTGACTTCCTTGGCTGTCATTGTCGGCCTCCCTCAACACGAAACTCGCAGTCACGTGGCCCGCGATCGAAAAGGGCCCTGACGCTACCGATCGTCAATGTGGCGCCCTCATCGGAAGCGCTGCCGCTCAACACGTTACTCTTCGCCATCATCAGGCGTCAGGATGTCGATCAACGCAGCGACCCGTCCAGCCGGCAGATGCCGTCCTTCGCCGATCAGCGCCTCGTCGTTGTTGACCCAGGCGATTGCTTCGGCGAGTTCTGCCGCACTGGCTCCCGTCGCCAGTAGCTCCGCCATCAGCGTTTCGTCGACCGGGCCAAGAATGGCGGTGATATCCGCATGTTTCAGTCCCATGACGTTCTCCTTCCGTGTGATCGGTCAGGAATGCCGGATGAAGTCTTGCCTTCAGAGAAATGTAGATAGGCGACGGCGCTCGTGCATCAAGCAGAGGCCATCATAACATGGAACGTGTTCGCGCGAAAAAGCCCGGCTTGAGGACGGGCTTGCCAGGTTCCGATCGGATCACTCGGGTCGAAGGCTATTGTCGAGAAAGTACCACTGGTCGAGATTGGCCCGGATAATCGGTTCGATCGCGTTGTTCAACATCAGGATGTCATCCAGCTGCCGGGCGCCGGGGCGGTCCTCGGGCGGAAGCTTTATCGGGGGCAGTGCCCGGCATTCGAAGCGGAAGCCGTCGGCGCGCAGGTTGTACCACGGGCAGATGGTGGCGCCGGTCATGCGGGCGAGGCGGATGGCAATGGCGAGGTTGCCTTCGAGATGTGGCTTGCGGTCGAAGAACGGACCACGGATCAAGCCGCCAAAACCTTCGTCGCAGAAGGTGCTGACGACGCCGCCGCTCTTCAGGATCTTGATCGCAGGGCGAATGCCTTCGGCGCCGGGCGGCAGGAACCGCAAACCCGCCTTGCTGCGAACGCGCTCGGCGATCCAGGCCTTGGCCCGGCCCTTGGGCGGGAGGTAGAAGGCATAGGGGTGGACGTTGATCCTCTGAAGAACGGTTGGCCCAACTTCCCAGTTGCCGAGATGCATGCCGACGATGATGACCGGGCCGGCCTTGACGGCATCATCGATGATGTCGAGACCGTGGAATATCAGCCGATCGCGATTGTTCTGCAACCGGTTCACCACGGAGAACTCGGTCATCAGCCGGCCCTGCGCTCGGCAGTTTTCGCGAAACAGTTCCTGCTGCTCGGTCTCGTTGAGGTCCGGCCGCAATGCGCGGATGGTTTCCTGCGCGCGGCGCGACGCCACCTTGTGGAAGCGCGGCATGGCAAACAAACCGAGCGCTGCACCCAGCTTGGAACAGGCATCCATCGGGAGGAGCTTCATGCCGAAATGCCCGCTGAGGTGCGCGAGGTTCCAGAGATTATCGGTTACCCAGTAGCGCCAGAAGGCACGCAAGCCCTCCCGGCCGGAAAGCGCATCCGCAAGGGAGGGGCGCTCTTGGCTGGCGAATGTCCATGCCTTGCGCTTGGCAATTCTTTCGGCCCGTTGCGGTTCTTCAATGGTCATGGGATGGCCTCTGCCGTCGATGGAGGGTGACCGGAAGCCCGCCCTTCGGTCGCAGCGTCAGGCGGCAGATGGGCTCCACCTTGTGGCCGTCGACGACCGCTACCCGAAACTGCTGCGCGATGATCGCCAGGCACAGAATTGCTTCCGTGAGCCCGAAATGCAAGCCGGGGCAGACGCGCGGCCCACTGGCAAATGGAATGAAACTATAGGGCGTTGGGCGACGCCCTCCCATGAACCGGTCAGGGCGGAAATGATGCGGGTCCTCGAACAGGCTTTCCGTCCGGTGGAGAAGCCAAGGCACGATCAGCACGAGCGAGCCGCGTTCCGCGGCGATATCGCCGATCATTTCTGCCTGACGGGTTTGTCTCGCCAGAATGGGAACGGGCGGGTAGAGGCGAAGCGTCTCCTCTATGATGGCCTTGCACAATTCGAGCTGCGGCACGTCGTCGATCGTCGGCACCCGATCGCCGCAGACGCGGCCAATCTCATCATGGAGCGCCTTTTCGACCCATTTGGCGCGGGACAGGAGGTACCAGGCCCAGGTGAGCGTGGCGGCCGTCGTCTCATGACCCGCCATGAAAATCGTCGCCGCTTCGTTGCGCAGGGCAACCAGGTCGAGCTTGAGTTCAGGATTTCGCTGCTGGCGACGGATCAACAGCTCAACCATGGAGTTGTGGTCGCCGCAGCCTTCGAGGTGATCCTCGACCACCTTGTCGATGATACGGTGGATACGCTTGACCGAGCGACGAAGTGTCGGTGTTCGCAAGATCGGGAGCCCATCGTCGAAGCCGAGGAAGTAGCCGAGATTGATCGAATCGACCAGCGACTGGTAGCTGGTGAAGCTGTCGGTGACTGCCGCCGCGCTGTCGTCTCCGAGCTGGTTTCCAAAGACGCTGCGCGCAATGATCTCGGCGGTCAGGCCAGCCATTTCGTGCAGGGCGTTGACCTGCGCACCGTCTGGCATCCCGTTCCAGCGCGCGACCAGTTCGCTGGTCGTGCGCTCCATGACCGGACCGAAGGCAGGCACCCTTTTGGCATGGACGATGTCGGCGACCAGGGGACGCCGCTGTTTCCAGATGTCGCCGTCCGAGATGAAAAGGCCGTCGCCCAGCAGGAACTCGAGTGCGCGGCGCATCTGCGGGCTCTTGCGCTCGAAGTTCTCATGACGTTTGACGACAACCTGGCGGATGAGGTCGGGCGAGTTAACCAGAATGACCTGCCGCCCGATCAGCCGGATCTGGGAAACCTTCTCCGTAAAGTCGTTGTTACGCCAGATCGACAGAAAATCCGTTCGTGCCTGAAGCAGAAGCCGCAGCGGCTTGCCGGGTGGGCCGGAGTAATAGTCGGCGCGCGCAGGCTCAAATCTTTCTTCCGACAGCTCTTCTCTGAACTTTACCGATTGATGGAACCATCCAGCCATTGACGCCCGATCTGTCGAAAAGAAACGAATAAATGCACTTACGTTTCGGCGTTCAGAACAATGTTCGCGAGAGTGTGGCTCTCGATATTTGTCTGCTGTTCTCTATCTTGCGCCTGTTCTACAAAACGACAGTTTTCACGGTTGCCGGATCTGAATTGTTCTTCATCCGGGATTACAGCGTGGTCGAAAAATGCGTGCAGTACGGAATGGTCAGGCAAAACGCCGTTGACGTTTCATGCGAATGGGGCATGCGAGAAAAAGCTGCGGTCGTTCGAAGCAGATCAGGGGATAATACTGGCGGTGCAGTCTTCGAGGCGCAAGGCGGCGCAAGTAAAACAGGCCGTCGAAACAAGGGTTTTCAACCGAAAACGGCCACTCGACAAGAATATGACACGGCTGCGAGGAGGCAATCCGAAACGCGATTGACTGCTCGGCCTGAATGAGAACTGGTGCTTGGGTATCGTGGCCGTCGAACGCCGTATCTGCGGTCCTCATGCGTGTCGTGAAGCCGGGCTGTGTGCTGGATACGGAAACGCCGGCGACTTCGACGACCGACAGGTCATGCGAAGTCGCCGGCGTTGATTTTCAGGCCGGAGCTTTACCGGTCAATCGTTTGCCGTCACCTTCACACCGAGGACCGAAGGGATCGTGTTCGGTGCGCCCATTGCTGCGCCCATGATCATCGGGAACGGAACCGGCTTTTCCGGAGCTGCGCTGATCGTCAGGCTCTTCGGGCCGTCGAGGTAGGTATTGACTGCGGACGATACCTGGTTCTGCAGTTCCGGCACGTTGAGCTGTGCCATCATCAACGGAACGAGGCCCTTCAGCGACTGCGCCAGCTGATCGCCCGTCACACCCTGCTGCGAACCCGCGTAGTCGAGTGCCTTTTTGGTGATCGAGGCGTCGTCGAAGCGGATTTCGGCGCTGTTGAAGGTCAGCTGCTGCATCAGCCCCATCATGGCGAGACCCATCGCCTGATTGGCCTCTTCCTTGTTGGGGTTCGCTTCGGCGGACTTCATGGCTTCCTGAAGCGACTTCATGAAGGCAAGCGTGTAGCCAGAGATGTCAACAGCGAGGTTCAGCCGGCCGACATTCTTGAAGTCGAAGGCGTATTCCTCGAGCGCGACGTTGCCGCTTTCGACTTCCCAGCTGCCCTTCATCGTCACCGCGCCATCCAGCTTGGTCAGGCCAAGCTTTTCGATGGCCTCCTTGGTCTTGGGGTCTTCGATTTGCGAAAGGTCTGCCCTGAGGCCGGCAGCGGTTGCATCGAAGTCAAAGCCGGCATCGTTTTCCTGGCGGGCGAGGTTTGCTTCACTGCTTTCCAGCGAAAAGACTTCCTTGCCCTTGGCGCTGACCGTGATCGGGCCGGTGCTCGCGCTTTCGTAAAGCAGGATATCGTCGAGCGTGCCGCCTGCCGGGTTGGCCGGAATGGACAGGCCCGAAACGAGAATGTCCTTGACGGCGAGGCTGCCCTCATCCTGTGCGACGTTGACGTCAGGGAAGGAAACGGTCTCGGCATAGTAGCCGCCGCCTTCGGTTTCCTCGACGCCTTCGAAGGTGATGTCACCGATCTTCAACGCGTCGCCGGGCTGGCCCGCGAGCTTGATCTGGACGCCCGAGGCCGTCACGGTGTCGCCGCTGACTTCGGCCTTGTCGAAGGTGAGCGTGGTGCCGTTCGAACTCATCGCCGCATCGAGCTTCTTCATCAGGTCCGCGCCGTCCAGCGCAAAGGCCGGGCCGGTGAGGGTCAGGAGTGCGGCGCTGGCCATCATCAGGCGGATCTTGCGCGTATGCATCATTGTGGAGTTCCTTCGTGAAAATATCTGATTGTTTAGCTGTGTCGAGGATGCGGCATCGCTAGTCTGGTTCATGTCGGCAAGCTGCGTCAACTGAGGCAGATAGCCGTATCGGCCGGCGAAATATGCCATGCCTGAGGCCCGTCCTCCCGTCAGTTCGCGTCCCGCAATGTCCCCCTCGCAAATCATCCAAATCAACAGCAGCCGAACCTAATACGAAACAGGGCGAAATTATATTCGCTCGATGAAATCACGCGCGCTTCCTCGCCCGGATGCTTTCCAGGACGTTACCGACGGCGCTCGCTCACCCATGCCATAACCGTCTGGACGTTGCACGAACATTGCAGGACCGGGTCTGCGCCCTTCAATAGCGCATAGGTGGCGCCATGTGGTTCTCCACAGCGCGATCCCCTGAAATCCTTGATGTTCCGGGTTTGTTGCGCTAGCAAGAACATATGGGACAAAGCCTTACTCCCCCGTCTGGCGGGGATGATCATATTCAGCCGGTTGACCTGAAGGCGGCGCTGGAAGAGCGTTACCTGGCCTATGCCTTGTCGACCATCATGCATCGCGCGCTTCCTGATGTCCGCGACGGCCTGAAGCCGGTGCATCGTCGCATCGTTCATGCCATGAGCGAGATGGGGCTGAGGCCGAACACCTCGTTCAAGAAATGCGCCCGCATCGTCGGCGACGTCATGGGTAAGTTCCACCCCCATGGCGACGCCTCGATCTACGACGCACTGGTGCGGCTTTCCCAGGAATTTGCCATCCGTTATCCGCTGGTCGATGGCCAGGGTAACTTCGGCAATATCGACGGCGATAACGCTGCCGCCATGCGTTACACCGAAGCGAAGATGACCGATGTCGCCTCGCTTCTGCTTGAGGGTATCGATCAGGACGCGGTGGACTTTCGGCCCACCTACAACGAGGAAGACCAGGAGCCGACCGTGCTCCCGGGAGCCTTCCCCAACCTGCTCGCCAACGGCGCGACCGGCATTGCCGTCGGCATGGCGACGTCGATCCCGCCGCACAACGCCCATGAGCTTTGCGATGCGGCGCTGCACCTGATCCGCCATCCGGAGGCAACCGTCGAAGACCTTCTCTACGATCCGGCCAATCCGCAGAAGGGTGGGATCGAGGGGCCGGACTTCCCGACTGGCGGCGTCATCGTCGAAAGCCGCGCGAGCATGGCGGAAGCCTATCGCACCGGCCGCGGCGGTTTTCGCGTGCGGGCGCGCTGGGCGTCCGAGGAGCTCGGGCGGGGCGGCTATCAGATCGTCATCACCGAGATCCCCTACCAGGTCCAGAAGTCGCGGCTGATCGAGAAGATCGCCGAGCTTCTCGTCGCGCGCAAACTGCCACTACTGGAAGACATCCGCGACGAATCGGCCGAAGACATCCGTATCGTGCTGGTGCCGAAGAGCCGTTCTGTCGATGCCGGCATCCTGATGGAATCTCTCTTTAAGCTCACCGAGCTCGAAAGCCGTATTCCGCTGAACATGAACGTGCTGTCGATGGGGCGCGTGCCGCGCGTCATGGCGGTCAACGAAGTGCTTTCGGAGTGGCTCGCCCACCGCCGCGATGTCCTGCAGCGACGTTCGCGTCACCGTCTGGCCGCGATCGATCGCCGCCTGGAAATCCTCGGTGGTTACCTCGTCGCCTATCTCAATATCGACGAGGTCATTCGCATCATCCGCGAGGACGACGAGCCGAAGGCCGTGATGATGGAGCGGTTTTCGCTCACGGACCTTCAGGCCGAGTCGATCCTCAATATGCGGCTGCGCTCCTTGCGCAAGCTGGAAGAGTTCGAGATCCGCACCGAGTTCGACGCGCTGTCGAAGGAAAAGGCGGAGATCGAGGCATTGCTCGCTTCCGAGGAGAAGCAGTGGCAGACCGTCGCCTGGGAAATTGGCGAAGTGAAGAAGAAGTTCGCCAAGGCGACCGAGATCGGCAAGCGTCGCAGCACCTTTGCCGATGCGCCGGAGGCCGATATTGAAGCCATCCAGCAGGCGATGATCGAGAAGGAGCCGATCACCGTCGTCATCTCGGAAAAGGGCTGGATCCGCGCGCTGAAGGGCCACATCTCCGATACCTCGACGCTGCAGTTCAAGGAAGGCGATGCGCTGAAGGTCGCATTCCCGGCCCAGACCACCGACAAGATCCTGGTCTTCACCACCGGCGGCAAGGTCTACACGCTCGGCGGCGACAAGCTGCCAGGCGGTCGCGGTCATGGCGAACCGTTGCGCATCATTGTCGATATGGAAAACGATCAGGACGTTCTGACGGCGTTCGTGCACGATCCTGTCCGAAAGCTGATCGTTTCGTCGGCGGCCGGTAATGGCTTCGTGGTTGCAGAAGGCGATATCGTTGCCAACACTCGCAAGGGCAAGCAGGTGATGAACGTTGCCATGCCCGATGAAACCAAGCTGGTCATTCCGGTCAAGGGCGACCACGTTGCGGTCGTCGGTGAAAACCGCAAGATGCTCGTCTTCCCGCTGGTGCAGATCCCTGAGATGGCGCGTGGCAAAGGTGTCCGGCTGCAGCGCTACAAGGATGGCGGCATTTCGGATATCCGTTGCTTTGCGGTCGCAGACGGCCTCGTCTGGGAAGACAGTGCCGGCCGCGTCTTTACCAAGAGCAAGGACGAACTGATCGAGTGGCTTGCTGATCGTGCCTCCGCTGGCCGTGTGGTGCCGAAGGGCTTCCCGCGCAGCGGAAAGTTCAGCGGCTGATTCATCGCTGCCTGCGCGGCTTCGCTGCGCGGGCAGGTCTCGTCGACTTCGTAAGCAATCTGAAATTTAGAGGAATGCCCCGTTTTCGGCGCTTGAAAGCAACGTGCGGTCGTGGATCAATACCCATCCCAACAGGATGAAGACCATGCCGAATTCCGCTGCCCTCGACGATATTCTCCTCGCCCTGGCAAATCCGATTCGCCGTCGCATCTTCGAAATATTGCTCGGGGGGGAAACTCGGGTTGTCGAGGTTGCGGCCGCCGTTGCCGTGACGCCTGATGCGCTTGAGCAGCATCTGCGCATCCTGGAGGAGGCCTGCCTGGTTTCGCGGCTGCCTGCCGGCGGCGGGGAGGCCGTGTGCGGCAATCCCGCGCCTCTGGACATCGCTGCCGCGTGGATCGAGATGAACCGCGAACTCTGGTCGATGCACATCCATGCGCCGAAATCCCTGGAGGCCGGCGTGACGCCAACCTGACGACCTCAGTTGTCCAATACCAGCGCTGCCTCGAGGTGTCGGCAGTCTATTCCGGGCAGGGCTGTGCCGCGCCGCGGGCCGCCCGGCTGCGCATCTGCCAAAGTGAATGACCGATGAGCGCGAAGATCAGGATCGCGCCGCCCGCAAGCGTTTGCGCCGTCGGGCTTTCCGCAAAGACCAGCCAGACCCAGATTGGCGCCAGGATGGTCTCGAGCAGATAGAACATGCCCACTTCCGGTGCCGACAGGAACCGCGGGCCCGTGGCCAGGCAGAAGAACGCCAGCGGGATCATCACCAAACCGTTGAAGAAGATGTATTGCGGAGCTGCGATCGCAAAACCACCGGCAGGTAGCATCAGAAGTGCCACTGCGGCTGGAAAGATGGCAGTCACCAGCGGAACCAAAGCCATGTCGCGGCCGCTTGCCCGGCTGATGGTGATGGCGCTGGCCAAGAGGAAGGCGGAACTTGCCGCCATCGCATCGCCGAAGAGATGACCGCTCTCAAGTCCGTCCTGCACGATCAGCCCGACGCCGAGCACCATTGCTCCCATTGTCACAAGTGTTGCGTTGGAGGGGCGCTCCTTCAGAAATATCCAGGAGAGCAGGGCCGCAAACATCGATGTAAACGCAAGGATGAAGACGACGTTCGCCGTCGACGTATTGAAGACGGCGAGCAGGAACGTGCACGAGTTGATGCCGTAAAAGAGGCCGACAATCAGTCCGGCCTTGCCCGGCATGAGCGAGATCTTGCGACCAAGTACCTTGTTGATCACGAACCATGCCAGGAGCCCGATCACGAAAGTCGAAAGACTGCGCACGGCGAGCAGCGACCAGACTTCGCCACCGGCGGATCGGATGAGCGGAATGTCGAAGGAGAGAGCAAGGCCGCCAAGGCCGGTGATGGCAAGTCCACGCCGGTGCAGCGCGGCATCAGAGGAAGGGCTCAATTTTCAATCCGTTTCGGTGGGGGGCGTTTCTGAAACAGGCTCAGGACCATCGTAACGCTCCCAGCCACGCGGCATAAGGTGCTCCTGTGGCAAAAATTTCGTCTTGTACCCCATCTTGCGCGACCCCTTGACCCAATAGCCGAGATAAACGTGTGGGAGGCCCCGTTCCTTGGCGCGGCGGATGTGGTCGAGAATCATGAAGGTGCCGAGCGAGCGGTCTTCGTAGGCCGGGTCGAAGAAGGAGTAGACCATCGAAAGCCCGTCACCCATCCGGTCGGTCAGCGCGGTTGCGATCAACGGCCCGCGAGCCCTCTCGCTGATACCGTCGCCTTCGACCCTTAGGCGATATTCGATGATCTTGGTGTGCACATGGGTGTCCTCGACCATCATCGCATAGTCGAGAACCGACATGTCGGACATGCCGCCTTTCTGATGCCGTTGGTCGAGATAGCGGCGGAAGAGATTGTATTGCTCGCTCGATGGTTCGGCCGGATACTCCGACGAAATCACATCGCTGTTGGCGGCGAGCACGCGGCGCATCGATCGGGTGGGCGAGAATTCATTCGCAAGGATGCGAACGGAAACGCAGGCGCGACAGGTTTCGCACGCCGGCCGATACGCAATGTTCTGCGAGCGACGGAAGCCACCCTGGGTCAGGAGGTCGTTGAGCTCCGGTGCGCGCTCCCCCACCATGTGGGTAAACACCTTTCGCTCCATCTCGTTCGGCAGATAAGGGCAGGCTGCCGGCGCAGTGAGATAAAATTGCGGAGACGGTGTGGTCTGTGTGTTCATCGAGTGCGGCGGTCACTCTTGGCGCGGTTGTTCATGACAGTAGCATGGCGGAAGAATGAAAAACGTCAACTCACACGTTTGGGGCGGTTGCCCCTGGCGCGCGGATTGTTCGTCGTTGATTGTTTCGGCGGGGATCAGTAGCTTTCGCGACGGACCGTCACGGTGCCGATCAAGAGATCGTGCAGCAGACGGCTGCGATCCGTGAACAGCCCGATCAGCAGAATGAGGGGCGTCAGCAGCGCGTTGGCGATCCAGAAGATGACGAGATGCACGATCGCCGTCAGGAAATCCATCGGGCGCCCGTCCGTGCGCGCAATCGCCAGTCCCATCATCCGCATGCCGGGCGATGCTTGCTCACGGCCGCCGACCGTCACGCCGAAATAGAGCATCGCCACCAGTGCAAAGAGCACGGGATAGAGCAGGAAGCCAAGGCCGAGCGTCAGAATGCCGAGGAAGAACACCACCACGGCGGCCGGGATCCACAACAGCGCGATGATGACATAATCGAGAATGAAGGCGAACACCCGCCGCGACAGCACACCCTGGTAGGCGCGCCAGTCATTGCTCGGCAGCCGCAGTTCATCGTTGTGCATCGTCATCTCTCGTGGCCTCGCATGGTTTCAAGCTGGATATGGGTTAGCATTGCCGGCAAAACAAGGATTGCCCACCACGGTCCGCCTGTCGTTTGCAAGGCGTGTTACCGCCCCTTGGCCAGGATCCTGGCGACTTCGACGGCGAAATAGCTGAGGATGCCGTCGCAGCCGGCCCGCTTGAAGGCGAGCAGCGTCTCGAGCATCACCTTGTCGCCGTCGATCCAGCCGTTGGCGGCAGCGGCCTTGATCTGAGAGTACTCTCCCGAAACCTGATAGGCGAAGACCGGAAGGCCGAAAGCTTCCTTCATGCGCCAGCAGATATCAAGGTAGGGAAGGCCGGGCTTGACCATCAGCATGTCGGCGCCTTCCTCGACGTCGAGTGCGGCGTCGCGGATCGCCTCGGTGCCGTTGGCCGGGTCGATGTAATAGGTCTTCTTGTCGCCTTTGAGCAGGCCACCGGTGCCGATCGCCTCGCGATATGGCCCATAGAAGCCGGAAGCGAATTTCGTCGCGTAGGCCATGATGCCAACATTCTGGTGGCCCGCGGCGTCCAGCGCCTGACGGATCGCGCCGATGCGGCCATCCATCATGTCCGAGGGGGCGATGATATCGGAACCGGCGTCGGCCTGGGCAACGGCTGCCCTGGCGATCATCTCGACCGTCTCGTCGTTGACGATTTCGCCGTTGCGCAGGATGCCGTCATGGCCGTGGCTGGTGAAGGGATCGAGCGCCACGTCGGTGATGACGCCGATCTCGGGCACGGCCTTCTTGAAGGCGCGCGTTGCCTGGTTGATGAGATTGTCGGCGGCAAGGCTGTTGGAGCCGGTCTCGTCGCGCAGCGACAGATCGATGTTGGGAAAGGTGGCGATGGCCGGGATGCCGAGATCAGCGGCTTCCTTCACCGCTTCGACAGCCTTGTCGATGCTCATGCGGTTGACGCCCGGCATGGCATCGATCGGCTGGACGATGTTCTCGCCCGGCACGATGAAGATCGGCCAGATTAGGTCGTCGACCGTCAGGCGGTTCTCCTGCACAAGCCGGCGCGTCCAGTCGGCCTTGCGGTTGCGGCGCATGCGGCGGTGGCCCGTGATCCTGTCCACAAGATTCGTCCTGTCGTTCATCGCGCCGCGCCTTTCCCTGAAAACTGTGAGCTGGGATGCGCTTTATCATGTGGGGGCCGCGCTTGGGAACGGTGCCGCCGACAACGGGCCTGCGGCATTTCTTCCTTTTGCTGGACCGCGGCGGGGGAGGGGGCTTCCTTCGTGCTGGCGGATGGCGCCGACCCGCCCTATCTTGCCGCCCATGCTTCATGATTCTGCCCATGTTCCGAAACCATCGCTGACCGAGATCCTTTTCGGTCTGTTCCTGCGGCTGGTATCGGCCTCGTGCTTCTGGTTCGCGCTGAACTATTGGGCAATGCTGATCGGCTTTTCCCATGGCGGTGCCGGCCGCTTCGATCTCCTGACGCCGGAATGGCGGGCAGCGGCAACCGCGCTTGCCGTCGTCTACCCGGTTGCAGCCCTTGGGCTGTGGCTGCTGGTCTCTTGGGGGCCTGTTGTATGGGTGGTGGCGGCAGCGATCGAAATCGCGATGTACGAGTTCTATCCCGTCAGTTTCGGCCACCGTCCGATGCTGGTTGTCTTGCACGTCGCGGTCGCCGTCACATTCATCCTTTTCAGGGCAGCACTCTTCTATCAGCGCTTCCGGCAGGCAAGACAGGTAAGGGTTGATTCACCCTGAGACAGGGTCGCCGATTGGTAAGCTCATGTTAAGGCTGCGGTTTAAGTAGAATTTTAGACGTATTCGTTAGGTTCTCACTCAAGGCGGGAAGACAAACAGACACCGCCAAACAAAACAGTGAGGCAGTCAAATGAACACGAAGATGAAGCCGCAGGTCACTGCGCCCCGAGACCCTCAGGAAGAAGCCGTCCGTGGTCTCTACATGGAATCCCTCCACCTCGTCGAGCGCCTGCACCGCCGTCTGCTCGACGTCATCAAGGACGAGTTCGACCGTCAGGGTCGCGACGATGTCAACGCCGTCCAGGCCCTGTTGCTCTTCAACATCGGCACCTCCGAACTGACCGCCGGCGAGCTTCGCTCGCGTGGCTACTACCTCGGCTCCAACGTTTCCTACAACGTCAAGAAGCTCGTCGATCTCGGCCTGATCAACCACCAGCGCTCGCGTGTCGACCGTCGCGCGGTCCGCATCAGCCTGACGGAAGACGGCCAGGAAATCGCCGAAACCGTCGCCAAGCTCTACGAGCGTCATATCGGCTCGATCCAGAAGGTCGGCGGCATCGGTTCGGACGAATTCACCCAGATGAACAAGCTGCTGCAGCGCCTTGATCGCTTCTGGAACGACTCGATCATGTACCGCCTGTAACAGGCGTCGCACACCTCCAGTTCAAAGAGCCGGACGCAATCCCTGCGTGTCCGGCCTTTGCCGTTTTTCCACACCGGCGATGTTGCAGAAAGGCTGCAGTGGCTTGAAGCAAGAGGCGTGCCACATGCCTTCGGCCGCAGTCCGAGACACGAATTGGCCATATTGCTGTGACAGCGACGAGGGTATGCGGTAGGTGCGGCCACGTGTTTTCATCGACGTGGATTCGTTTTGCGTTCGCCTGCCGGATGAGGGTCCTCGCTCGCGGTATCGTGAAATCATGTGAGGGCAGGGTGGCTCGTTGGTTGACCTTTGTTAACCACGATCGTGTTAGGGCTCCGGCAACATGCGTGCCTGCGCATAGGGCGCGTGCCAACGCATTGGGATGGTAGGATATGTCAAAAAAGAATGGAATTGATGCATTCTCGCGCCGCGCATTTCTGCGTTCGGCCGCAACCTTCGGTGCCGTCGCTTGGGCGGGAGCCGCAGGCGCTCAGGACGCCCTGAACGAGATCATCAATTCGCCTCGCCGCGGCTCCTGGGACGACCAGTACGACGCAAAGGCGTCGCGCACGGCGACGACGGTCGTGTCCAATACGCCGGTCTTCGGCCCGGAGACGATCAACCATGTCCAGCAGGCGATCTTCGATTATCAGAACATCGTTTCGTCGGGCGGTTGGCCGATGGTCGAAACCAGCGTCAAGCTCGAACTCGGTGTTACGGATCCTTCGGTGCAGCAACTGCGTCAGCGCCTGATGGTTTCCGGCGATCTGCCGCGTTCCGCCGGCATCTCGTCGTCCTTTGATTCCTACGTCGACGGCGCGGTCAAGCATTTCCAGGCACGCCATGGCTTGCCGGCAGACGGCGTCATTGGCGAATACACGCTGAAGGCAATCAACGTTCCGGCGACCACCCGTCTCGGCCAGCTGCAGACCAACCTCGTGCGCCTGCAGTCGATGTCCGGCGATCTCGGTCGCCGCTATGTGATGGTGAACATTCCGGCCGCTTACATCGAAGCGGTGGAAAACGGCCGCGTCGCGCTGCGCCACACCGCTATTGTCGGCAAGATCGACCGCCAGTCGCCGATCCTCAACTCCAAGATCTATGAGGTCATCCTCAATCCCTACTGGACTGCGCCGCGCTCGATCATCCAGAAGGATATCATGCCGCTGATGCGCAAGGACCCGACCTACCTGAAGCGCAACGCCATTCGCCTGTTCGACGGCAGCGGTGGCGAAGTGTCGCCGGAAACGGTCGACTGGAATGCCGAGAAGGCGCCGAACCTGATGTTCCGTCAGGATCCGGGCAAGATCAACGCGATGTCTTCGACGAAGATCAACTTCCACAACGAGCATCAGGTCTACATGCACGACACGCCCCAGCAGGGCCTGTTCAACAAGCTGATGCGTTTCGAATCGTCCGGCTGCGTTCGCGTCCAGAACGTTCGCGACCTTTCGAGCTGGCTTTTGAAGGAAACCCCCGGCTGGTCGCGCCAGCAGATGGAGGCCACGATCAAGACCGGTGTCAACACGCCGATCACGCTGGCCGAAGAGGTCCCGGTTTTCTTCACCTACATCACTGCCTGGTCGGCGAAGGATGGTGTCGTGCAGTTCCGCGACGACATCTATCAGCGTGATGGCGCGACCGAACTGGCGCTGCAGACGCCTTACGGCGTCGAGCAATCGGCCGGCTCGGTCGAGTCGGATGCTCTGCCGCAATAAGCAAAGTCGGGCAATTCATTGCAAAAGCCGCGCTTCCCCTGGCAGCGCGGCTTTTTCGTTGGTCCGCGGCTGCGATGTTTAGGCGCGGCAGATGGGGGAAATGACGCAAACCGCACAGCGGATATTGCTCTCGCCGTGCGAGGAAGCTAAAGAACTGCCACCTTTGAGAGGAGCCTCGCGCCGATGCTTGCACAGAACAATGATGCCTTCTTCACCCGCTCTCTCGCCGACAGCGATCCGGAAATCTTCGGTTCGATCGAAAAGGAGCTGGGTCGTCAGCGCCACGAGATCGAATTGATCGCGTCCGAGAACATCGTTTCGCGCGCCGTGCTCGAGGCTCAGGGCTCGATCATGACCAACAAATATGCCGAGGGTTACCCAGGCAAGCGCTATTATGGCGGCTGCCAGTTCGTCGATATCGCCGAGGAATTGGCGATCGAGCGTGCCAAGAAGCTGTTCGGCGCCAAGTTCGTCAACGTGCAGCCGAACTCCGGCTCGCAGATGAACCAGGCTGTGTTCCTCGCGCTCCTGCAGCCGGGCGACACCTTCATGGGCCTCGACCTCAATTCCGGCGGTCACCTGACGCATGGTTCGCCGGTCAACATGTCCGGCAAGTGGTTCAACGTGGTTTCCTACGGCGTTCGCGAGAGCGATCACCTGCTCGACATGGACGATGTCGCCGAGAAGGCACGCCAGCACAAGCCGAAGCTGATCATTGCCGGTGGCACCGCCTATTCCCGCATCTGGGACTGGAAGCGCTTCCGCGAGATCGCCGATGAAGTTGGCGCGTACCTGATGGTCGACATGGCGCACATCGCCGGCCTCGTTGCCGGTGACCAGCATCCGTCGCCGGTTCCCCATTGCCACGTTGCCACGACGACGACGCACAAGTCGCTGCGCGGTCCGCGCGGCGGCATGATCCTCACCAACGACGAGGATATCGCCAAGAAGATCAACTCGGCGGTCTTCCCGGGCCTCCAGGGCGGCCCGTTGATGCACGTCATCGCCGCCAAGGCCGTTGCCTTCGGTGAGGCACTGCAGCCGTCCTTCAAGGACTATGCGGCTCAGGTCGTCAAGAACGCCCGCACGCTTGCCGAGACGCTCAAGGCCAACGGCCTCGATATCGTATCCGGCGGCACGGACAACCACCTGATGCTCGTCGACCTGCGCAAGAAGAACGCGACCGGCAAGCGCGCCGAGGCAGCCCTCGGCCGTGCCTACGTCACCTGCAACAAGAACGGCATCCCGTTCGATCCTGAAAAGCCGTTCGTCACGTCGGGCGTCCGTCTCGGTACCCCGGCGGGCACCACCCGTGGCTTCAAGGAAGCCGAATTCAAGGAAATCGGCGAATTGATCGTCGAAGTCCTCGACGGCCTCAAGGTCGCCAACTCCGACGAAGGCAATGCCGCCGTCGAAGCGGGCGTGCGCGAAAAGGTGATGACGCTCACCGGCCGCTTCCCGATGTACGGCTACATGTGATCGGCTCATCATGCGCTGCCCCTATTGCGGTTCCGAAGACAGCCAGGTGAAGGACAGCCGTCCGGCAGAGGACGGCAACGCCATTCGCCGCCGCCGTATCTGCCCGGATTGCGGTGGTCGCTTCACGACCTTCGAACGGGTGCAGCTGCGTGAGCTGATGATCATCAAGAAGACCGGTCGGAAGGTGCCTTTCGACCGGGACAAGCTGCTGCGGTCCTTCGAGATCGCGCTCAGAAAACGCCCTGTTGATCGTGACCGCATCGAGCGGGCGGTCTCCGGCATCGTGCGTCGGCTCGAAAGCTCCGGCGAGACTGAAATCCCTTCGGAGGAGATCGGCTTGCAGGTGCTGGAAGCACTGAAGAGCCTCGACGATGTCGCCTTCGTCCGCTACGCGTCGGTCTATCGGGACTTCTCCCACGCCGAAGATTTCGAAAAGGTCATCGCCGAGATCAGCGCCAAGATTGCGCGCGACCCCGGCGAATAGGAAGGCGCACCGGACCGCCATGGCCAACCCCACCCGTAAGGACGAGAGGTTCATGGCGGCGGCGCTGCGGCTGGCACGCCAGCATCTCGGCCAGACATCCACCAATCCCTCCGTCGCCTGCTTGATCGTCCAGGATGGTGTCATCGTCGGACGTGCGGTGACGGCAAGAAGCGGCCGGCCCCATGCCGAAGCTCAGGCACTTGCCGAAGCGGGCGAGCGGGCACGCGGCGCAACTGCTTATGTCACCCTTGAACCCTGCTCTCATCACGGCAAGACGCCGCCCTGCGCCGATGCGCTGGTCGCCTCCGGCGTTGCCCGCGTCGTCATTTCGATCCTCGATCCCGATGAACGCGTCGCCGGGCGCGGCGTGGTGCGTTTGCGTGAAGCCGGCATCGCGGTCGATATCGGCGTTTTGCCGCTGGAGGGACATGGCGCGCTCGAAGCCTATCTCACGCGACAGGTCAGCAAGCGCCCACATGTGACTCTCAAACTTGCAGTTTCTGCCGACGGCATGATCGGCCGAACAGGTGCCGGACAGGTCCGTATTACAGGCCCGATTTCCAGGGCGCAGGTCCAGATCCTCAGGGCGCAGACCGACGCGATCCTCGTGGGCATTGGTACCGCGACTGCGGATGATCCGGAATTGACCGTGCGTTTGCCAGGTCTTGAAGACTGCTCGCCCATCCGCATCGTCCTCGATCGGCGACTGGATCTTTCGCTAGGCTCGAAGCTCGTGCGGTCGGCGGCGCAAACCCCTGTCATCGTGGTGTCGGGAGAGCCATCGACACAATCGGAACTGGAGCAGGCCAGCGAACGGGCTGGCCGGCGCGCTGCGCTGGAGGCCGCCGGTGTCGAGGTGCTGGAAACCGGAACGGTTGCCGATCTGCTGACGGCACTGGGCTCGCGCGGCATTTCCTCTTTGCTCGTCGAGGGTGGTGCAGTTGCCGCTCGCGCTTTCCTGGACGCTGGGCTGGTCGATCGCATTCAGATTTATACCGGCCCGCAAACCATTGGCGAAAACGGCATCGCATCCCCATTTGATCGGAAATCCGTGCCCCCTGGCTTTAAGCTCGTTCGCTCCGCGCAATACGGCGACGATCTTTTCGAAGAATACGAAAGAGAGAACTGATGTTCACAGGCATTGTCACTGACATCGGCACCGTTGATGCCGTCACGCCGCTGAAGGAAGGCGTGAAGCTACGCGTCGCCACCACATACGATCCGAAGACCATCGATATGGGGGCGTCCATCGCCCATTCCGGTGTTTGCCTGACGGTGACGGCCCTGCCGGACGGCGGCAGCAACGAACGCTGGTTCGAGGTCGAGGCGTGGGAAGAGGCTTTGCGCCTGACGACCATCGCTGGCTGGAAAAAGGGGACGCGGATCAATCTCGAGCGGTCATTGAAGATCGGCGATGAACTCGGTGGACATCTCGTTTCCGGTCATATCGACGACAAGGCGGAGATTCTATCGGTCGAACCCGAGGGCGACGCCGTGCGGTTCAGGCTGCGTGCGCCCGCGCATTTGGCCAAGTTCGTCGCGCCGAAGGGATCCGTTGCGCTCGACGGCACATCGCTGACAGTCAACAAAGTCGATGCAGCCGACTTTGACGTCCTCTTGATCCGCCATTCGCTTGAGGTGACGACCTGGGGCGAACGCCGGGCGGGCGATTTCGTCAATTTCGAAGTCGACACGATGGCGCGCTACGCCGCTCGCCTTGCGGAGTTTCCGGCCCCGAAGGCCGAATAGACGGCCGCCGCCGCCAGAAACCGACTAAGCGCACCATCTCGCGTGTGGAGATGGTGCGCTTCTTATTCGTTGACTGAACGCGTATTCAACGCATGTAGATGGTGAGGCTTCCGTCGGCACCCTGCTGAGCGCCTCCGATATTACCCATTTCGACGTTCTTGGCCTTTAGCTGCGCGGCCAATTCCGCGTTGCCGTTGACCGCAGCTTGCAGGGCTGCGCGTTGTTCGGCCGTCGCATGCTCGACCCACAGGCGGGTCTGATCCTGCTCGCTCAGCGTGGAGATATCGACGATGTTGAACTTGTCCCCCTTGAAGTCGCGCACCGTCTGCTCGATTTCAGCCGGCCATTCCATTTTGGCGTCCTGAGCGTGCGGTATAGCTGCGAAGGCGAGGGACGAGAACGCAGCAATGACTGATAGCTTTGCAATGCGATTCATGATCATGCTCCTTGGTTGTCTGCGGCGCAGTGACCAGTAACCTGATACCCGAACACAATACCCGATGCGGGTTTCCGGAAGGCCTGCTGAGATGCGTGTCGCAGTCGTCAGCAGGCTGCATTACGGGCGACTTACCCGCAGCAAAATGTGTTGGATTCCCTTGTCTGATCGGGTGGTGTTGCCTGTTGTAGTTCGCCTGCACCCGATGCCAGGCAATCTTGCCTGCAATATAGACGTTTCGATGGCGTTTTCATCAAAACGACAATTGAGGATTGTTTACGTCTCCAAATGCGCGGGCATTGGCGCCTTACGGGCCGTGGCACCAGCAAGCGTTCGCTGCCGTTCAAACATGATGACATGCGTGCCGTGATAGCGCGTGCGCCAGAATTCCTTGAAGCCCTGCTTTTCGGCGACACGGACCGAGGCACGGTTGCCGACATCGATGATGCAGGTTTTTCGCACTTGGGGAAACTGCCGATCGGCCCATTCGAGCGCGGCGCTGACGGCCTCGGTTGCAAGCCCCTGTCCGTGTGCTTTTGGGGAGAGCGCCCAACCGGTCTCCATCGTCCCCTCAAGCGACGGCGTGATCAGCCGATGCACGTCGTGAAATCCGGCCTCTCCGAGAAAGGTGCCGGTCGTACGATCCTGGATGGCGAAGAAACCGAAGCCGAAATAATGCCACATGCCGACCTGGCGCAGGAAACGTGTCCAGGATTGCTCGCGCGTATAGGGAACGCCGCCGACGAAACGCGTAACCTCGCTGTCGGCAAACAGGGCGGCATAGGCCGTGAAGTCGTCGCGTCTATAGGGGCGCAGGACCAGACGTTCGGTCTCGATGATAGGAACACTGTGCATGTTTTATCCGCTGCTATGGGTTTGGTAGGTGGGATGATCAGATGCCGGGCTCGCCGTCCCAGTAGTCGGCAGCACTTTCAGGCCTGCCGGTAAACTGGAACCGGCGTTCGCCGGCGGCTGTGCGCGTCCTGGCGTGAAACTTGCCGCTATCCGGATATTCGCAGATCTCGGTGGCGGCCATCGTCGAGATGGAGAGATATTTGAGCGGCACGGTTCCGGTGTTGATCAGGTGATGCGCCGTCTCCGCCCCGCCTGCCGGTGCGCCAAGGATGTCGCCCGGTCCGACGGCATAGCGCTCTGTTCCGAACCGATAGGTGCCTTCGCCTTCGAGAATGATGAAGAGTTCCTCTTCCACGTGGTGGTTGTGGAAGGGGCAACCGGATTTGCCCGGCGGTACTTCGCCATAGCCGACGCCGAGGTCTTTCAGGCCAAGCCGGCTGCCGAATGACGTGTCGCTGGATTCGAAGAACGTGCCTTCCGACCAATGGTCGAGGGCAAGGTCCCTTGGGTTGATGATGGGTTTGTTGCTGTCCGCCATATATATTCCTCCCCGGCGTTATCGTCTCCGAACGGAGAACCGCTCCCGGTCATCCGTGTCGGGCGTTTGACTTTCCGTCAATTGCCAAACTCTCACGTGTCCGGTGGCGGCCGTCCATTCCCGCGGAAGCGTTTGCAAATCGATCGCGGCCAAGGGGCCGTGGCAGGGCCGCGGTCAGGCGGGGACATGGGCGCCCCGTGCATGGTGGAGGAGGGCGGCGTGAACGTCACCAAGATTGCCTGCGACGCCGATGCAGAGGCTTCGGATCTCCTCCGTTGCCGCGAGAAGGTCCGGCACCATAATCGTCATCATGCCGGCTGATGACGCCGAACGCACGCCGTTATGGCTATCCTCCAGCGCCAGGCAAAGCTCGGGCGCGACATCGAGCCGCCGGGCAGCTGTCAGGAAAGGTTCGGGATGCGGCTTGCCCAGTTGGTAGTCGCCTTGGGCGACGACGACCGGAAAGCGATCGAACAACCCGTAGAGGCCCAGGTTTCGCTCGACATCGTGATGCCCGGACGATGTTGCGATAGCAAAGGGAATGCCGAGCTCCTCCAGGGAGCCGACGAGCTCGACCACGCCCGGCTTCAACTGCAGTTCGGTCGTTGTCCGAGCATGGAAGGCGGTCGCCGCTTGTTTCCAGAAGCGATCGAGGTCGAAATCCGGCCCGAAATATTCGCCGAGCGCTTGTCGTGTCGCTTCGCCCGAAAGGCCGATCGATGCCAGATAGAGCGAAAGTGGCATGGTCCGCCCGAGCACCTGCGCAGCGGCGAGCATGGCATCGCGATAGAGCGCCTCGGTATCGAACAACAGGCCATCCATGTCAAAGACGACGGCCTGAGGCATACGGGGCAGGCGGATCGACATCGACGGATCGACATCATGCATCGGAGACAACTTTCGCTCGATTTCCTTTGCCTAAGCGGCGTTGTCCCCGATCAGGCGTTGTGTCAGTCCTGATTATTGTCATTGTCGGAAACGCCTGGCTACCCCCTCAAGCGTGACATGAGCGTTCCACGCCGTCTGTCACGGGCTCTTCTGGAGGGCGCGCAACGCGGCAAAAGGGCGCCAACAGCGGAATTTGCTTGCCATTCGACGCCGGTCATGGTTTGACCGCCGCCTCAGCCGGTCGCACCGGCGCGGAAATCTCAAGACAGGTGATCCATGGCGAAGACCAAGGCTGCCCACATCCTGATTGTGGAAGCACGCTTCTATGACGATATGGCCGACGCATTGCTCGATGGCGCCAAACATGCACTGGATGCAGCCGGCGCGACCTATGATATCGTAACGGTACCCGGTGCCCTCGAAATCCCGCCGGCAATCGCAATGGCGCTTGATGGCGCAGACGAGGGCGCCGTCGAATATGACGGCTTCGTCGCGCTCGGTATGGTCATTCGCGGCGAGACCTATCATTTCGATATCGTCGCGAACGAATCCTCGCGCGCGATCATGGACCTCGCCGTCAGCGAAAGCCTTGCCATCGGCAATGGCATCCTGACGGTCGAAAACGACGATCAGGCCTGGGCGCGTGCGCGCCGGTCGGAGGGCGACAAGGGCGGTTTTGCCGCGCGTGCTGCGCTGACCATGATTGAACTGAAGAAGAAATTGGGCACAGAACAGTGACGAACACCCCCTCGGATCAGCCGTTGAAGCAGGCTAACCAACGCGGCGCGGCGCGTCTTGCAGCCGTGCAGGCGCTCTACCAGATGGATATCGGCGGTACCGGCGTACTCGAAGTCGTCGCGGAATACGAAATGCATCGCCTCGGCCAGGAGCTGGACGGCGATACCTATCTCAAGGCCGATGCCTCGTGGTTTCGCTCGATCGTTGCCGGCGTCGTGCGCGATCAACGCAAGCTCGATCCTTTGATCGGCTCGGCATTGCAGGACGACTGGGCGCTGTCGCGGCTCGACTCAACCGTTCGTGCCATTTTGCGCGCCGGCACCTTCGAGATGCTGGAGCGCAAGGATGTGCCTGTTGCGGTGATCGTCACCGAATATGTCGAAATCGCCAAGGCTTTCTTCGGCGACGACGAGCCGAAGCTCGTCAATGCCGTTCTTGATCGGATTGCCCGGCAGGTTCGCGGCGAGCCCAAGAAGTAGCGCGGCCATGGTTGCGGCTGCCGTCGATGATATGGGCTCTGCCCTTCGAGAAGCGCGCCGCAATGTTTTCCTTCTGACGGCGGCGCAGGCGATCCTTGGTGTCGTCGGCCCGATCTGCTTTGCAGTCGGCGGCGTTGCCGGCTACCAGCTGCTCGCGGACGACAAGTCGCTGGCGACGGCGCCGCTGACCGCCTACAATGTCGGTATGGCGCTTGGCGTCATTCTCGTCGCAACGCTCTCACGCCTTATCGGCCGGCGGTTCGCCTTCATGGTCGGTACCGGGATTGCGTCCGTCGGCGCCGCGATCGCCGCAGTCGCGCTGTTCCGGGAGAGTTTCTGGCTCTTTGCCTTCGGTCTCGCCGTTCTCGGTTCCTCCAACGGCTTTACCCAAAAACTGCGCTTCGCCGCCGCCGACGCCTCGCCGTCCTTCTACAAGCCGAAGGCGATATCGTGGATCCTGGGCGGGGGAATCGTTTCGGCCGTTCTCGGCCCGCAGATCGTCATTTTCGCCGGAGATCTGTTCGCGCCCGTCGCCTTCGTCGGCGCCTTCATCGCCTTGCTGCCGATCTGCCTGCTGGCCGCATTGTTCTTTGCGCCGCTGCGCTTGCCGGAGCAGGGGACAGTGGCGAGCGAGTATCATGGCCAGCCCACGCGTACGCTCGGCGAAATCGTTCGCAACCAACGCTTCGTCACCGGCATGGTCTGCGGTATCTCGAGCTATGCGTTGATGACATTCATGATGACCGGTGCGCCGGTTGCCATGGTTGTCGGCTGCGGCTTTTCCACCGAGCTTGCAACGCTCGGCATCCAGTGGCACGTGCTTGCGATGTTCGCGCCGAGCTTCTTTACCGGGTGGCTGATCACGCGCTTCGGCGCCGAACGCATCGTCGCCTGCGGTCTGCTCTTGCTCATGGCCTGCGCTGCGGTCGCACATATGGGCCTGGAACTCTGGAATTTCTGGGGTGCGCTGGTGCTTCTCGGTCTGGGTTGGAATTTCGGCTTCATCGGCTCGACCGCCATCGTTGCCGGCAGCTATCGCCCTCAAGAGGCCGACAAGGTTCAGGCCTTTCACGACATCGTCCTGTTCACCACCGTCGCGCTGTCGTCCTTTGCCTCGGGCAAGGTTCTCTCGGTTTATGGCTGGGATATGCTGAATGCCGTCGTCTGGCCGGTGACATCAGTCTGCCTTCTCCTGCTCTTCTTGCTGATGCGCGCTCGCCCTAACGTTGCGGCCTGAGCCGCCACTTTTCTCCTAAATCTTCAGTTCTCAGAAGGCCGCCGGTAGTTAGATTTCCGGGGCTTGACGATCTTTCGTTGCAACCGCACTCTGGCCTCGCCGTGAGGGGTGCTGCTTGAGGAGGTGGTGCGTGATTCGCGGATTTGAGGGGCCTGCGGCCGGGAGTGAGTCCGCGGGTTGAAACGGAGGGTAATGCGAAATGACCATTTTATTGGGCGTTATCGCATGCGGGTTGCTCGCGGTGGCTTACGCCATCTGGGCAACACAGTCGGTGCTTGCCGCCGACCAGGGGAACGCCCGCATGCAAGAAATCGCAGGCTACATTCGTGAAGGGGCACAAGCCTATCTCACGCGTCAATACAGAACCATCGCCATCGTCGGCGTCGTCGTTTTCATCGGCGCTTGGTTTCTTCTTTCTTCCGCAGCCGCTTTCGGCTTTCTCGTTGGCGCAGTGCTTTCGGGTGCTGCCGGTTTCATCGGCATGCACGTTTCGGTTCGCGCAAACGTGCGCACCGCGCAGGCCGCCTCTGTCAGCCTCGCATCTGGTCTCGATATCGCCTTCAAATCCGGCGCCATCACCGGTCTTCTCGTCGCGGGCCTCGCCCTGCTCGGCGTATCTGTCTACTATCTCATCCTGACTGCGGGCCTCGGGCACGAGCCCGGGTCGCGTGAGGTGATCGATGCGCTCGTGGCGCTCGGTTTCGGCGCGTCGCTGATCTCGATCTTCGCTCGTCTCGGCGGCGGCATCTTCACCAAGGGTGCGGACGTCGGCGGCGACCTCGTCGGCAAGGTGGAAGCCGGGATCCCGGAAGACGATCCGCGCAACCCTGCCACCATCGCCGACAACGTCGGCGACAATGTCGGTGATTGCGCCGGCATGGCGGCCGACCTGTTCGAAACCTATGCAGTCTCGGTGGTTGCAACCATGGTTCTGGCTGCGATCTTCTTTGCCGGAACGCCCGTGCTCTCGACCGTCATGGCTTATCCCCTGGCGATTTGCGCGACCTGCATCATCACCTCGATCATCGGTACCTTCTTCGTCAAGCTCGGGACCAACAACTCGATCATGGGTGCGCTCTACCGGGGCCTGATCGTCACTGGTTTGCTGTCGATCGTCGGGCTTGGCGCCGCTACGTCGCTGACCATCGGCTGGGGCTCGATCGGCACGGTCGCGGGCCAGGACATCACCGGCTGGAACCTGTTCCTGTGCGGTATTGTCGGCCTGGTGGTGACGGCACTGATCGTGGTCATCACCGAGTATTACACCGGCACCAACAAGCGCCCGGTGAATTCCATTGCACAGGCGTCGGTCACGGGCCACGGCACGAACGTGATCCAGGGGCTGGCCGTCTCGCTGGAATCGACGGCCTTGCCGGCCATCATCATCGTCGGCGGCATCATCTCCACCTATCAGCTGGCTGGTCTGTTCGGGACCGGCATTGCAGTGACTGCGATGCTTGGCATTGCCGGCATGATCGTCGCGCTGGATGCCTTCGGTCCGGTGACGGACAATGCCGGCGGCATCGCCGAGATGTCGCATTTGCCGCCCGAAGTGCGCAAGTCGACCGATGCACTCGACGCGGTCGGCAATACGACGAAGGCCGTGACCAAGGGGTATGCCATCGGTTCGGCCGGTCTCGGCGCGCTGGTTCTGTTTGCAGCCTATTCCAACGATCTCAGCTACTTCGCCGCCAATGGCGACAAGTATCCGTATTTCGCGGATGTCGGTCAGATCTCCTTTGATCTCTCTAACCCCTATGTGGTTGCCGGATTGATCTTCGGGGGCCTCATTCCGTATCTCTTCGGCGGCATTGCGATGACCGCTGTCGGGCGCGCGGCAGGGTCGATCGTCGAGGAAGTGCGCCGTCAGTTCCGCGAAAAGCCGGGCATCATGGCCGGCACGGAGAAGCCTGATTATGGTCGCGCCGTCGACCTGCTCACTAAGGCGGCGATTCGTGAAATGATCGTACCGTCGCTGCTGCCGGTCCTGGCACCGCTCGTCGTTTATTTCGGCGTGCTGCTCCTGTCCGGCTCCAAGGCATCCGCCTTTGCGGCCCTGGGCGCATCTTTGCTCGGCGTCATCGTCAACGGCCTTTTCGTCGCGATCTCGATGACCTCGGGCGGTGGCGCCTGGGATAATGCCAAGAAGAGCTTCGAGGACGGTTTCGTTGACAAGGACGGTACTCGGCATCTCAAGGGTTCCGAAGCGCACAAGGCATCGGTGACCGGCGATACCGTCGGCGATCCCTACAAGGACACGGCAGGTCCCGCGGTGAACCCAGCGATCAAGATCACCAACATTGTGGCGTTATTGCTGCTGGCCGTTCTCGCCTGATCGTCACCTGAAATGAAAAGGCCCGCGGGACACATGGTCCGCGGGCCTTTTTTGTTGCGGTGAAAGTCGGCTTACTGGTTGCCGAAGTTCTTGAAGAGGTTCTGCGCGGCACCCTTGCCGGCGCCCGGGCCGGTCAGAAGCTGGCCGAGGAAGCTCGTTTCCTTGCCGCCGGTCGGTGTCGTGCGCGACAGTGTGTCGAAGATCTTGCCGTCCTTGAGCGTGTAGTGCGCGAGCTGGCTGACGGTGCCTTCCTTGTCGAAATAGACGGCCAGGATCGACTGATCGACGAGCTGCGGCTTCATGAACGCCACGGGGCGTTTGCGGGTCTGCGAGATGTAGTAGAATACCTCGTTGTCGAAGGTCGCGGTCGTCGACGGCGTGCCGAGCGAAAGCAGGACCTGTTCACGGCTGGAACCGACAGGAACGAGATTTAGTGTTTCCTGATCAACCACATAACCCTGGTGGAGAACTTCACCGACATTAGCGGACTGGCAGGCGGAGAGAGCAATGGTGCTAACAGTCGCTACGGCCGCAGCTCGGCCAAGGACCTTCAAATTTGTTCTGAAAAACCGCTTCGTCAACGACAGCTCCCTTTGGAGTAACGATGGCAGATCCGCCATTGCAATTCGTGCATGCTTCGGTAAACCAGCTTCGGCTATCATGCAACAACCGTCATGGGCGCTTGCGCGCATTTCGAGAAAGCCAAAGCTGGGCTTTGTGATGATTTTTGGACTGTTCAAAAGAAAAAGCGGCAATATTGCGATTGTCGAACGGCAATATGCGCTATTGACCTCGGCGGCGCGCCAGCCGCACCTCTACACGGACCTCGACGTGCCCGACACGGTGATGGGGCGTTTCGAGATGCTGTCGGCCGTACTCATCCTTTATTTCCGGCGCACGCGCGGATCGGCGCGCACGGGCCAGGAGGTCGCTCAGGAGATTGTCGACGCCTTCTTCGAGGATGTCGACCATTCGATCCGCGAACTCGGCGTCGGTGATGCCGGCGTCCCGAAGAAGATGAAGAAGCTGGCTGGCATGTTCTACGGCCGGCTCGAATCCTATGCGGCGGCGCTCGAAGGTCGGGACGCGGTCTCGCTTGCTGCGGCGCTGAAGCGTAACTTCTATCCGAAGGGCGATGAGGGAGACCCGGCGATGGACGGTCTTGCGACCTATCTCCTCTCCGTCGAGGAACGACTGGCCGCCGAGCCGGAAGAGCGGGTCGAAACGGGCCAGTTGCACATTCCTGCCGCCGGAGAGTAATAGACGGCCATTATGCCGCCTCCGGTGACCGGTGTGCGGCACTATCCGCGAGAAGAGCGCTTCCGACATGGCGCCCGCGCGAGGAAGGACCTGATCATGAAAGACGATAGCCGACCGGCATTCTCCTACCCGGTGAAGGTCGGACATATCTCTGCCAATGCCGTGACTGTCCGCCTCTCGGCAAACGAGAGCGAACGGCAGGCGCTCGCCCAACTTTGGGACGTGCGCGAAGTCCTGTCGCTTTCGGCCGATCTGCAGATCGCGCGCTGGAAGAGGGACGGTGTCAAGATCAAGGGTGACGTTACCGCCCGGATCGTGCAGTCCTGCGTCGTGACGCTCGAGCCCGTCGAGGCCGACATTCAAGAGCCGATCGAGGCCATCTTCGTGCCGGAAGGATCGAGGCTTGCCCGCCAGGCCAGCAATGACGGCGGGGAGATGATCCTCAGCCCCGATGGCCCCGATATCCCCGACACTTTTAGCGGCGACACGATTGATGCAGGTGTCGTGGTTAGCGAGCACGTGGCGCTCGCGATCGAGCCTTATCCCCGTAAGCCGGGTGTCACATTTGGCGCGCGTATCGAAAGTACGGCGGCAGACGACGAGAAGCCGAACCCGTTTGCAGCGCTGAAGGACTGGAAAAAGGACTGAGGCCGCCAGAGCCGCCCCTACAATTCGGTTGTCACGCGGGCGAAAAGCAGTATTTTGGCCCGACTCCGGCCAAATGAGCCCCCGCAGCGTTCCGCCGCGTGTCTGGCTCAAGCGTCAGAAGCAATATGTAACGTCGTTGCGTTCGAATGCGTGCGCACGGCAGCACGTGTTGTGTGGCAGGAAAAAAGGATAAGACACGCGTGGTCAGAATTTCTCTTGACGTGATGGGCGGCGACTATGGTCCTGAAGTCGTCATCCCGGGCGCCGCAAGGGCGCTTGAACGTCATCCGGACATAAGGTTTGTCCTGTTCGGCATAGAAGCGCAGTGCGCCGATATCTTGGCCAAACATCCCAAGCTCAAGGCCAACAGCACCTTCCATGACTGCGAGATCGCGGTCGGCATGGACGAGAAGCCGAGCCAGGCGCTCAGGCGCGGCCGCGGCAAGTCGAGCATGTGGCGGGCGATCGATGCGATCAATGCCGGTGAGGCCGACGTCGTCGTGTCGGCCGGCAACACCGGCGCGCTGATGGCCATGTCGGTCTTCTGTCTGCGCACGATGCAGGGCATCCAGCGCCCGGCAATCGCGGCGATCTGGCCGACCCTGAAGGGTGAGAGCATCGTGCTCGACGTCGGTGCGACCATCGGTGCCGACGCGCAGCAACTCATGGACTTTGCGTTGATGGGCGGCGCCATGGCGCGGGCGCTTTTCGAGATCGAACGGCCGACCATCGGCCTGCTCAATGTCGGCGTCGAGGAGATCAAGGGCCAGGAAGAAGTCAAGGAAGCCGGACGGCTCATCCGTGACGCCAATATCGAAGGCTTTGACTACTACGGCTTCGTCGAAGGCGACGATATCGGACGCGGCACTGTGGACGTGGTCGTCACAGAAGGCTTCTCCGGCAACATCGCGCTCAAGGCAGCCGAAGGAACGGCGCGGCAGATCGGTGAATATCTGCGTGCCGCTATGTCGCGCACCCTGATGGCCAAGCTAGGCTACATCTTGGCCAAGGGCGCCTTCGATCGGCTGCGGGAAAAAATGGATCCGCGCAAGGTCAATGGCGGCGTCTTTCTCGGCCTCAATGGTGTCGTGATCAAGAGCCATGGTGGGGCCGATGCCGAAGGCTTCGCCGCTGCAATCGATGTCGGCTACGACATGGTGAAAAACGGTCTGAAAGCGAAGATCGAGATCGATCTGGCGAAGTACCACGGCGCCGAGCCGCCGAGCGCACTTCCCGCCGGCATGAATGATGAGGTTTGAATAAATGATCCGTTCCGTCGTTCGCGGCTTTGGCGCAGCGTTGCCGAAGCGCGTTGTCACCAATCAGGAATTGGAATCCAAGGTCGATACGTCAGACGAGTGGATCGTGCAGCGCACCGGCATTCGCCAGCGCTACATCGCCGGTGAAGGCGAGACGACCGCATCGTTGGGCGAAGCCGCAGCTCGCGCTGCGCTCGACAATGCCGGCCTGACCGCCGCTGATCTCGATCTTATCATCCTGGCGACCTCGACGCCGGACAACACGTTTCCTGCAACCGCCGTCAACATTCAAAACCGGCTCGGCATGCACCACGGCGCTGCCTTCGATGTGCAGGCTGTCTGTTCCGGCTTCATCTATGCGGTGACCACGGCGGACGCCTACATCCGCGGCGGGTTGGCAAAGCGCGTGCTGGTCATCGGCGCCGAGACATTCTCGCGCATTCTCGACTGGTCTGACCGCACGACCTGCGTGCTCTTCGGCGATGGCGCCGGCGCCATCATCCTGGAAGCCCAGGAAGGCGAGGGCACGATTGCCGATCGGGGCGTGTTGACTGCCAAGCTGCGTTCCGACGGTGCGCATCGCGAAAAGCTCTATGTCGACGGCGGACCGTCGACGACAGGCACGGTCGGCCACCTGAAGATGGAAGGCCGCGAGGTCTTCAAGCACGCTGTCGGCATGATCACCGATGTGATCGAGGCCGCTTTCGAGGCAACAGGAACGACAGCCGAGGATATCGATTGGCTCGTGCCGCACCAGGCCAATCGCCGCATCATCGACGGTTCTGCCAAGAAACTTGGCATCCCTCTCGATAAGGTTGTGGTGACGGTCGATCTCCATGGCAACACCTCTGCAGCCTCCATTCCGCTCGCTCTCAACACCGCGGCGGCCGACGGCCGGATCAAGAAGGGGGATCTCGTTCTGCTCGAAGCCATGGGTGGTGGCTTCACATGGGGCTCCGTTCTGATACGCTGGTAAAAAATGCTGAAGCAACGCAGGCGCTTGACCGGAAATGACAAGGGCAATAGTCTTCGTTCGCTGATCGGCGTGCCAGACATCGGTGGGGGAAGATGAGCGGAAAAACAGTAACACGAGCAGACTTGGCTGAGTCGGTTTTTCGCAAGGTGGGTCTGTCGCGAACAGAGTCTGCCGAGCTGGTGGAAACCGTCATTGACGAAATATGCAACGCAATCGTGCGTGGCGAGAGCGTGAAACTGTCCTCCTTCGCGACGTTTCAGGTTCGTGACAAGAACGAGCGCATCGGCCGCAACCCGAAGACTGGCGAGGAAGTACCGATTTCGCCGCGGCGGGTGATGACCTTCAAGGCGTCCAATGTCCTGAAGCAGCGCGTGCTGAAATCGCATCTGAGCCGCAAGGCCAAGCAGAAGCCGGCCTCTCCCGTATCGTAAGCGGAGGACGGCAACCACAATGTGGTTGAAAACCCATCCATAAGCCGTTGAAATGGAGCCGATTCGTGCGATCATCGCACGCATCGGTTCATTGCGACGCAGGCCTGCCCCGAGTCGCATGGCATGGAATGGGAACGAAATGGAAAAAAGCCCCGACGCTTTTCGCACCATCAGCGAGGTCGCCGACGATCTCGATCTGCCGCAGCACGTCCTGCGTTTCTGGGAAACACGGTTCCAGCAGATCAAGCCGATGAAGCGTGGCGGCGGCCGGCGCTACTATCGCCCCGAGGATGTCGATCTGCTGAAGGGCATCCGTCATCTGCTTTATGATCACGGCTACACGATCAAGGGCGTGCAGAAGCTCTTGAAAACCAACGGCAACAAGTTCGTGGCGGCAATCGCCAGCGGCGATCTGGCGACCGTCGAGGCTCTGGCCGCCTCGAGCAATGAGGAACCGCAACCGCCGAAGGCCGGCCTGTCCGAAGAGGATCAGATCGTCGGCCGCGCCAAGGCGCCTGCGAGCCGCCGCTTTTTCTCCTTCGGCGGCGGCAATGACGACGTTCCGGAAATATCTCTCGGCAAATCGTCCTCCGTCGGCAAGGAAGACCGGGCGCTGCTTCAAGAGGCGCTCTACGATCTCCTGGAATGCAAGCGACTGCTCGACCAGGCGCGGTAAAGGGCGTCTGCTGGACTAAGGCGTGTTGTGCAAAAGTGTTCAGCGATTCTGCGCTGTCGGCATGCGCAAGAACCATAGCTTAAAACGAGCAAGGCTTTGTGAAAGATCGCGACGCGATTTAGCTGCAAAGCTTCGGCGTCTGCCGACGAGAGCCGCAGACCGCGACGTGAGCTGCGTGGCGGCTAAAGCATTTCCAGTAAAAGTGCGGAGCGGTTTTCCGTCAGGAAATGCTTAAAAACAGAGACATAGAGCGTTTCTGTGTTTCCGTTTAAATCGGAAACGCTCTAGGTTTTTGCCGCGAGCGGCCGCCGGCCAAGTCAGACCGCGGGTCGCCCGGAGCGATCTTTGTCGCTGCACAGCCGATTCGGTCGAGCCCACGCCTCAGCCATCGACGGACGATAGCGCGTTGGCGTGTCCAGTGTCGGGGATGCTGGGATTACATCGACATGTTTTTGCGTCAGTGCGCGGCGACCAAGTACATCGATGGCCGTCAGACGTCTTTCAGCAATTCAGGCAGCGTTCAAATCAGCTATCTCGCCGAATTGAACCAGGAGGCGAGGGCTGCTCATGTCGCCGCTTTCCTCATCCACCTGCACCGCATAGGCGGCAACGCCGATGTGCCTTGGCGCCATGGCCGCCGCAACCTTCTCAGCCCCGGCTGCAGTTGTGGCCGCGCGCATCTCGCCGGGCGCCAACCCGCCGCGAACGCGCTTGAAGGGCATGACGATGAATTTCTCAGACATGACGTAGACTCCAATTTGTTCTACAAATGTTCTTGTTGGCGTGAGAAGTCAATGGCTAACTGTAGGACAAGGCGAGGTGGTTATGCCGTAAAGAGTGAATGCGGCCAGTCTTGCAACCGTTAGGCGCCTGCTATGCCGATAAGGAAGAAATTTTCTGCATCTCTCGGTATGCGGCGAATATGGCAAGAAGGGCCGCCGCGTCGTTGACGATGGTCGTCTTCCGTTTACTCGCCGGTCTTGCAGGTCTTGTGGCGCTTGCACGGGGTTGAACGTTCTGGTCGTGGCTTATCCACGTCGTTCGTTCCTTTTTCGCGCCGACCTCAAGATTCCTGCTTGCGCTCTAAGCATTGTGAATATAGGGATTTCCTCGGTTCGGAGCGTAGCGCAGCCCGGTAGCGCACTTGACTGGGGGTCAAGGGGTCGTGGGTTCGAATCCCGCCGCTCCGACCATTAATCTGCCGGTAACGACAGGTTTGCGAGATAGGCCCCTCTGGGGCCTTCTTTCATTTTGGGAGCATGTAATGCTCCAAGCGCAAAAATCCCGGCGACCAATCCCGAAATAATCCGCGCACTTACCCTGACTTTTTCCGTATCGCTTCGGTGTAAATGCCGCTCGATTGCATTCGCAGCGTCGTCTTCGACGATGTCGACGTCGCGGGGGCGCCCACGTCATCCGGCGCCCGCATCAGCCATCACAATATTGGATCATCTGTGTATTGATGCTCAAACGGTCGCCCGCACGCGCCGCCGTTCCGCCAGCTTCCAGTAGAGCATCTCGGTGCTGTCCAGCATCACATCGAGCGTGAAGCGGTCCTTGAGCATGCGGGCGGTGGCGGTCAGCTTTCCGAAGGTTTCCGGTTCAGCCGCAGCCACCATCGTTTTTGCAAGCTCCGAGACATCGTCGGTGTTCTGCACGATGAAGCCGTTGCGGCCGTTCTCGATTACGGTTCGGGCGCCGCCAATATCGGTGGCGATAATCGGTTTCCCGGCGGCCGCCCCCTCCAGCATGACATAGGACATCGCCTCGTAGCGGCTTGGCATGACCAGCACATCAAATGCAGGGCCCGCTTGCGGCCCGGTGAACGCGGATGTCAGGTGCAACCGGTTCTGAAGGCCGCTTTCGGAAATGGCCTGACGCAGAGAGCCCTCGATCTCGCCGGCGCCGACCATGACGAGGTGGCTGTTCTTCACCGATCCGGCGACGTGCCGGAAGGCCGCAAGGAGCCGCTCGGGGGCCTTTTGTGCGGTCAGGCGACCGATGAACCCGTAGACAAATGCATCCGGCGCAATGCCGAAGCTTGCACGGATGGTCGCTGCCATATCGGGTGAGGGCGGAGCGACGCCGTTGACGATCACCGACATCCGCTCATCCGGCATATGCAGCGACTGGGCGTGGCAAAGCTCGTCGTCTGAAACGCAGATGAGGTGATCGGTATAGAACCAGGCGAGACCCCATTCGATCGCACCGTAGATCAGCCTGCCGCCGCGCCCAAGCGTCGGGTCCAGCGTGCGGAAGGCATGCGGCGTGTAGATGCGCGGGACGTGGCGACCGGGCAAGCGCAGGCGCGTCAGCGCCCCGGCCTTGGAGCTGTGGCCGTGAACGATGTCGAACGGACCATGATGGCGCATGATCCGGCGCAGCGCCAGAAAGGCTGGGACGTCTGAGGGGCCCGGGGCACGTTTCATCTCGACGGCGTGGACCGCGGGCAGGCCGACGGTCTTGAGCTCGCGGACGAAACTTTCCTCGGCCCGCACCGGTGAATAGACCGCCTCGACATGATGGCCGCGCAGATGCATGCCGCGACAAAGATCGATGAAATGCCGGCCGGAACCGCCACCGCTTGGCTCGAGCACTTCGAGCACGCGCAAGGGCGCGGGAGAGGGGCGATTTGACAAGGGATATTCCATGTTCATGGCTGCCATCCGGTGCGCGCCTTCAGGCGGTGTCGATATTCGAGCGCGGCACAGCCCCAGACGATGCCGACAAGCATGTAGAAGTGGCGCCAGTGATCGGTGTCGATGACGTTGCCGACGCCGACATGGCCGATCAGCACCACCCAGGCGATCATGAGGTAGGTTTGCCAGGGCCGGTCGAGCAACAGGAAGCGAAAGCCGAGCGACAGCGTCCAGATGATCAGCGCCACATAGCTGACGAATCCGAGCCAGCCATAGGACGTCAACGACTTCAGCCAGACATTGTGTTCGTCCTCGGGGAAGATCGTGCTGAAGACCATCGGGCCGATGCCGAACGGCTTCTCCATCGACATCAGGAAACCGATTCGGTGACGGTCGAAGCGGCCGAGATGGCCGCCGTCATAGTCCTGTACGAGCTGCGAGCGGCTGGAAAAGAGCGTGGCAACCTGCTCCGATTGCAGGGCCGCCAGCAATGCGCCCACGACGAACAGTCCGCCCACCAGCGCAATGACCAGGATGCGCAGGCGAAATAGACCGTTGCGCTCCTTCAGCAACATCACGAAAATGAATGCGACGACGCAGAACAGGTTCAGCGCCCAGGCGGCGCGCGAGAACGACAGGAACACGCCCAGCGCCAGGATAAGCAGGGCTGCGATCTTCGGCGGTGCCCTGTGCACGGGCTGGGTCAACAATCCGTGGATCAGGTAAAGCGACGGGACAGCCAGAAACGGACCGAAGACGTTCGGATCCTGAAATGCGCCTTTCGCACGATCATAGAGCGTGAAATTCTCCGCCCCGGGAATTGCGCCGAAATACCCGAAGATGCCGAGCAGGGCAGTCAGGACGGCGGCGGCGACCCAGGCGTTGAAAATGAGCGGGAGGCGTTGATGACGTTCCTCGATGATCGCTGCGAAGAAGACGGACGACAGCGCCAGAAAGCCGGAGACCGCCATGTACATCGGCCCCTTGGTCAGGTCGACCATCGTCATTAGCGACAGGATTCCGCCGATCATGAACAGGGTGAGCAGTGTCAGCAATGGTGCCACAAAACGCGAGATCTTCAGGCCGAAGAGCGCCCAAAGGCCGATGAGTACCACAAGGAACAGCTCGTAGGGCGCCGGTTCGGCGATTACGAAACCCGACAGGAACACAGCAAGCGCAACCAGCCACGAACCGAACAGGGAAAGTGCTGCGAGTTGCGGACGGAAGACGACCGGCTGTGATGTGTCGACAGTGCTCAATAGGCATTTTCCGTGTTGAGTAGCCGGAACGGTGTCAGGAACAGGATCCTCAGGTCGAAGAGCAGCGACCAGTTCTCGATGTAGTGAAGATCGAAGGCGGTGCGCAGGCGGATCTTGTCGTCGTTGTCGATCTCGCCGCGCCAGCCGTTGATCTGTGCCCAGCCGGTAACCCCGGGCTTGACGCGGTGGCGAGCAAAATAGCCTTCGACGACATCGGAATAGGTACGGTTCTGCGTCTGTGCCAGCACGGCGTGCGGACGCGGGCCGACGAGCGAAAGCTCGCCCTTGAGCACGTTGAAGATCTGCGGCAGTTCGTCGATCGACGACTTGCGGATGAAGCGCCCGACTGCGGTGACACGGGGGTCGCCTTTCGTCACGGCGTTGCGGGCGGTCGGATCGCTCAAATGCGTGTACATCGAGCGGAACTTGTAAACCTCGATGGTCTCGTTGTTGAAGCCGTGGCGCTTCTGCTTGAAGATGATGGGGCCGGGCGAGGTGGTTTTGACCGCAATCGCAGCGCCCAGCATGACCGGCCACAACAATACCAGGGCGACGACGCTGAAGAAGATGTCGAAGCCACGTTTGGCAACGGAATCCCAATCGGCGATCGGTTTGTCGAAGATATCGAGCATCGGCACTTCGCCGACATGGGAATAGCTGCGCGGGCGGAAGCGAAGGTTGTTGGCATGCGCTGCCAGGCGGATATCGACCGGCAGGATCCAGAGCTTTTTCAACAGCTGCAGGATGCGTTTTTCAGCGGTCAGCGGCAGCGAGATGATCAACATGTCGATGCGCGCCAGGCGCGCGAACTCGACCAGTTCGTCGACGGTTCCAAGCTTTGGATAGCCGGCGATGACATTCGGAGACCGGCGTTCGTCGCGGTCGTCGAAGATGCCGCAGATCCTGATGTCGTTGTCGGTCTGGTGTTCGAGCGTGCGGATCAGGTCCTTGGCCGGCTGGCCGCCACCGACGACGACGGCACGACGCTCCATCGTGCCGTTGCGGGCCCAGTGTCGGATGGAATAGGCGATGAAGGCCCGTTCCGCGACGAGGAAGACCGCACCGGCGACGAACCAGCCGCCAAACCACACACGCGAATACTGGTGACCGGACTTGAGGAAGAAGAGGGCGACGGCAATGCCGCCAAACGCGATTGCCCAGGACGCGAGGATGCGTGGCGTGAACCGCAGCCAGGCGCGAAGGGCGGGGACCTGGTAGGTGTCGGCGAGCTGCATGGCGGCAACGGCGAGCGCGGAACCGCCAACGAGGATCGCAAGATACAGCGGCAACTGATCGAAGCCCGGCTGCACATAAAGCGCATTGATGGCGTAACCGATGGCGAAAAGCGCACAGAACTCGAACAGCCGCATCAGCCCCATGATCATCGCCGGCGAATAGGTATCGGCGCTGAACTGTTCGGCAATCTGCCGGGCCAGGGGGTTGAGCTCGGTAGACGTCTCGCCGCCGGCCATTTCGTCCGGCGCACGGGTGCGGATTTCCGATATCTTCTTGCGAAGCGCTTCCGGGTCGAAGGCTTCCGACCGCTTAAACTCGTTCATGGCTTCCTTCCGGCACTGAAGTCCTCAGCCGGGATAGCAGAAAGCCACTAAGAAACGCTTACGTTGCAGCCTTCGGAGGGGCCTGGGCCGTTTGGTTTCGGCACAAATCCCCATAGAGCCGCAGCGCCTCGGCCGTCATGACCGAGGCGGCGAACCGGGACTTGAATGTCTTTGGAGCAGGCATGACGCGGGCTGACCAGTCCTTCTCGACGACTGCCGAAGCCATGATCGTGGCAAGTGACTGCGCATCTGCCGGGTTCGCCAGGGCGGCGCTGCGTTCGCCGAGGATTTCCGGTATGCCGCCGACCCGACTGGCGATCACCGGCTTTTGCGCCGCCAATGCTTCGAGGACAATGTAGGGCATCGATTCCGCCCGGGACGGAATGACGATGTTCCGCGCCAGCGCAAAGGCTTCGCGGGCGTTCATGGCAGGGCGCATGGCGATCCGCCTCCCCAGTCCCTGCTCAAGCGTCAAGTCGCGATACTTCTGCTGCTGTGGGCCATCGCCGACCATCAGGGCCGAAAGCGGGCGGCCGACGATCCGTTCGGTGCGGGCGAAGGCGTCCACAAACAGATCGGGACCCTTGAGGTCCCGCATCATGCCGATATAGAGGAAATCGACCGCGTCCGGGCACGCCTCTATGGCCTCGAATTCGCGATCGTCGATGCCATTGTAGATCAGTTCGTAGCGCGCGCGTGGTTTTCCGACCTTGGTAAGATAGGTCTGGCGTTCGAAATCGCAGACGAAGACCAGGGCGTCGGTCAAGCGTTCCTGAAGGCGTTCCAGCGGGAAGACCATTCTCCCGGCGAATGATTTAGGGTTGTAGTGGAGACTGCCGCCGTGAGGCGAATAGAGGCGGGCTACGCGATACCTGTTCACCCGCAAGGCTGAACCGATGAGGCGGGCGATGGCGCCACCCTTGGCGCCGTGCCCATGCAGCACATCCGGTTGCAAACTTCTGATTTCCTTGTAGCAGCGCCAGAGCGCGGCAAAGTCCATTGGGCCAACCGAACGATGGATCGGCATGCGCACGAGACCCAATGCCAGATAGGGCCGGATTTCGTCGAAAAGTGAATCCTCGTAGGCTCCACCGGTCGTGCTGTCGCAGAGGATGCCGACCTGGTGCCCGGCTGCCGCATGCGCCTCTGCCAGATCACGCACATGTCGGAATATTCCGCCAACAGGCGATCTGAAGCAGTGAATGATGCGCAAGGGGTGCTGCGGCTGCATCGAGATCAGAACAGCCGTTCGCGAATGTAAATCGTATCGCCGGCCAGCACGGCATCGGTGATGGGCACGCGGCCGGTGATGATGCGGCCGTTGATCTTGCGCGTGACGTCGGCGCTCGCCTGGTTGGCGCGCGGGGAGAAGCCGCCGGCAACCGCGATCGCGTTCTGCACCGTCATTCCCGGCACATAGGCATACTGCCCAGCCTGGCCGACTTCGCCCATGATAAAGACCGAACGATAGCGATCGACCTCGATGGTGACATCGGGGTCGCGCAGATAGCCTTGCTTCAACTTCGCTGCGATCATGCCTTCGAGTTCGGGCAGTGTGTGGCCACGGGAGGCGACTGTGCCGATCAGCGGGAAGGCAACGTAGCCCGCCTGATCGACCGTATAGGTACCGCTGAGGCCCGCCTGCTCAAAGACGTTGATGCGTAGCCGGTCGCCGCTGTCCAGCCGGTAGGGCTGGATCGTTGCCTCGCTGAACGCCTTGGGTGCCGGCTGGTAGCTTGTGCAGCCGCCGAGCAACATCGACAGTGCTGCCACCGCAATAGCGAGACCCGTCTTCATACCTGCGGTTGACATACTGCTCTTGGGCTCCGGAAACGACCACCTCTTTCGTCGTTATCGATCTGTTAGGGTTAATAGCTGGTAAACTCGAAGTAGAATTTTCAACGGGACTGGCCCGCTCGAAGGGGGGCAATCGCCCAGAGGTTGAGCGACCATTAACCCTTGCGTTACCATGTTCATTTACCCTCCAGCGAAATTATAAGGTTCGGAGCCATAAGCATGTCGGGAAACGGCAGCGGACAACAGGATGTGGATATCGATCTCGGCGGGCTGTTCCGCGCCGTGTGGGATCGACGCGTCAAGGTATTGCTCGCCACGGCGTGTGTTGCAGCCCTCGCTTTCGGCGCCGCAAAGATGATTGCGCCGGACTTTCAAAGCGAGACACGCGTCCTCATCGAATCACGGGAACCGGAATTCAGCGGCTCGAACCAGAATGCGCAGACCGGGTCAGACCGCGTCTTCGACGAATCCGGCATCTTGAGCCAGGTTCAGGTGCTGCGCTCGGCCGACCTGATCAAGCAGGTTGCGCGAAACATGAAGCTGTACGAGCTGAAGGAGTTTGATCCTTCGGCCGATCCTTCGGCGGTTTCCGATCTGATGGTCATGCTTGGCTTGAGGAAGAACCCGTTGGAAATGCCGCCGGAAGAGCGGGTGCTGAAAGAGTTCACGTCGAAGCTGCAGGTCTATCAGGTGGAGAAATCGCGTGTGATCGCGATCGCCTTTACGTCGAAGGATCGACAGCTGGCGGCCGCGATCCCGAACGAGATGGCCAAGGTCTTCCTGTCGGTGCAAAGTGGTGCAAAGCTTGACACCAATTCCGAGGCAAGCCGCTGGCTGGAGCCGGAAATCGCCAATCTGCGCGAGAAGGTGAGGGAGGCCGAAGCTAAGGTCGCGGCCTATCGTTCGTCTTCCGATCTGCTGCCGACCGGCGAGACCACGAATTTTGCCACCCGGCAACTCACCGACATATCGACCGAGCTGACCCGTGTGCGCGGCGAGCGGGCCAATGCCGAGGCGCGCGCCGAGGGCGTGCGGGCGGCACTGGCGAGTGGCCGCGACGCGGACACCATTGCAGACGTCGTCAGTTCACCGATGATCCAGCGCCTCAAGGAGACTGAGGCGAACCTGCAGGGGCAGGTGGCCGACCTTTCGACGACGCTGCTGGACGGCCATCCACGACTGAAGGCACTGAAATCGCAGGTCGAGGGCATCAGGGCGCAAATCCGCTCGGAAACGCGTAAAATCCTCAGCAGCCTTGAAAATGAAGCGCAGGTCGGCGCGTTGCGCGAGCAGCAATTGACCCAGCAGTTGAACGCGCTCAAGGCAGAATCGGCTCAGGCCGGCGAGGAAGAGGTGGGCCTGCGCGCGCTTGAGCGCGAAGCAACTGCCCAGCGGCAGCTGCTTGAGACTTATCTGGCACGTTACCGCGAAGCGACATCGCGCACGGTCGAGAATGCAACGCCCGCCGATGCTCGCGTCATTTCGAGTGCGGTGGTTCCCACGGGCGCCAGCTTCCCCAAAGTGATGCCCATCACCATCGTTGCGGCCCTTGCGACCTTTCTTTTGAGCTGCATCATCATCATGCTTGGGGAGCTTTTCAGCGGCCGCGCGTTGCGGCCGGTGTCGGCCGGCACCGAGCGGCGGCCAGCTCCCTCGAGACCGGCAATCGCCGCTGTCGCTGCGGCGGATGCCGGCGACGACAAGCCGGTAATATCGTCTGAGTTGAACGATGCCATCGATCTGCCGCCTCTTGTGCCGCTTGTTGCAGCCGAAGCGGAGGATGTCGTGAAGGCGCCAGACGGCGAGACGGCCGAACCGGACTTCTCGATCGAAGCGGTTGCCGATCACCTGCGGGAAAACGAAGTTCGGATCGCAATCTCGGTTTCACCGGGCGGCGACGAAGGATCGACGGCGACGGTCATGCTGGCGCGCCTGATCGCCGAAGAAGAACGAAAGGTCGTGCTGATCGACCTGACGGGTTCCGCCTGCCCGACCCGCCTGATGGCACGCTCGGCGCAACTCCCCGGTATCACCAATCTGCTCGCGGGCGAGGTTCCATTCACCGAAACCATCCATGCCGACCGATTCTCCGATGCGCATATCATTCCGCAAGGGGATGCCGATCCGCGAACGGCGATGCGCGGCATCGAGCGGCTGCAGATGATCATCGATGCGTTGACCAATGCCTATGATCTGGTTTTGGTCGAGTGCGGACCGGCCGACGAGGGAGCCGTCGACAAGATTGCCCGTCGTGGCGATGCTGAGATCATCCTGTCGGCACCGTCGGTCAGCGATGAACGGATCGTCGAAGTCCTGACCGGTTTCGGCGAGGCAGGCTATCGCGACATCGTGCTGATGACCGGGCGCGGTGAAACGGGCCCGGACTATACCGATCGCGATGCGGCATGAGCAGGCACGGCGCCGTCTTCAAATTGAGAATTGAGCGTCGCGCGGTCGGTGCCGCCTAAGCGCTATCGGCGTCGGTAGTCCGTCGGTCGGTGTGTGTTTTGCGGCTGCGCGCGCGCTGGAGGAAGGCATAGACGGCCTTGTTCGCCTTGATCGTCGCCTTTGCCCGCACCACGGCCCGGTGATAACAGGCAGCCAGGCGACCGCGCAGCGTCAGCGGCAAGACGATATCCCTGAGCGGCGTTTCAATGGTGCACCACGAGCGCTTATAGGGCTGGTCGCCGACCCCGAAGTCGAAGAGTGTCACATCCTTTCCGCAGAGCCTCTCGATCATTCTATAGAACAGAAGCTCACCAGGACTGGCATCGCCCGCCAGTTCCTCGTCGATCGAGCCGAATTGGCATATGACATGGTCGGCCTTTCGCGAAAGACCGGCGACAGCGACGATACGCCCCCCATGTTCACCCCTCAGGCGGATGGCATTGAGTTCGAGCAACTCGTCGTCGGCGACGCTACGGCGGCCGGCGATCGCATGAAAGAATGCGCGTGTCCGATGATCATGGAAAACGTCGGGAAGACCGAGGGCTGCAAACCGGACCGCCTTCTGACGGAAGAAGACGTCGAGCAACTCCTCTGCGTGTTGCGGGCTCTCGGCAATCACGTAGTCATAGCCCCCGAGCGCGTCCAGCCGCCGCTCTGAAATCCGCATTTTCTTGCGCCGGCGCTTTGCATTCACCTGGGCGAGCGTTTTTTCAAAACTCGAAAGCAGCGGCAATTGAAACGAGGCGTTCTGGTGCTTGACGCCGGGCAGGCGTGCCAGCGGGCTTGCGGTTCCGCGCCAGTCGTGCGGTGTCTTTTCGAGCGTCACGAGGTCGACCTTGTGGCGCAGGTGGTGATGGAGTGCACGCGTCAACAGATCGGCAAACTCGGCCGAGGAAATGGGCAGTGCGTCCGTTGCAAAAAGCCCGGTGTTGAGATTGCTGTGCAGTGCACCGATCAGCCGAGCCGTGTTGAACAGGCGACCAGACACGATCTCCAGCGGCAGGATGAAGAGCAATTCGCCATCGAAGGTGCCGCGAATGATCAGCAGTTCACTGTCATGGACTTGCGCCCAGGCGACGCACCAGTCGTAACTCTGATGTAGAGAATTGAGTGCATGGGCATCGAGTGAGCGCCATTCCTGCTCCAGCGATTCCACCGTATCGTGGACGGAAATCTCGAACCGGCTCACGGCGGCGTCGGACCTTGACGCAGCTTTTGCGCCTCGCTGGCCCGATCGGCCTATGGTGAGTTCAGTGTTCAACATCGGCAAAGCCGTCCGGATGCGGGTTTCTGCTGCCATTGAACTGACACTCCGCTACGATCCGCTTAATACCTCAAATATCGCCGGTTCCCACGGGCAACAACCGGAGAATGCAGTTAGCAAAGCGTGAAGTCAGTGCGGCTAAGCGCCGAGAAAACCCGATGCAAGGGCCTCTGCCCATTCCGGACGGTCTCGCTGCGCCGCCAGCCTCGACATCGCCTGGTGGTCATAAGGGACCGTGCGGAACGTCGTGCTCCAATTGTCGCCGGAACGCTCGATGATGGCGTAGCGCGCATCCGGTGAGCCGACCTCGACCTTGTGGGCGACCGGGTGATCGTCAGTGTAGCCTGGGCAGCCGACACTGCCGGGGTTGACCACGAGCCGTCCGTCCGCAAGGCGGATCGCCCGGGGAATGTGCGTGTGGCCGCAGAGAATGACGGGCTGCGTGATGCCTGTCGCGAAGGCTTCGATGGCGCTGCGTGCCGCCTGATGGACGACGCCCTCCGCCGTCAATGCTTCGAGCCAGTAGGTTTCGTCGCTCCCTGGCGTGCCATGGCAAAGAAAGAGCGCATCGCGATAGATGCGGGTGGCCGGCAATGTCGCCAGCCATTCGATATGCCGAGGCTGCAATTCCGCGTGGGCGGCGCGGTCGGACAGCCCCATGTCGGCGGGGTCGAGCGTCAGAAGGTATCGGTCATGATTTCCGGATATCGACGGGATGTCGCGCGCCATCAGGATATCGGCAGTGCGGGCGGCGTTGAGCGGCCCGCTGACGTGATCGCCGAGATTGACGATGTCGGTGATGCCCAACGCGTCAATATCCGCAAGCACCGCCTCAAGCGCGAGGTCGTTGCCATGGATATCGGAAATGATCGCAACCTTCATCGGCGTTCCCTTAAGGCTCAGCGGTCCTTCGCCGGCTTTTCCATCCACTTGATGATCAGCATGGCCGGCAGCACCCAAAGCAGGCCGGTAAAGAAGAAGTACATCAGATGCACCCACCACGGGGCGGCACCGAGCAGCAACGAAGCGAAAGTCACCGCGGCGAGCGCATAGACGATGACGAGGATGATGATCAGGATCGTGCCGATCAGCTTTCTGAGACGTACGGGCATTTCATTTCTTTCAAAGGGTGCGATATCCGGCCGCGACGGCATGCCGCAAAGGGTTCGGCCTTGTTTTGCATGCCGCTCTGGTGCAAATCAACGGCTTTCCGGCAGGCGCGGCGATGAACCGCCCGATCCCCTGCCGCCAACCCCGCGATACCAGAGGGAAAACCATGGCAGGCGTCGAATTGGCGACAGAACAGATGCTTCGAAGCGAGATCGGCAGGGCCGATCGCAACCGCCGGCAGATCCGCGGCTGGCTGGTCGTCGTTCTCTTCACGCTGTTTGCGCTCGTGCTTGTCGGTGGCGCAACCCGTCTGACGGAATCCGGCCTGTCGATCACCGAATGGAAGCCGATCCACGGCGTCATCCCACCGCTGACGGCTGAGGAGTGGGAAGAAGAGTTTCAGCTCTACCAGCGCATTCCGCAATATCAGCAGGTCAACAAGGGCATGACCGTCGGCGAGTTCAAGACGATTTTCTGGTGGGAATGGGCGCATCGGCTGCTGGCCCGCACGATCGGCGTGATTTTTGCTGTTCCGCTCGCCTTCTTCTGGTTCACCGGTCGGGTCGAACGCCGCCTGCGGTGGCCGCTGCTCGGGATTCTGGCGCTTGGCGGCTTCCAGGGGTTCATCGGCTGGTGGATGGTATCCTCTGGCCTAGTGGAGCGAACCGAAGTCAGCCAGTATCGCCTCGCAACCCACCTCGTCATCGCCTGCCTGATCTTTGCCGCCTGCATGTGGATCCAGCGCGGGCTTTGTCCGCATTCAGGCGACGCCGCGCCGACAGATCGCTCGCGTAAGATGGCAGCGATCATCGCTATCATGAGCCTGTTTCAGATTTATCTCGGCGCGCTGGTGGCCGGCCTTGATGCGGGTTTCAGCTACAATACCTGGCCGCTGATGGATGGCGCGCTGATCCCGTCCGATCTGTTCCTGCAGCATCCCTGGTGGATCAACGTCTTCGAGAACCCGAAGACCGTGCAGTTCATCCATCGGATCGGCGCTTACGTGCTCTTCGCACTGGCGCTGATGCACGTGATCGCCTCGGTGAAGGCCGCCCCTCAGTCCACCCACGCGCGCCGGTCGGTGTTGCTGTTCGTGCTCATCGGCATTCAGGCGGTGATCGGTATCACCACGCTGTTGCTACAGGTGCCGGTCGGCTGGGGCGTCCTGCATCAGGGCGGGGCGCTTGTCGTGCTCGGATTTGCCATTGCCCATTGGCGCGGTTTTATCGGCGAATATCCGAAGCCGACGGCCATCGAGCTGCGCAGCTAAAGCCTGCCACATCAATAAAAAGAGCCCGGCAAACGTCTCGCCGGGCTTTTTGTTTGTGACGCTGCCGCCGATCAGGCCGACAGCATCAAATCCATGTTCTGGACGGCCGCACCTGAGGCGCCCTTGCCGAGGTTGTCGAGCAGGGCGACCAGGTTCACGTGGGTTCCGCCCGGCGCGCCGAACACGAACAGCTTCATCGTGTCTGCGCCGGCGAGCTCCGTCGCATCGATACGCCCGAGCTTCTCACTGGCGGCAAGCGGGACGACCTCGACGATCGACTGCCCGGCATAATGCTCGACCAATGCGGAATGAATGCTCTCGATCGTCGCGCCGGAGGCGAGATCGTCGAGATAGAGCGGGACTTGCACGATCATGCCCTGCGGGAATTTGCCGACTGAAGGTGCAAAGACCGGAGCGCGATCGAGCAGCCCGTGCATCTTCATTTCGGGCACGTGCTTGTGCTTGAGCGTCAGGCCGTAGAGGAAATGCGGCGCGCTGATGTGGTCCGGGTTCGCCTCGTCCTCCATCTGCGCGATCATCTGCTTGCCGCCGCCGGTGTAGCCGGAAACGGCGTTGACCGTCACCGGGTAGCCATCGGGCAGGATGCCGGCCTGGCGCAGCGGCCGGATGACGCCGATGGCGCCTGTCGGGTAGCAGCCGGGATTGGCAACATGGCGGGCGTCGCGGATCTTGGCCGGCTGCGCGCTGTCCATCTCCGCAAAGCCATAGGCCCAGTCCGGTGCGATCCGATGGGCGGTCGAGGTATCGATGACGCGCACCCGGTTGTTGCCCGAGACCATGGAAACGGCCTCGCGTGAGGCGTCGTCCGGCAGGCACAGGATGGCGATGTCGGCATTGTTCAGAAGATCTTCACGCATCGCGGCGTTGCGTCGCTCGGCTTCCGGTATCGACAGGAGTTCGAGATCGCTGCGGCCGGCCATGCGGGTGCGGATCTGCAACCCGGTGGTGCCGTGTTCGCCATCGATGAAGATCTTCGGTTTCATGATTTTCCCGTTCTTCCAGAAGGTTACGAGTCATTGCGGAATCAATCTGACACAGATTTGATTCAGTTTCTCAACGCACCGTTCGAGCGTCGAGCGCCCGACCGGTGGCGCGGTCGTGTTCATATATAAGCAGCGGCCGGAGCCCGCAACCGTGCAGCCGGTGCTCGCGGCGGATTGGTGGCGCGGCGGCGCGCTTTGCGCCCTTAACCATGACTTGCGATTTGCAACCTAAAGGTTGCCTTCTGCCCGGAAATTCCGCATCTGAAGAGTTGTCATAAAACTGTCATGGGGAAGCGGCAGGTGAAGAGCGTTATGGAGAAGTCTGGGCGCGTGCTCAGGCACCCGCTGCCTATCGCGCTGGCGTTTCTCGCGCTGCTGCAAGCCTTGCACTACTTCGATACGCGCTGGCGGTTCGTGCCCTTCCTCGTCACGGTGACGCTGGCGATCGCCGCATTGCTGTTCCTGTTGTCGCGTCGGCCGGCTTTTTCGCTTTGGGCTGCGGGCCTGACGGTCTTGCTGATTGCGGCGATGTCGGAGGTCAAGTTCCGCCTCAAGGGCTTTTCCCTTCACGTCTTCGATTTCGCCTTCACCGGCCTCGATCGATCCGCGCTCTCCTTTCTCGTCGGTTCCTATTTCCATCTTCTGATCGCTGGCATCGCGGCGCTGATCGCAGCGCTCGTGTTCCTGATCATGGCATTTCGCTGCGATCGTCCGTCGGGACGCTCTTTTGGCGTTCGCGCCGGCCTGCTTTTCGCCATGGCCGCCGGCGTCTTCGTTCTCTATCCCGACAAGAAGGATGAACCGGACTACGTCCATTACATCTCCGGCTACGACGCCTCGTCTTTTTTTGTCTCGATCGGCGATCTCGAATTTCCGCTCGGGCGTATCGTACTTGCCGATCGGCTTGAAAATGTCGAGGCGAAGGGCAGCCTTCGCGATGACATCAGCTGCGACGTGGCCGCGAGCAAACCCGACCTTTTTGTCGTGCTCAGCGAGAGCCAGACGAGCCCCAGCTACTTCCCGCAGGTGAACGTTCCGGAATGGATGAGCGCGTCGTTCCAGTCGCAGGACGGCCAGGTGCACCCCCTGCAGGTCGAGACGTTCGGCGGCGGCACATGGGTCACGAACTTTTCCGTCATGACAGGATTATCCGGTGCGGACTTTGGCTGGCAAAGCCCCTATGTCACGCAAATCCTCGAGGGCAGGGTGAAGACGAGCCTGCCAAGTCTGTTGGCGCGATGCGGTTATCGCACCGTCGCGGTGATGCCGATGCAGGCGAGTTTCGTCAACGAGGGGCCATTCCTGACGTCGATCGGTTTTCAGGAGATCGTCGACTTCGACGCGATGAAGCCGAAATCGCATTTCGTGCGCGACAGCTTCTATTTCGATGCTGTCGAACGGATCGTTCGACAGCATCGCGAGAAGGATCGGCGTCCGTTGTTCATTGCCATGCAGACGCTTTTTCCGCACGGGCCCTATGATATGAACCTTGTGCCGGCGGACGCGTTACCGGGCAAGGCTCTCGCCCCTGACGCCGAACCCAACGAGTACCTGCGCCGTGTGGCGCTCGCAAAGCAAGATCTTCAGGATTTTCGCAGCAAGCGCCAGCGGGCGCCTGGCCCCAATGGCACTGTCGTTCTCGATTTCGGCGATCACCAAGCAGTTGCCACCAAGGACTATCTGCTGGCTGATGCGCCCGCAGGCAATGTCTTTGCCGACCTCAGATCGCTCGCCTACAAGACCTACTATTCGGTTTACGCCTACGGGCGCGAGATCGATATGCGGCCTTTTGCCAAGCCGCTGGATGTCGGCTTCCTCTCGGCAAGCCTGATCGAGGCCGCCGGCCTGCCGACTTCGCCGACATTTAAGGCGCTGGCGCGCCTGCGTGATGCCTGCGGCGGATACTACCACACCTGCCCGGACCGCTCGCTCGTCGACCAGCATCTTCGCCAACGCCAGAATGCGGGACTGCTCAATCTCGATTGATGGCCGTGCGATCAGCGCAGCGTCGAGCGCTCCGCCAGCTTTTCGGCATGCAGGCCAAGCATGTACATGGCGACGGTGGCACCGGCGATGGCGGTGATATCGGCGTGGTCATAGGCGGGTGCGACTTCGACCACATCGCTGCCGACGACCGTCAGTGCACCCAGCTTGCGCAGAACCGAAAGCATCTTTGAGCTGGACGGCCCGCCGGCAACGGGCGTGCCGGTGCCGGGCGCATAGGCCGGGTCGAGGCAATCGATGTCAAACGTCAGATAGGCCTTGCGTTCCCCGACCTGCTGGATGATGGCGTCTGCAATGTCTGCGACACTCATTTCCTCGATGTCGTAGCCATAGAGAATGCGGATACCGCAATCCTCCGGCGCATGGGTGCGAATACCGATCTGGATCGAAGCGTCGGTGTCGATGAGGCCAGCGCGCGCTGCACGGCCGACAAAGGAGCCATGATCGATGCGGCCGCGTTCGTCCGGCCAGGTGTCCTGATGCGCGTCGAACTGGACGAGGGCGAGGGGGCCGTGGATCGCAGCGTGCGCCTTGAGGATCGGATAGGTGACGAAATGGTCGCCGCCCAGTGTCTGGAGATAGGCGCCGCTCTTCAGGATCTTTGCCGTTTCACGCTCGATCGTTGCCGGTGTTTTCGAGTGGTTGCCGTAATCGAGCAGGCAGTCGCCGTAGTCGATGGTCGCCATCTCGGCGAAGAGATCGCGCTCGAACGGGTACTGCGGATCGTTGTCGAAGATCGCCGATGCGCGGCGGATCGCCTGCGGCCCGAAGCGGGCACCGGGACGGTTTGAGGTGGCGGCGTCAAAGGGGATGCCCCAGACGACGGCATCGACGTCTTTCAGCTGCTTTGAATATTTTCTTCGCATGAAGGAGAGAATGCCGGCATGCGTCGGGTCCGATGCCGCCGAAGTCAGTGAGCGCGCCGTCAGCGCGTGATCGATCGTCCTGTTCGCCATATCCCGTCTCCCGTGTATGGCGAGACGTTGGACAATCGTCGCCGGCAAGGCAAGTCCCTGCCGGCGAATTCTCTTGCGCACCCCTTTAGATCGATTCCGATCAAAGGATAAATTATGCAGTATATTCATGGCGTTACAGCGCCGTCTGTGCATCATGTTTGACGCGTGGCGCTGTAATGCGGTCAAGACGCCTTGGCTTCGTAGGTCGGCGCGAAGTCGCCAAGCGCCTTGGCCTCGTTGATCCGCGCGCCGATATCCTCCTCGATGATCGCCTCGAGCTGGGCGAAGCTGTCGATGACATAATAGATCGGTTGCACGATATCGATGCGGTACGGCGTGCGCAGCACGGACATCAGGTCAAACGGGCGGAATTCGCTCGTCGATGGCTCCATGGCCGTGCGGGTCTCGTTCGGCGACGACACGATGCCGGCACCGAAGCAGCGCCGTCCTTGCGGCGTGTTGATCAGGCCGAACTCCACGGTGAACCAGAAGATCCGGAACATGTGCCAGGAATAGCCCTTGCCGAGGGCTACGGCCTTTTCGCCGAAGCGGCGGACGAAATGGGCGTAGCTCTGGTTGGTCAGGAGCGGGCAGTGGCCGAACACTTCGTGGAAGATATCGGGCTCTTCGATGTAGTCGATATGTTCGCGCCGGCGGATGAAGGTCGCGAGCGGAAACTTGCCCTCTGACAGAAGCTCGTAGAACCGCGAGGGCGGGATCAGCGCCGGTACGCCTTCGACGCCGAAGCCGGTGGTTTCCTGCAGGCGGCGGTTGACCTCCTGCAACTGCGGTACGCGGTCCGGGCCAAGACCGAGCTTGCGTGCACCCTCCAGATATTCGTCGCAGGCCTTGTCGGCGAGCAGCTTCATCTGCCGCTGGTAAAGCTCGCCCCAGATCGCGTCCTCTTCGGGCGTGTAATGATAGCTGCCGTCCGGCTCGGGTAGTTTCGCGGTGTAGCTGCTTTCTTTCGGCATGACGTCTCCTCTTCGCCAAAACACCAAGTTGTTGCAATTGTATCGCGAATGGAGCGAGTATTTGTTTCACAGTTGCCGGTGGAGGACGCTGTTGCGGGAGGAAATTTCGGAATGTCATCGGATTTGAAGGAAACTTCCCAACCGTTGCGTAAGCTGCTGCGGCTGATTCAGGCCGATAGCGGCCAGTCCCTGTCGGAACTCGCGGAACGGGCGGGCATGTCGCAAAGCTCAACCTGGCGGCGGCTTCAGGAGCTTGAGGCCGACGGGGTGATCCGCAAGCGGGTGGCGCTGCTGGATCCGTCAAAACTCGATCTGAAACTGTGCATCATTGCCCACGTGACGCTGGAGGATCATCACGACGAGGCGATTGCCGCCTTCTCGGCGGTCGTGCGCGACCGGCCGGAGATCATGGAGTGCTACGCGCTGTCGGGCACCTTCGACTACATGCTGAAGATCCGGGCAAACGACGTCGACAGCTACGACGCCTTCATGACGCGCTACCTGATGCGCAATCCGCATGTGCGCACGGTGGTGTCGAGCTTCGTGCTGCGCGAACTGAAATCGACGACGGAATTGCCGATCTGAAACGAAAAAAGGCCGGGCGAACCCGGCCTTCCAAGATGCAGTGTCTTCCAGCGATTAACGCTTGGAGAACTGGAACGAACGACGGGCCTTGGCCTTGCCGTACTTCTTACGTTCAACGACACGGCTGTCGCGGGTCAGGAAGCCGCCCTTCTTCAGGACCGAGCGCAGGCCCGGTTCGAAGTAGGTGAGCGCCTTGGAGATGCCGTGACGAACGGCACCGGCCTGGCCGGAGAGACCGCCACCGGCGACCGTCGCGTCGATGTCGAACTGGCCGTCACGGGCAGCTGCGACGATCGGCTGCTGCAGGATCATCTGCAGAACCGGACGAGCGAAGTAGTCGAGGTACGGCTTGCCGTTGATGGTGATCTTGCCCGAGCCGGGCTTGACCCATACGCGGGCAACAGCGTTCTTACGCTTGCCGGTCGCATAGGAGCGGCCCTGAGCGTCGACCTTCTTGACGTGAACCGGAGCTGCCGGTTCCGCAGTCGTGGCGATTTCCTTGAGAGCGGAAAGGTCGGCCATTAGGCGCTCCTTGTGTTCTTGCTGTTCAGCTTGGCGACGTCGAGGACGGCCGGCTGCTGTGCTTCATGCGGGTGGTTCGAGCCTGCGTATACGCGCAGGTTCTTCATCTGGCGACGGCCGAGCGGGCCGCGCGGAACCATGCGCTCGACGGCCTTCTCGAGGACGCGCTCCGGGAAGCGGCCTTCGATGATCTGGCGCGCAGTGCGCTCCTTGATGCCGCCGGGGTAGCCGGTGTGCCAGTAGTACTTCTTGTCGGTGTACTTCTTGCCCGTGAGCACGGCCTTCTCGGCGTTGATCACGATGACGTTGTCGCCATCGTCAACATGCGGCGTGAAGGTGGCTTTGTGCTTGCCGCGCAGGCGGTTCGCGATGATGGAAGCGAGGCGACCGACAACGAGGCCTTCGGCGTCGATGATGATCCACTTCTTCTCCACCTCTGCAGGCTTCTGAACGAAGGTTCCCATAACAAAACTCTTTCTCTGGACCCGAGCGGCGAACCGCTGGGCGTTTCTTGTTGCTTGGTTTTGGCTGAATTTCAGCCAAAAGAAGAAAGCGGCCCGAAGGGGACCGCGATCTGAGGGAGCTTATACGCAAGCGCGAAATGGGCGTCAACAACAGCGATTTCGTCGCTGTGAAATAATGTGAAGTAAAAACAATGTGTTATACTTGTGGTATTTCGATACCTCAAATTAACGCGGCGGAATCGAATAGGTCGCCGTCGCATGGGCCACGAGATCGTCGCTGCCGACCATGGCGATCGACGCATCGAGAACGGCCAATCTCTTGCCGAGCTTGAGAATGCGGCAGGTGCATTCGAGTGGCCGCGGATCCGGCTTGCGCAGAAAATTGATGTTGAGACTGGTGGTGACAGCCAGCGCCACCGGCCCGATATGGGCGATCAGGGCGATATAGGCGGAAACGTCCGCCAGCGCGAAAAGCGTTGGGCCCGAGACGGTGCCGCCCGGCCGGATATGACGTTCGTTCGGATCGAGCCGCATCGTCGCAAATCCGGGGCCGGTGTCAGTGACATGGAAGACCTTGCCGTCGGTGTGGACCTGCGGGAAGTCAGTATCGAGAAACCGGTTCAGCTCCTCTACTGTCATGATGGGCTGGATCGTCATCGGCAGGTTTCCTTTGTGCAAGCTTTCGCGCCAAGTGAAGCCGGTATGCTCTTTTGCGCAAGGCGGAAAAAGGTCTTAGGCGCGGTGGTGATCGCTGACTTGAAAGCACGCAGGCGGCGGCGTACCACGTACCGATCGATTGAATGAGACAGGACAGCAGGAGAAGAGCATGGCGGACGTTGTTTCATTTCGGAAGGAAGAGCCAAGCGGATTGCTGCAGCGTGAGGTCTCGGGGCCGGTGCTCCGGCTGACGCTCAACAATCCGCCCGCCAACGTGCTTTCGATCGAGCTTATGGAAGCCCTGCACACGGCGCTCGACGCCGTTGCCCATTCCAAGGACATCCGCGTCGTCGTGCTCTCGGCGTCCGGCAAGCTGTTTTCTGCGGGCCATGACCTCAAGGAAATGACCGCGCACAGGGCCGATGCCGACGGGGGCAGGGCATTCTTCGAAACGACGATCCGCCTGGCAGCAGACCTGATGATGAAGATCACACGGTTGCCCCAGGCAGTCCTCGCCGAGATCGACGGTCTCGCGACGGCGGCGGGCTGCCAACTGGTTGCCAGCTGCGATCTGGCGATCTGCACCGACAGCTCCACCTTCTGCACGCCGGGCGTCAATATCGGCCTGTTCTGCTCGACGCCGATGGTGGCGCTGTCGCGTGCATCCCACCGCAAGCAGGCGATGGAGATGCTTTTGACCGGCGAGACGATCGACGCATCGACCGCCAAGGATTTCGGCCTCGTCAATCGCATCGTGCCGCAACAGTATCTTCGCCAGGTCGTCGACAAGTACGCGGCCGTCATCGCCTCGAAATCGCCGCAGGCATTGAAGATCGGCAAGGAAGCCTTCTATCGCCAGGCCGAAATGAGCCTTCCCGAGGCCTATGATTACGCCGTCGGCGTTATGGTCGAAAACATGCTGGCGGGCGACGCCGAAAACGGCATCGGTGCTTTCCTCGGTAAACGCATGCCGGAGTGGAAGGTAGATTAATGGCCCGAATAACAAAATTTGAGCGTGGTGAAATCAGCCGGTTTCAACTCCATGACGAAGTGGATGCGAAGCTGTTCGTCCAAGATTTCGATGGACGCCGCCTAATGCAGATTTCCACTTACGGCAGGGATAGTCGTCAGGATGTTGGCAAGCTCAGTCAGACGTTCCAAGTGGACGAACGAGCAGCACGGGAACTTTTCGAGATCCTGAAAAGCGAGTTTGGTTTCAAGTAAATCTTGCCTATGCCAGTTTCAGGAGAAGCGCGCCGAGCGCGATGACGCAGGCCGCCGCAATGCGCCAGATGCTGACGCGTTCTTTCAGAAACACCACCGAGATGACGACGGCGAACAGGATCGAGGTTTCGCGCAGGGCGGCGACGGAAGCGACCGGCGCCTTCGTCATCGCCCACAGTGCCAGACCGTAGGCACCAATGGAGCCGGCGCCGCCGATGAGGCCGCGCCACCAGTTCTTGTAGACGTGGCGGGCGACCGGTTTGATGCCGCGTCGGGCAAAGGCCCAGGTAAACAGAAGGACCGGCGGAAGCAGCGCCATCCACAGCGTGTAGGAAATGGCGTTGCCCGAAACGCGGGCGCCGATGCCGTCGACAAAGGTATAGCAGGCGATCACGCAGGCATTGAGCAATGCCAATATTATCGCGTGTTTGCCGCCCTTTCGCGATTCGAACGCGAGCGTGAGAACGCCGACGCTGATCGTCAGCACGCCTGCCATGGCGCCGGTCGTCAGCTGCTCACCGATGATGAGACTGCTGGTGGAGGCGACGATCAACGGAGCGACGCCGCGCATCAATGGATAGACGAGGCCGATATCGCCGGCACGGTAGGAAGCTGCAACCAGCTGGAAATAGGCAAACTGGAAGAGCGCCGACACCAGGATGTACGGCCATGCTTCTGGCTGCGGCAGAGGCAGGAACGGCAGGAAGGGGATCGCGACGGCGGCCGCGCCGAGCGCGATCATGGCCGCATCGAGCGATTTTTCCGAGCCCGCCTTGACCAGGGCATTCCAGGTCGCGTGCAACAGCGCCCCGAAAAGGACGAGTGCAATGACATCAAGGGGCAAGATGAAACCTCGGACGATGGTGTAGGCCGTTGCCAGCCTTGTCGCGCCACTGTACGGGAAAAGCAACCGGAAACTGGCAGGAGTGCGGCGTGGGCAGCGTCGCCGCTGCCATCGGGCGTTCGATTGACAGGCGCCACCACCGTGCAAACGATGCACGCGTTAACAGATGAGTTCGGATCAGACCATGAACCACGACGCCTACCCGGATTATTACCTTGCCGATATCCTGCGCTCGGCCAAGACGATCGCCCTCGTCGGCGCGTCGCCGAACGCCGAGCGGCCGAGCCACCGCGTCATGGCGTTCCTTCTGCGCAAGGGCTATCGCGTCATCCCGATCAATCCCGGCCATGTCGGCAAGACAATTCTTGATCAGCCGGTCGTGGGCAGGCTCGCCGACATCCAGGAGCCGATCGACATGGTCGATGTCTTCCGCGCCGCCGATGCCCTGCCGGCGCTCGTCGACGAAATCCTGGCTCTTGAGACCTTGCCGAAGGTGATCTGGGGGCAGCTGTCGGTGAGGCATGACGCTGCCGCCACCAAGGCGGAGGCCGCCGGCATCAAGGTCGTGATGGATCGCTGTCCGGCAATGGAATACCCGCGCCTGATCGGTTGACGCGGTATCGGCTGCAGCGATGTTTCGCTCAACCGTCAGTTTTGAAAAAATCTTTCTTTGACCATGCGTGGCAGCTCTGGGATAGTGCCGCCGCTCCAGAGCACCGAGCCGAAAGTCCGAGCGGATCTTCGACGCGCACTGTGCCTGGAATCAAAGCGATAGGGTACCTTTGGCACCTCCACGGGAGGTGCGGCGCCCTGGTCATGGGAGGGATGAATGACGAAAGACAATCCTGGTTTCAGCACGCTCGCAATCCACGCCGGAGCGCAACCAGATCCGACGACGGGCGCCCGGGCGACGCCGATCTACCAGACGACCAGTTTCGTCTTCAACGACACCGACCATGCGGCGGCACTCTTTGGCCTGCAACAGTTCGGTAATATCTATACCCGCATCATGAACCCGACGCAGGCGGTTCTGGAAGAGCGCCTCGCAGCGCTTGAAGGCGGCACCGCGGCACTGGCTGTCGCCTCCGGTCATGCGGCCCAGCTTCTCGTCTTCCACACGATAATGAGCCCCGGCGACAATTTCGTCGCCGCAAACCGACTTTACGGTGGCTCGGTCAACCAGTTCGGCCATGCCTTCAAGTCCTTCGACTGGCAGGTGCGCTGGGCGGATCCGAGCGACCCCTCGAGCTTTGAAGCCAAAATCGACGCGCGCACCAAGGCGATCTTCATCGAGAGCCTCGCCAATCCGGGCGGCACCTTCGTCGACATCGCCGCGATCGCCGAGGTCGCCCACAAGCATGGCCTGCCGCTGATCGTCGACAACACCATGGCGACACCTTACCTCCTGCGCCCGCTGGAGCACGGTGCCGATATCGTCGTGCATTCGCTGACGAAGTTCATCGGCGGCCACGGCAATTCGATGGGCGGCGTCATTGTCGACGGCGGCACATTCGACTGGTCGAAGTCCGGCAAGTACCCGATGCTGTCGGAGCCGCGGCCGGAATATGCCGGCGTCGTGCTGCACCAGGTGTTCGGCAATTTCGCTTTTGCGATTGCCGCGCGTGTTCTCGGTCTTCGCGATTTCGGCCCGGCGATCTCGCCGTTCAACGCCTTCATGATCCTGACCGGCGTCGAGACGCTGCCGCTGCGCATGCAGCGCCATTGCGACAACGCACTGGCTGTTGCCAAGTGGCTGAAGGGCCACGACAAGGTTTCTTGGGTCAACTATGCCGGGCTTGAAGACGATCCGAACAACGCGCTGCAGAAGCGTTACGCCCCGAAGGGTGCCGGCGCCGTCTTTACCTTCGGCCTCAAGGACGGTTACGAGGCAGGAAAGCGCTTCGTCGAGGGGCTCGAGATGTTCTCGCACCTCGCCAATATCGGCGACACCCGATCGCTGGTCATCCATCCGGCCTCGACCACCCACCGCCAGCTGACACCTGAACAGCAGGTTGCGGCAGGGGCAGGCCCCGACGTCGTGCGTCTGTCTGTTGGTATCGAGGATGTTTCCGACATCATCGCCGATCTCGAGCAGTCGCTCGGAAAGATCTGAGACTGACATCAAAATGAGGGGACGGGTTGCTCCGTCTCCTCATGGAGCTGGTGCCTGATGGTGAAGATGAAAAAATTCGACCTGGCGACGGTCGAGCCCGAAGTCGGAGAGCCCGCCGCGGACCGCCTGATCGCCGGCACGCCCCGGTTTCGGACCTGGAACGTCGAAGAGGCCGATGGTGGCCTTTATGCTGGCGTCTGGGAATCGACGCCCGGCAAATGGCGGATTGTCTACGACGAGTGGGAATACTTCCATATCCTGTCCGGCTACTCGGTCGTAACCGAGGACGGCGGTGAGGCCGTGCATCTGCGCGCCGGCGACAGCATGATCCTCAGGCCCGGTTTCAAGGGGACGTGGGAGGTCGTAGAAACCACCCGCAAGGATTACGTCATTCGCCTCTGATCAAGCCGCTATCCCTTTGCACCCGACTCGGTGTCATCAGATGCACGGGTGAAGGCTTCGGCAAACGACGCTTCCGAGATTCCGTTCAGCGCGCGCCGCAGCGCTTCGGCTTCCGGTTTGCCGAGGGCATTTTCGAAGCGCGCCTGCGCCTTGCGCCAGAGAACCGTCATCTCCTGCTGCTTCTTCAGGCCGAACGGCGTCAGCTGAACGCGCTTCACCCGCCTGTCCGACGCGTCGGGCACAAGCTCCACGTAACCATCGCGGATCAGCGGTTTCAGCGTGTGACCAAGCGCCGATAGATCCATCACCAGGAGATCCGCGAGCGTGCGCAGCGAGGCATTTTTGCTGTGGGCGATCTGGCTGAGCAGCGAATATTGCGTACCGCGCAATCCGCTTGGTGCGAGCACATCCTCATAGAGCTGACCCAATTGGCGTGAGGCGCGTTTCAATGCGCTGTTGGTGCAGAAGTCCCAGACCTTCGGCGTGTCATCCATCGTTTTCTCCGTCGCGGCCGTGGCGCCCGTTTTCGACTTTGGTAGCGCCACTCTTGCGCAGCGTCCAGTTTGCTGTATATTTAGTGGCATATACCACTAAATTGAAATCGGAACAAGGAAACCGACAATGAGTGCAGTGGAGAAAAAGGGTAAGGCGCTGGTGACGGGCGCGTCTTCGGGCATCGGCGCGACTTATGCGGACCGGCTGGCACAGCGCGGCCACGACCTGGTTCTGGTGGCGCGCGACGAAAAGCGTCTTTCCGATCTCGCCGCAAATTTGTCAGCGCAATACGGCGTGACGGTCGATGTGCTGAAGGCGGACCTGACGCTACGGGATGACGTAAGGGCGGTCGAGAAGCGGCTGCGCGACGACGCGGCAATCGAACTCCTCGTCAACAATGCCGGGATCGGGCCGAAGGGGCCGTTGCTCGCCGACGACCTGGACTATCTCGAAGCCATGATCGAGTTGAACGTCGTTGCCGTGAACCGGTTGGCGGTTGCCGCCGCCCAGACATTCGCGGAACGCGGCAGGGGAGCGATCATCAATATTGCCTCCGTCGTGGCGCTGGTGCCCGAGCGGTTCAACGGCACATACAATGCGAGCAAGGCCTTCGTGCTGAACCTGACGCAGTCGATCAACGCGGAAGCTTCCGGCAAGGGCGTCAAGGTTCAGGCGGTGTTGCCCGGTCTGACCCGAACCGAGATCTTCGATCGCGCCGGCGGCTCGATCGACCGGCTCGATCCGTCGATGGTGATGGACGTCACCGATCTCGTCGATGCGGCGCTTGCCGGTTTCGATCGGGGAGAGTTGATCACAATTCCATCGCTGCCCGACGCTGACGACTGGGACGCCTTCACCAAGGCGCGCCTGGTCCTGGCGCCTAATCTTTCGCATGACAGGCCGGCTGCCCGCTACGGTGTCGAGCGAGCACAGGCGGTCTGACGCTCAAGCGGGGTCGCTCCCCAAACTGGTCTGGTTTCAAACGGCTTCGGCGATGTCGTCGAAGCCGTTTGTTTTTCACGAACGGGGCAGCGCAAACCGTCACCAGGCGAGGTCCAGCCGCTCAAGTCCATGGAAATGGAAACTGTCCCGTTCCTCGGGTTCATGCTTTAGCCGCATCCCGGGCAACCGCTGAAACAGGATCGGCAGCGACAGGTTGAGTTCGAGGCGGGCGAGCGGCGCCCCAATGCAAAAATGCAGGCCCGCACCGAACGAGACGTTGGCGCCCTCATTGCGCATGGGGTTGAAGTGGAGTGGGTCACTGAATTTTCGGGGATCGACATTGGCAGCGCCAAGCAACAAACCGATCTTGTCTCCTTTGCGCAGCGAAATCCTGTCGTCGAGATCGAGATCCAATAGCGCGTAGCGCTGGAAGATATGCAGCGGTGCCGCAAATCTCAGGCATTCCTCGACCGCAAGCGCGGTCGTCGCCTCGGTTGAGAACAGATCTTTGGGCGCGTGGCCCGACTGCAGGATCGTTCTGACCGCGTTGCCGATCTGATGCACGGTCGCCTCGTGGCCGGCGTTGAGAAGCAGCGCCGCCGTGGAGATCAGTTCCGCCTCAGACAGTCGCTCGCCGTCCTTCTCCGACGTGATCATATGCGTCAGGAGGTCGTCTGCCGGCGCGCGGCGCTTCTCGGCGATGATGGTCCTGAGGTAGTCGGCGAAGTCGGCGGATGCCTGGTTGGCGTCGAGCTCGGTTTCGTGGCTCGGGTTGAAGACGTACATACGCACAATGCGATGCGACCAGTCGAGAAGATTTGGTGTGGCCTCGACTGGGATGCCGAGCATGCGGGCGATGATGGTGACCGGGATTGTTTCCGCGTAGGTCTTCAGCAGCTCGACTTCGCCGTCACGCTCGAAGCCATCGATTGTCGAGTGCGACAGCCGTTCGATATCCGGCCGTAATTGCTCGATCTGCCTGGAGACGAAGGCGCGGTTGACGAGCGTGCGCAGTCGGGTGTGGGCTGGCGGTTCCAATTCCAGCAGCGAATGCTCCTCGAGTGCGTCGAAATCCCTCAAATGTGCTTTGGGTGACGGTATGCCCAATTCTTCGCGTGTGGCCACGTGCAGGATCTGCCGTCCAAAACGCCGGTCGCGCAGCAACGCGTTCACCTGGTCGTAGCCCGCGAAATACCATTGCTCACGCTCATTCCAGTAAAATGCCGGACAATGCGCATGGATCTCGGCATAGGCCGACGATGGCGAACGATAGAAATCCGGATTGTGTACGTCGATCGAAACGCGCCGCTCGGCGCGGTCGATGCTGATGGCGGGCTTAGGTGGCATGGCGCTGGCTCTTTGCAAGGCGGGGACGGCGACCATTTGTAAGGGTGGCGTGGTTCCGCCTGCAAGAGCACAAGTTGTATCGGATTGGCGACCAACGACGCTGCCAGGCGGTCGTCGCAGTCTGCCTTCGACTTGTGGTGTCGCTGCGTTGACAAAATGGCTTACTGCGGGTCAATCTTATGTCGCTGAGTAGGGCGCATCGGTGCAAGGTCGAAAGGGCAACGCCCACCTACGGTAGATAGACCCTCGTTGCGCCCATGCCGAACCTCGAAAACCTCAAGAAGCAGGCCAAACAGTATCTGAGATGGCATCGCGACGGATATTTTCCGGTTGCGGCCGAGATCAGGGCTGCTTTGCCGCGCTTTCGCGATCTGGATGACCGGGAGATTTTGAAGGCGGACTTCAAGCTCGCCGACGCCCAGGAACTTGTCGCGCGCCAGATGGGTTTTGACGGCTGGCAGGCGCTCAAATCAGGAGCCCTGACAATGACCACGCAAGCGAAACAACAAGCACCGCGCCCTGTTCTGCGATCGACCTCGGCACAATTGTTTGTCGCCGACATCAAGGCGTCTTGCGACTTCTTCACGGACAAGCTCGGCTTTGCCGTCGACTTCGTCTATGGCGACCCGCCCTTTTATGGTCAGGTGAAGCGCGACAATGCGTTGCTCGCCTTGCGACTGGTCTGCGAGCCCGTCTTCGTCGGCGACGTCAGGGAGCGCGAGCATCTGCTTTCCGCGTCGCTGACCGTTGCCACGTCGCACGAAATCAAGCGCCTGTTCCTCGACTATCAAGCGGCCGGGGTGCGCTTTCATCACGTCTTGCGGACGGAGCCGTGGGGCGCGCGAAACTTCATCGTCCTTGATCCCGACGGCAACCTGATCCTGTTTTCTGGCCCTGTGGATTGACGGATCGCATTTGCGCGACGGCGTGCGGCAATCGCTCGCCTTCGCCTTCCAGCCTTAAGAACAAGGCGGATATCGTTCTACGGCTGGAGCTTGGGGCAGCAATAAGGGCTGAGTTTTCGAGTGATTGTGTGCACGTCATGCTGTTCGAAAAGCCTTGTTATCGCCCTTCGGCGCGGAACAAGTTTTCGTCTGAAACCTTTTTCAGTGGCGTCTGGCGACCTATTTGCGCATGATGCGGCAGCAAGCAGGGAGCGGCATGGCAAAAAACCAGACCAGTCTATCGGCGGGCATCGTAGCGGCAATCCGCAAGCGGCGACCCACTGTCGTCAGCCGTGAGGCGGCGGTCAGCCGCGGTGATATCGTCATCGCTTCCTATAACATCCACAAATGCGTCGGCACCGACGGCCGCTTTGACCCGGGGCGTACAGCCCAGGTCATCAGCGAGCTCGGCGCCGATATCGTCGCCCTTCAGGAGGCTGACCAGCGCTTCGGTGAGCGTGCCGGGCTGCTCGACCTCGAGCACCTGCGACGCGAGGCGCATCTGGTATCTGTTCCGATCTCCGGCTTTTCCACAAAAGGGCATGGCTGGCACGGCAACGTGCTGCTTCTGCGTGAGGGTGCGGTTTCCGATGTTCAGCAATTGAAGCTGCCGGGCGTCGAGCCGCGCGGAGCGCTCGTGGTCGATCTGGACCTCAAGATGGGTCCCTTGCGCGTGATCGCGGCCCATCTCGGATTGTTGCGGCACTCCCGCGCCCAGCAGGCCGAGGCGATCATCGAGGCGGCATCCGATGCGGGCGGGCGACCGACCTTGCTGATCGGCGATCTCAACGAGTGGCGCATGGGCAAACGCTCGTCACTGTCCTTCCTCAGCCCGGTGTTCGACCCGTCGCATGCAACGGTCGCGAGCTTTCCTTCCCGTTTTCCGCTGTTGCCGCTCGATCGCGTTCTCGGTAATCCCCATAGCCTGGTGACGTCGGTCGCCGTGCATGATTCTCCACTGGCCCGCGTCGCTTCCGATCATTTGCCGGTCAAGGCATCGATCGATCTGAAGGTCGGCAAGCGGGAAGACCATAACAACGAACGGATTGAAGTGAGCCGGGCCGGATCGGTCTGAGACACTTTCTGGCGGGCAGGTGATGTTGTCCTTTGTCATTGTTGCCGTTGTCGCCATCGGCGGCGCGTTCGGCGCAGCGATCCTCTATGTCTACGGCCGCTTCGGTCGGCGTCCGCACGGAGACCCGTCTTCAGCGCTTCCCGTCGCCGAGGCCGAGACCGAACTGGACCGAGCCATCTTTCCATTGCTTGGTACCCACGCCGGAACGAACGGCATATCGCTCGTCTCAGACAACATCGAAGCTTTCGTCGTCAGGGCGCATGCAGCGCGAAGGGCCGGACGAAGCCTCGATTTGCAGTACTACTATTGGAAGGACGACCTGACCGGTCTCCTGCTCACACGGGAAATCCTGGCGGCAGCGGATCGCGGCGTCCACGTCCGCTTGCTGCTCGACGATATCAATGCCGGCATCCACGACCGGATGTGCATCGCGCTCGATGCCCATGCGAACATTGAAGTGAGACTCTTCAATCCCAGCCGTGCCCGCACCGACCGCATCCGCCGCGGTTTCGAGATGGCCATCCGCGCCTTCAGCGCCACGCGCCGGATGCACAACAAGCTGTGGGTTGCCGATGCGCGTGTGGCGATCGCCGGCGGCCGCAATATTGGTGACGCCTATTTCGATGCGGCAGAGCTTTCGAACTTTCGTGACCTCGATGTCTGGATGATCGGGCCGGTGGTCGAGCAGGCATCGGCAATGTTCGATCGCTATTGGAACAGTACATCCGTGTTGCCGATCGGCAAGTTGCGCACCCCGCGCAAACAATACCTGCCGGCCCTTAGGGACGCGCTCGACGCGCATGCGCGAACACCCGCCGCTCGTTTCTATCTGGAGCGCGTGGCCGATGTGATGGGGGGCGAGGCGTCCTTTAGCGGATCGAAGGCGCTGCATTGGATCGACGATGTCCGTCTTAAGGCCGATCCGCCCGAGAAGGCCCTGATGCAGAAGCGGCAGAACTGGCTGCTGCGCGAACTCTTCCCCCTAATCCAGGCGGCAAAGAGGGATCTGCGCATCATCTCGCCATACTTTATTCCCGGCACCGCCGGGACACGCGAACTGACGGCTCTGGTGAAGAATGGCGCGCGGGTGGCGGTGCTCACCAACTCGCTGGCCGCCACCGACGTGGCCGCCGTTCACGGCGGCTATGTGAAATATCGTCGAAGCCTCGTTCGCGCCGGCATCGAGCTCTTCGAACTGAAAGAGCAGGGCGATGCCGTCGAAAGCCATCGCATGTCCCTGTTCGGCCGGCGCAATGCCAGCCTTCACAGCAAGGCCTTTGTCGTCGATGGTCTCAACGGCTTCGTCGGTTCGATGAACTTCGATCCGCGGTCGGCATCGCTGAATACCGAGATGGGCGTGGTTTTTACGGATGCCGCGCTTGCGGGTGAACTCGTGAAGATGTTTGAGGAGGAGACGGCGCCTTCCGTCAGTTACCGGCTCGGCCTCGAAGGCACGCGGCTTGTCTGGCACGACCGGTCCAACGGGACAGAGCGATTGTTACGGGGCGAGCCGGATGCCAGTCTGCTGCGGCGCTTCATCGCTGGGCTCATTCGCATCCTGCCGATCGAATCTCAGCTCTGACGTCGCTGCCAGCGTGCACGGGTTTACCGTTCGTTTACCGAGCGGCGGCGAATGCTGTGCGCAAAGCGCAAAAGCCAAGGCGCCGGCGAAGGCGTTGGCGAAAAAATGTTCTATCAGCAATCACGTGTGGAGGAGTTCTGTTCTTAGGCTGGAAGGGCGCCGCCGATTAAGGTTATCGGACGTTCGCGACTTGAAGTGAAGGGTGTTGACACTCTATGTAGGAGCAGAAGGCTAATCCTGTGATTCCCGGCTCGCAAAGGTTTTGCGGGCCCGATTGATGAAGGTTCGATATGAGAAATCCAGTTGATACCGCCATGGCGCTGGTGCCGATGGTTGTGGAGCAGACCAACCGCGGCGAACGTTCCTACGATATCTTTTCGCGCCTTCTGAAAGAGCGCATCATCTTCCTGACCGGTCCGGTCGAAGATCAGATGGCGACGCTCGTCTGCGCCCAGCTTCTTTTCCTTGAAGCGGAAAATCCGAAAAAGGAAATCGCGCTTTACATCAATTCTCCGGGCGGCGTCGTTACCGCTGGCATGGCGATCTACGACACCATGCAGTTCATCAAGCCGGCTGTTTCGACGCTCTGCATCGGCCAGGCCGCCTCGATGGGCTCGCTTCTGCTGGCTGCCGGCCACAAGGACATGCGTTTCGCCACCCCGAATTCGCGCATCATGGTTCATCAGCCGTCCGGCGGTTTCCAGGGCCAGGCCTCCGACATCGAGCGCCACGCTAAGGACATCCTCAAGATGAAGCGTCGCCTCAACGAGGTTTACGTCAAGCATTGCGGCCGGACCTACGAAGAGGTTGAACAGACGCTCGATCGCGACCATTTCATGAGTTCCGACGAGGCGCTCGACTGGGGTCTGATCGACAAGGTCATCACGTCGCGCGAAGCGATCGAGGCTGCAGAGCAGGCGTGATGGCGCGCTTTTGTGTCACGATAGATGCAATTGTGACACAATTGTAATAGTGAAAGGGCTTTATCGAGGGGGTAAAGCCGCTAAGATGAACCCTTAATGCTATGTTGAGCTGTGAAGGCATAGGGTTCAGAGTTAGGTGGGAGAGTCGTTGCGGCCGAATCTTGGGCAAAATGCCCTGATACGGTGGGTACTCCCGGAAGCCCTCTTAATGCAGCGCAGATCTTTGCGCGGGGCGAATTGAGTGGTCCGTGGTATCTTTTCGAGGATATCCGGCGTGCTGGAAGGAAATGGAAATGAGCAAGGTCAGCGGTAGCAACGGCGGTGACTCGAAGAATACGCTTTATTGTTCGTTTTGCGGCAAGAGCCAGCACGAAGTCCGCAAGCTGATTGCCGGACCGACGGTTTTCATCTGCGATGAATGCGTCGAGCTCTGCATGGACATCATTCGCGAAGAGAACAAGACCTCGATGGTCAAGTCCCGCGATGGTGTTCCTACCCCCCAGGAAATCATCAAGGTCCTCGACGAGTACGTCATCGGCCAGCAGCAGGCGAAGCGCATCCTGTCGGTCGCCGTGCACAATCACTACAAGCGCCTGGCCCACGCGGCCAAGGGCAGCGATGTGGAGTTGGCGAAGTCGAACATCATGCTCGTCGGCCCGACCGGTTGCGGCAAGACCTATCTCGCGCAGACGCTTGCGCGCATCATTGACGTGCCCTTCACGATGGCTGACGCAACGACGTTGACGGAAGCCGGCTATGTCGGTGAAGACGTCGAAAACATCATCCTGAAGCTGCTTCAGGCTGCCGACTACAACGTCGAGCGCGCCCAGCGCGGCATCGTCTACATCGACGAAGTCGACAAGATCTCGCGCAAGTCCGACAACCCGTCGATCACCCGTGACGTTTCGGGCGAGGGCGTGCAGCAGGCGCTGCTGAAGATCATGGAGGGCACCGTCGCCTCCGTGCCGCCGCAGGGTGGCCGCAAGCATCCGCAGCAGGAATTCCTGCAGGTGGATACGACTAACATCCTGTTCATCTGCGGCGGTGCATTCGCCGGCCTCGACAAGATCATTTCCGCCCGCGGCGAGAAGACATCGATCGGTTTCGGCGCAACGGTCCGTTCACCCGAAGATCGCCGCGTCGGCGAGGTTCTGCGCGAGCTGGAGCCGGAAGACCTGGTCAAGTTCGGCCTCATCCCGGAATTCATCGGACGTCTGCCGGTTCTGGCGACGCTCGAAGACCTGGACGAAGACGCGCTGATCCAGATCCTGTCCGAGCCGAAGAACGCTCTTATCAAGCAGTACCAGCGGCTGTTCGAGATGGAAGACGTCGAGCTGACCTTCCACGAGGACGCGCTGCGCGAGATCGCCCGTCGCGCCATCGTGCGCAAGACCGGCGCACGTGGCCTGCGCTCGATCATGGAAAAGATCCTGCTCGACACGATGTTCGAGCTGCCGACGCTCGAAGGCGTCCGCGAAGTCGTGATTTCCGACGAGGTGGTGAAGGGTGCAGCACGGCCGCTCTACATCTATTCCGAGCGCTCGGAAGAGAAGACCAACGTCTCGGCCTAAGCGCGAAGCACAGATCAGATTTGAAAAAGCCCGCCTCGTGCGGGCTTTTTCATGACCCCACACTTAGTTGTTGAGATGGCTTCTGCGGCGCGAGATTTAACAATTCGGTTGTTGCTAAAGTGTCTTAACAACGCAATGATGTGACGATTCAGTAACGGGCCTCGGCCGTTGCGCACCCTTGAAGCCTCGTTTTCCGTCGCAAGGTACGCAACAGCAATAAAGCGTAGTCAGAAGGACCCGGCCAATGATGGTGGATGTCGCGTCGAGCCTTGAAAAGGACTCTCTAGCACTCCACTTTCATGTGGAAAACATGACAACCGGGAGTGCCGCTGTGGCTCCCGGGAACGGGCCCGAAATCGGGACGGAAAGGAAATGACATGACGAGCAAAACGTCTCCGGCGACCGAAAGCGCGACCTATCCGGTCTTGCCGCTTCGCGACATTGTAGTCTTCCCGCACATGATCGTGCCGCTTTTCGTCGGCCGTGAGAAGTCCATCCGTGCGCTAGAAGAAGTCATGGGGACCGACAAGCAGATCATGCTTGCCACCCAGATCAACGCGACGGACGACGATCCGGAACCCTCCGCGATCTACCAGGTAGGCACGATTGCCAATGTTCTGCAGCTGCTGAAGCTGCCCGACGGCACCGTCAAGGTGCTGGTCGAAGGGCGCACGCGCGCCAAGATCGACAACTACACGCCGCGTGAAGAATTCTATGAAGCGACAGCACAGGCGCTCGACGAGCCGGAGGAAGACCCGGTTGAGATCGAGGCGCTCAGCCGCTCGGTCGTCTCCGAATTCGAAAGCTACGTGAAGCTCAACAAGAAGATCTCTCCTGAGGTCGTCGGCGTCGCGAGCCAGATCGAAGATTATTCGAAGCTTGCCGACACGGTCGCTTCGCATCTGTCGATCAAGATCGTCGAGAAACAGGAAATGCTGGAAACCACCAGCGTGAAGATGCGTCTCGAAAAGGCGCTCGGCTTCATGGAAGGTGAGATCTCCGTCTTGCAGGTGGAAAAGCGTATCCGCTCGCGCGTCAAGCGCCAGATGGAGAAGACCCAGCGCGAGTACTACCTCAACGAACAGATGAAGGCGATCCAGAAGGAACTCGGCGACGGCGAAGACGGCCGCGACGAGATGGCCGAAATCGAAGAGCGCATCGCCAAGACCAAGCTCTCGAAAGAAGCGCGCGAAAAGGCTGATGCGGAGCTGAAGAAGCTGCGCCAGATGAGCCCGATGTCGGCGGAAGCAACCGTCGTGCGCAACTATCTGGATTGGCTGCTGGGCATGCCGTGGGGCAAAAAGTCCAAGATCAAGACCGACCTGAACCATGCCGAGGAAGTGCTCAACGTCGATCACTTCGGCCTCGACAAGGTCAAGGAACGCATCGTCGAGTACCTGGCCGTTCAGGCGCGTTCGACGAAGATCAAGGGCCCGATCCTGTGCCTCGTTGGCCCTCCGGGCGTCGGCAAGACCTCGCTTGCCAAGTCGATCGCCAAGGCGACCGGCCGTGAGTACGTGCGCATGGCGCTGGGTGGCGTTCGTGACGAAGCGGAAATCCGCGGTCACCGCCGCACCTACATCGGTTCGATGCCCGGCAAGGTCGTCCAGTCGATGAAGAAGGCAAAGAAGTCCAACCCGCTCTTCCTGTTCGACGAGATCGACAAGATGGGCCAGGACTTCCGCGGCGACCCGTCGTCGGCCCTCTTGGAGGTGCTGGATCCGGAACAGAACTCGACCTTCATGGACCACTACCTGGAAGTCGAATACGATCTGTCCAACGTGATGTTCATCACCACGGCGAACACGCTGAACATTCCGGCGCCGCTGATGGACCGCATGGAAGTGATCCGCATTGCCGGCTACACCGAAGAGGAAAAGCTGGAGATCGCCAAGCGGCACCTGCTGCCGAAGGCGATCCGCGATCATGCGCTGCAGCCGAAGGAGTTTTCGGTCACCGACGGTGCGCTGATGGCGATCATCCAGACCTACACGCGTGAAGCGGGCGTTCGTAACTTCGAGCGCGAACTGATGAAGCTCGCCCGCAAGGCTGTGACCGAGATCATCAAGGGCAAGGCCAAGTCCGTAGCCGTCACCGCTGAAAACATCCCGGATTACCTGGGCGTGCCGCGGTACCGGCACGGTGAAGCCGAGCGCGACGATCAGGTTGGCGTGGTCACAGGACTTGCCTGGACAGAGGTCGGCGGCGAACTGCTGACGATCGAAGGCGTCATGATGCCCGGCAAGGGCCGCATGACCGTTACAGGCAACCTGCGTGACGTGATGAAGGAATCGATTTCTGCGGCGGCGTCTTACGTCCGTTCGCGCGCGATCGACTTCGGCATCGAGCCGCCGCTGTTCGACAAGCGCGACATCCACGTGCACTTGCCGGAAGGCGCGACGCCCAAGGATGGCCCGTCGGCCGGTGTTGCCATGGCAACGGCGATCGTCTCCGTGATGACCGGTATTCCGATCTCCAAGGATGTGGCGATGACGGGTGAAATCACCCTTCGCGGCCGCGTGCTGCCGATCGGCGGTCTGAAGGAAAAGCTGCTGGCTGCCGTCCGCGGCGGCATCAAGAAGGTGCTGATCCCTGAGGAGAATGCCAAGGATCTGGCCGAGATTCCGGACAACGTGAAGAACGTGCTGGAGATCATCCCGGTCTCGCGGATGGGCGAAGTGCTCGAACACGCTCTCATCCGCGTCCCGGAGCCGATCGAATGGGACCCGGCAAATGAGCCGGCAACCGTCGCTGCGGTTGATTCGCAGGACGAAGCGGGCGCTTCCATCGCCCACTGATCGACAGGGCTGGCGGGCGCAATTTTGCTCGTCTCAGGCTCATTTGGCAGAAAAACAAGGAAGACCGGCCCCTGGCCGGTCTTTTTTGTTGTAAAAGCATGCCGCAAGCCTTGCATTCCAAGGGATTAGGCGCAATTGGGAATGGCAAGACGCGGGCGATGCGCAAGCCGCCGCGGCTTAAAAACACAGTCGTTTCGAACCATTTTGAAAGGGGTGGAAACATGAACAAAAATGAGCTCGTGTCTGCCGTTGCTGAGAAGGCCGGACTTTCCAAGACCGACGCATCTTCCGCAGTTGATGCAGTTTTCGAGACCATCCAGGCTGAACTGAAGAACGGTGGCGACATTCGCCTCGTCGGTTTCGGCAACTTCTCCGTTTCGCGTCGCGAAGCCTCCAAGGGCCGCAACCCGTCCACGGGCGCTGAAGTTGACATCCCGGCACGTAACGTTCCGAAGTTCACGGCCGGCAAGGGCCTGAAGGATGCCGTTAACGGCTGATAAGTTTGCTTGACGGCCGGATACGAGGCCGGCAGTCCAAGTCTTGAAGGGTTCGGCTCACGCCGGACCCTTCTGCATTTTCGGGTGGCCTTGCAGCAGCGCAGGCTTTGGTCTACGGCTCAGCCTGTTCTCAGGGCGGGGTGAAAGTCCCCACCGGCGGTAAGGGCTTCGGCTCAAGCCCGCGAGCACTTCCAGCCTTTGTGGGCTGGAAGGATAGCAGATCCGGTGCAATTCCGGAGCCGACGGTCACAGTCCGGATGAAAGAGAATGATCGTGGATGCGAAGGGCACGGCTGCCCGTCTTCGCACCCTGCGCTCATGCGTCCTGGTTTTTGTTGGTCCCTGTTTGCGGATGAAGGACATGAGCGAGACTACTCAAGCATTTTTCACCTCCCGTGCCATGGCCGGGGCCGCCTGGATGATACTGGCCGGCGTTGCCTTTGCTCTGCTGAATGTCGTCACGCAATGGATGACGATGCAACTCGGCTTTTCCGCCACCTCGACCGCCTTCTGGCAATATGCGTTCGCGCTCATCTTCTCCCTGCCTTTCCTGTTGCGGGTCGGTCTATCGGCGATGCGCACCGTTTATCCCTGGCGTCACATCGTCCGCGTAGGCCTCGCAGCCCTGGGGGTCGGGGCCTGGGTTTCGGGCCTGGCCTCCGTCCCGATCTGGCAGGCGATCGCGCTGGTGATGACGTCACCGTTCTTCATCATTCTCGGTGCACGGCTCTTCCTTGGCGAACGCGTCGGCGCGTCCCGTTGGGGCGCTGCGGCAGTTGGTTTTGCCGGCGCTGCGATCATTCTGCAGCCCTGGTCGGAGAGTTTCACCTGGGCAGCCTTGCTGCCGGTTCTCTCGGCGCTGCTTTGGGGTGCGTCGTCGCTGATCACGAAGAGCCTGACCGGCATCGAGCGTCCCGAGACGATCACAGTGTGGCTGCTCGTGCTTCTGACGCCGATCAACGGCGTGCTGGCGCTGTCGGCAGGCTTCGTCGTGCCGAGCGGCACCATGCTCGCGCTGCTGGCGCTGGCGGGGCTCCTGACCGTCGTGGCACAGTTTCTGTTGACGCTGGCGTATACGGTTGCCGATGCCGCCTATGTGCAGCCCTTCGATGATCTCAAGTTGCCACTCAACGTTCTCGCCGGCTGGCTCGTCTTCGGTTATGCGCCGAGCGGTTATCTCTGGCTGGGAGCCGCATTGATCCTCGGCGCCTCGCTCTTCATCATGCGCCACGAGATGAAACGCGAGCGCGCAAGCGCGTAAAGCGACGCTGCACAACAAAGCTGCGGGATTGTCATGCGCCTGTCATCGCCATCCCGCAGAACCCCCTTGTTTTGGATATTCGACATGGGGGATTTCATGACCATTTCATCATGCAGAACGGCGCTCGCCGCCATGCTTCTTGCGTCTGTTGCTTTTCCGGCTGCTGCCGAACCGGTGTTCAATCGTATCGCGTCCTTCGCCGTTGCCGACAATCTGGAAGGTGACGCCCGCAAGGAAACGACTTCTGCGGAAATCATCACGGCCACCGAAGACGGCAACACGCTGATTTATTCCGATAGCCCCGGCAAGCGCATCGGCCTCATCGACATCACAGACGCCAAGGCGCCGAAGGCGGCCGGCATCGTTTCGTTCGATGGCGAGCCGACATCGGTGACCGTCGCTGGTGCCAAGGCACTCGTGGCCGTCAACACGCGCGAAAGCTTCATCAAGCCCTCCGGCTTCCTCGCCACCGTCGACGTCGCCTCCAAGAAGATCGAAGCGACCTGCGATCTCGGCGGTCAGCCGGACTCCGTCGCGGTCAACAAGGACCGCACGCTTGCCGCGATCGCCATCGAGAATGAGCGTGACGAGGAGGTCAATGACGGCAAGATCCCGCAGATGCCTGCCGGCGACCTGGTGATCTTGTCGCTGAAGGACGGTGTTGCCGATTGCGCCACGATCAAGCACGTGACCCTGACGGGCCTTGCCGACGTTGCCGGCGACGATCCGGAGCCGGAATTCGTTTCCTTCAACGGCAAGGACGAGATTGCGCTGACACTGCAGGAGAACAACCACATCGTCATCATCGATGCCAAGTCGGCGACGGTGAAGACGCATTTCTCTGCAGGCAGCGTCGACCTCAAGGACATCGATACCAAGCGCGACGGCGCGGTCGCCTTCAAGGACGAGCAGCCCGGCCGCAAGCGCGAGCCCGATGCCGTCAAGTGGCTCGACGACACCCGCATCGTCGTTGCCAACGAGGGCGACTACGAGGGCGGTTCGCGCGGCTTCACGATTTTCGATACGACCGGCAAGGTGCTGTTCGAGTCCGGCGCCAGCTTCGAACACGCGATTGCGTCGATCGGCCATTACCCGGAGAAGCGCTCGTCGGCCAAGGGCGTCGAGCCGGAGGGCCTCGAGGCCGCGAAGTTCGGCGACGACAATCTGTTGTTCGTGCTTGCTGAACGCGCATCCGTCGTCGGCGTCTACAAGGACACCGGCGCCGAGCCGGAACTGCTGCAGTTGTTGCCGTCGGGTATCTCGCCGGAAGGCGCCGTTGCGATCCCGTCGCGCAATCTGCTTGCCACCGCCAACGAGGTCGACCTTGGCGAGGACGGCGGCGCTCGCTCGCATGTGATGATCTACGAGCGTGGCGAAGGCGAGGCTGCCTATCCGCAGATCCGCTCGGCCGACAAGGATGGTCTACCTGTCGGGTTTGGCGCGCTTTCGGGTCTGGCCGCCGTTGCCGACAAGCCGGGTTTCCTGCGTGCCGTCAATGATTCCGTCTATGCGTCGCAGCCGACCATCTTCACCATCGACGCGACCCAGAAGCCGGCGCTGATCACCGAGACGCTCCGCATCACCCGCGACGGCGCGCCGGCACAGAAGCTCGACATCGAAGGCGTCGCCAATGATGGGGAAGGGGGCTTCTGGCTTGCTTCCGAAGGCAACTCCGACAAACTCTATAGCCATGCACTGCTGAAGGTGAACAAGAAGGGCGAAATCAAGAAGGAGATCGCTCTTCCCGAAGCTCTGCGTGCAGGCGAGACGCGCTTCGGCTTCGAGGGTGTGACGGTCGTCGGCGAAGGCGACGATCAGGTGCTCTGGATGGCCGTCCAGCGCGAATGGAAGGACGACCAGAAGGGCTTCGTCAAGCTCGTCTCCTACAAGCCATCGAGCGAAGAATGGGGTGCAGTCCGCTATCCGCTCGAGAAGGCAGACGGCGGCTGGGTCGGCCTCTCGGAAATCTCGGTGCACGGCGACTACGCCTATATCATCGAACGCGACAACCTGATCGGTCAGGCCGCCAAGCTCAAGAAGCTCTACCGTGTCGCGCTTGCCGAGTTGAAGCCGGCAGCGCTCGGCGGCGAGCTTCCGGTCGTCAAGAAGGAAGAGGTTCGTGACCTCATTCCCGATCTGAAGGCTCTCAATGGCTACGTCGTCGACAAGGTCGAAGGTTTTACCGTCGATGCCGCCGGTAACGGCTATGTCGTCACCGACAATGACGGTGTCGACGATTCCTCCGGCGAAACGCTGTTCTTCTCCATCGGTGCCATCGACGCGATGTAAGCGTCGGGCCAGGAGAAAAACGGAAGAGGCCGGGACATGACGTCCCGGCCTCTTTCTGTTTTGGCTATCAGCATTGGCGGAAAGAAGTGTTTAGCGGGCGACCGCAATCTGTGCGGCTTCCGCCTCGTCCTTGCGCTTGCGGATCTCGTCCGTCTTGTCGACGAGCTTGCCGACGATATCGAAGAGCTGATCGAGCTCCTTGTCGTCGAGTGCCGAGAAGATTTCCTCGATCAGCTGTTTGCGCGGGTGTTCAGCCGCTTCCAGTATGACGCGCCCTGTGTCGGTGATCGAGACGATCTTGGCGCGGCGGTCCTCGGGATCCGGCTTGCGCATCACGAGCCGGTCACGCTCAAGGCCATCGATCGCTTCGGTGACGGTGCGCGGCGCGAAGTTCAGTGCGCAGGCGATATCCGTCGAACGACAGGGGCCGAGCTTGCTCAGGAAAAACAGGAATTTGCTGCGCGCCAGCGAAACGCCTTCCTCTGTCATCGACTCGTTCACGAGCCGGTGGACGCGGTGATAAAGCTCAAACAGCCTGTCGGAAACTTCGAATGTCTTCTTCATGATCATCGTTGGAAAATTGTGAGGTGCCATGTCAAATGGCAGCAACATTATTGATAGTTACAATTGCTACATTTGTCGACTAAAACCTCTGCCGTTTCACGGTAACGACCTCCTCAACGAAGAAACGGCCTCCGTTTCCGGAGACCGTTTCACTTGCATGCTCAAGAATTTCGCCTGTTCGGACTATGCCGCCCAGCGCGATGAACCGGCCGAAGGTGCGTAGCCGTAGCCGGAAGTCTCGGCGAGCGTGAAGCGGGCGATAAGCTCGCGCAGACGACCTGCCTCCTGTGCCAGCGTCGCGCTTGCGGCATTCGCCTCTTCGACCATGGCGGCGTTCTGCTGGGTCACCTGATCCATCTGGTTGACGGCAGTGTTGACCTCGTAAAGGCCGGCAGACTGTTCCTGCGCCGAAACAGCGATCGCATCCATGTGCTGATTGATCGTCACGATGAAACCTTCGATCGTGCGCAGCGCTTCGCCGGTCTCGCGGACCAGCTTGACGCCGCTCTGCACCTCGACGGCCGAGTTGCGGATCAGGTCCTTGATCTCCTTGGCGGCATTGGCCGAGCGCTGTGCCAGTTCGCGCACTTCCTGGGCAACGACGGCAAAGCCCTTGCCGGCATCGCCGGCGCGCGCCGCTTCCACGCCAGCATTCAGCGCCAACAGGTTGGTCTGGAATGCGATCTCGTCGATGACGCCGATGATGTTGGAGATCTGGCTCGACGAATGCTCGATACGACCCATGGCGTCGACCGCACCGGAGACGATGGCGCCGGACTTGTGGGCGCTTTCGTTTGCCTGGCTGGCGATGGCGCGGGCTTCGTTGGTTCGTTTGGACGAACTGCCGACATTGGCCGTGATCTGGTCGAGGGCGGCAGCTGTTTCTTCCAGCGAGGCGGCCTGCTGTTCGGTACGGCGCGACAGGTCGTCGGCGCTCTGGCTGACTTCGCGTGCGCCGCTGTCGATGCTGCCGGAGCTGGAGGAGACGGCAGCCAGCGTATCGGCCAGCTGCGCAACGGCCTGATTGAGGTCGTGACGCAGCTGTTCGAAATCCGGCGCAAAAGGTTCGTTGAGCTGGAAGGCGAGATCGCCCGCCGCCAGGCGGCGAAGACCGGTCGCAAGACCCGCCGTTGCTTCCTGCAGGCGAATCTGCGCGGCGGCTTCCGCCTCCTCCGTTACGCGTCGACGCTCGGCCTCAGCCTGCTCACGCTGCACCTTGGCATCTTCCTCGAGCTGCAGATTGGAGATGGCGGCTTCACGGAAGACCTCGACCGCGCGGGCCATCTCGCCGATCTCGTCCTTGCGCGCACCGTAGGGAATGGCGGTGGAGGTGTCGCCGTTTGCAAGACCCGCCATCGAGCGGGTGATGATCTGGATCGGACGAGCGATGCCGCGGATTGCGTAGAGGATGGCGCCGAGCACGATGAAGGCCGCAACCGCGATGACACCCATTTCGATCGTGCGGATCTGGTCGTGCGTGGCGGAGCTTGCAGCAACGGCAGCGTCTGCGCCGGCAAGGTTAAGCGCGCGCATGTCCTTGATCGCCTGATCGACCAGTTGTTCCGTTTCGCGCATCTCGACCTTGAACACGCTTTGCGCCTTCATGTTTTCGAGATTGTTGGAGAGTTTGACCATGCCGGCGGAGACGGAGAGATAGGCTTCGTAGGTACTTTTTACCTTGTCGAGCGCCGCCTTGTCGGCGTCGGTGACCATGAGCGCGGCGTATTCGTCCGATAGCTTGCCGAACCCGGCCACGGTTTCACCGATGACCTTCTCCGCTGCCTTCTTCTCGAAAGGCGTCAGGGAGATCAGGTGCCGGGCAAACGACATGCGTGTGTCCGAAAGCTGGGTTTCGAGCGCACGCGAAAGCGAGACGCGCGGCAACCAGGTGGTGGCGATCTCGTTGTTGCGCTCGTTCATCATCTTGATGCCGCCGAGCGAGGCGACAGCCAAGACGGTGACGATGAGGCCAACCATCAGGAAAAGGGCAATAAGAGTGTGTGATATCTTTAGGCGCGACATGAATAACTCCGGAGGAACGGCGTCCGTAAAAGCTTGTGCATGAATAAGTCGTTCCGGCTCTTGATCGTCATGACGGAGCGGATGCCGAAGCAGGGAGTCATTCCTGTGCTTGACTGCACGCAAAATGCAGCCGCGCGAAACCTATCCAACAAGTTATTACAAAAGCGCTAATCGATTAGAGTGAGTATAATCTGATATTTGCACATAGGAGCACGCGCTCTTTCGAGCGATCGTTTCATGCCGAAACTGCAGTCCACATGTATTAGGACTGTCTTTACTTGGGTGGCCTGAAATAACCGTGTGGGATGGGCGCGTTCGCGTGGATGACGGTCGCCGGTGCATTGACGGGTGCTGCTGTCGCGGGCCATGGTCGCCCATGCCCTTCCGTTTCGTTCACACCGCCGACCTCCATCTCGATTCGCCGCTACGCAGCCTCGCGCTTCGAAATGCCGATCTTGCCGAAATCGTGCGCGGCGCCACCCGGCAGGCGCTCGTGCGGATTGTCGATCTCTGCCTTGCCGAAGAGGTCGATGCCCTGTTGATCGCCGGCGACCTTTACGACGGCAGCCAGACGTCCATGAACACCGCGCTGTTCCTCGCGGGCGAACTGCGCCGCCTGGACGAAGCCGGCATCCGTGTCTTCATCATCCGTGGCAACCATGATGCCCAATCGCAGGTGACGAATGAACTGACCTTGCCGCCGTCTACGCATGTCTTCAAGGGCCGCAGCAAGCCTGTTCTGGCCAAGACGCTGGAGAGCGGCCGCGATGTCTATATCCACGGCATGAGCTTTGCGAGCCCGCACGCGCCGGAAAGCCTGCTGCCGTCCTTTCACATGCCCGCTGTCGACACGATCAATATCGGCATGCTGCACACGAGCCTTGCGGGTGCAGCCGGCCACGATCTTTACGCGCCCTGCAGCGTAGCGGAGCTCCAGGCACACGGCTTCGACTATTGGGCACTCGGCCACGTTCATCAACATCAGGTGCATGCCAGCGAACCCTTTGTCGTCATGCCGGGCATGCCGCAGGGGCGCGACATCAATGAAGCCGGGGCCAAGGGCGTAATGCTGGTGACAGTCAGCGACGAGGGGCGGTTGACGATCGAGGAACGGGCGATCGGCCTTGCGACTTTCGAGAGGATGAGCATTGACCTTGCGGGCATTTCCGAGTGGGGCGATATGCTCGATGCGGTCCGAAACGCCTTCCTGCGGGCTCGCAATGCCAACGCTGCCGATCACGTGATCCTTCGGCTGACCTTGACCGGTGCGACACCGCTTGCCTGGCGCCTGCGCCGCGATGGCGATCTGCTCCAGGCAGAGATCGACAATGTGGCTGCGGGTATCGGCGGCTGCTGGGTCGAGAAGATCGAGCTCGAGTGCCGCAACCCGGATGCCGGAACCGGGACGGTGATGGCCGACCCGGTCGATGAATTGGCGGCGCTTGTCTCAACCGACGTCCTGCCAGCCCATGGCTACCGTCAGGACGTGCGCGCCGCCGTCGAGGAGTTGCTGCAGCAACTGCCGCCGGAGTTGCGCCAGCTCTTGGCGCCGGATGAAGCGGCTGTCGAAAGACTGGCATTCGATGCCGGTGTCTCCGGTGCAGCGGAGGTGCTTGCGCATCTTCACGGCAGCGCCGGCGGGGGGGCTCGCTGATGCGGTTGCGCGAACTCGACCTGGTGCGCTACGGCAAATTTACCGAGCGCCGTCTTGATTTCGGTCCGGCGGCATCGGGCACGCCGGACCTGCATATCGTCTACGGACCGAACGAGGCCGGCAAGTCGACGTTGTTTTCAGGCTTCCTCGATCTGCTTTTCGGCATCGAGCATTACAGCTCTTACGGCTTTCTGCACCCCTATCCAACCATGCGGGTCGGCGGGGTTGTCGAGGCGGCTGGTCGCACGCACCAGGCCTTCCGAGTGAAGCGCAAGACCAACACGCTGGTGGGCGCCGACGATCAGCCGCTGCCGGACAATCTGTTTTCCGCCTCGCTCGGCTCGATCGACCGTGCGACCTATCGCATGATGTTCTCGCTCGACGACGACAGCATCGAGGAGGGCGGGGAATCGATCCTGAAGAGTGAGGGTGAACTCGGTTCGCTGCTTTTTTCCGCCAGTTCCGGCCTACCCGATAGCGCCGCGATCCTGTCTATCCTCCGCGGTGAGGCGGATGCCTTTTACCGACCTCAGGCACGCAAGCATCAGCTTTCCGAATTGAAGGCCGAACTCGACGCGCTGAAGGTCGAGCGCAGTCGGCTTGATATCAATGCCCGCGAATACGCGGCGTTGCGCAAGACGCTTCTGGCGGCCCGTGAGCGTCACGACGCGGCCATGGCGCACCGTGTCGAGCTGCGCATGGAACGTGACCGGCTGAAGGCTCAGATGGATGCCTTGCCGCTCTTCAGGCGACTTGATGGTCTGCGAGCCGATCTGGCAAAGGCGCCGGCCTTGCCGCGAGCGCCGGCCGAGTGGGCAGCGGATCTGCCGGCGTTGCGCCGACGCGACATCGAAATCGCGACCAGGCTGCGCCAGCTTGACGACGAAGCCCGGCGCAGGCAGGACGAACTGGAAGATCTGCCGCGTGACGAGGCGGCCCTCGTCCTGACGGAACGTTTGAACGTGCTGCAGGAGACCGCGCTTGATGCACGGTATGTGACCGCGGCGCGCGACATGCCGGCACGGATCGACGAACTGTCGCGAACGAAAACCGAAATTGCCGCCTGCCTTGTCCGGCTCGGAGAGCCCGGCGACCGGGATCCGGCGTCGCTGCTGCTGCCGGCGGCCACAAACACCCGCCTGCAGGAACTCTCCCGGCAACATTCGGCGCTGCAGGAGCGTGCGGCATCGGCCCGACAGGAGGCGGATGCGGCAACGCGTGCGGAGCGGGAGACGGCCGGCGAGCTGGTGCGGCTACAGGCCGAAGGCGGCCCGGGTGCCGATCCGACCGTGCTTGTCGAGCGTCTTCGGCGCCTGCGGCAGGACGATTGCGGTCTGCGCCTGCATGCCGCAAGACAGTCGCTCGAGCGCCTGGATGCCGAGCTTGCCGATAAGCTCGAGGCTTTGAATCCGTTTTCCGGCAGCGCCGATGATCTGCTCGGTCTGCCTGTGCCGGCCGCTGGCACGATCGAGATCTGGCGACGGGAGCTTGCGGCGCTGGACGAAAGGCGTCTGCGCCTTGCAGATCGCATCGGCGGCGAGACCGAGCAGCTGGCTGGCGAGGCGGCCCGCCTCGACGCCCTGACGGCTTCGGGTGGGGCCATTGACGACAGGGCTTCCACCGAGCTTCGCCAGCATCGGCAGCATGCCTGGGAAAAGCACAAGGCGCGGCTGGATGCAACGACCGCCGTGATCTTTGAAGACGCCTTGCGGCGCGACGACGATGCAACGGCATTGCGGCTTGCCGAGGCGGCAAAGGTCGCAGATATGCGCTCGCTCGCCTTGTCGATCGCCGAGCGCCGGGCGCGGCTCGATTCGCTTCGGGAAAATCAGGTTTCAGTCGCCGGGGAATCGTCCGTGTTGCTGGAAGCCGTGCAGATGGCTGCGGCAGCCTGTGGATTACCTGGCGTCACGCAACTGCCGCAACTGGAGGCTTGGCTTGCGGCTCGGCTTGCGGCGCTCGATGTTCGCACGCAGCAGCGCTCAACCCGGCTGGAGTTCGATCGCGCCCAGGCCGACGCGAAGAACGCGCGTGAAACACTCAAGGAATCACTCGCCGAGATCGGACTGACCGAACGTCTGCCGCAGCGGCTTGATGATCTCATGGCCTTTGCCGAAAATGCCATCGCGCAGGCACAGGCGGCCTTCGTTGCCGGCAAGGCGGCGCGCGAGGCCGCTCGACGTGCCGGCGACGGTCTGGAGCAGCGGCTGTCGACCTTGACGCAGGCCGAAGACGCCTTGTCGTCCTGGCAGGCGCAATGGGATGATCTGCTGTCGGGCACCTGGCTTGCTGGTCGGTCTGAGCGGCCGCTGCCGGATCAAATTGCGCCCATGCTCGCCGTCTTGCAGGATCTCGACAAGCTGGTGCAGCGCAAGGTGGATCTCGATCACCGCGTCACCGGCATGCGCAAGGACCAAGTGGCCTTTGAGACGGCGATCGCAGACCTTGCCGGCGCTTCGGCCGTCGACGATACGCTTGCGACCTTCGCCGCCATGAAGGCGCGCATTGCCGACGCTGAAAAACACGAGGCTCGGCGCGCGGCGCTGTTGGCGGAATGTGTCCGGCTTGAAGAGGAGAAACGCAAGGTCGCTGCGGAGCAGGAGCTCCACGTTGCCCGCAAGCGCCTCGTGCTCGATTTTTTCGACTGCGAGACTTTGGATGAAGCAGGCTTGCGGCTCGACGCTTCGCGCGAACAAGAGAGGCTGTGCCAGCGCATCACCGAAGCGGAGGCCGACCTGGTGTCGCGCCTTGGCGTTGTCAGCATCGACGATGCGTTGGCGTTACTGGCCACGCTTGATGACGAGGCGGTAAGGCTGGAGTTGGTTCGCATCGAGGCGCTTCTTGAGGAAAGCGACCGCGATGTCAGCGAGTTGCATGCCGACATGCGAACGAAGGAAGCCGCGCTTGCAAGTATCGCCGGCGATGACACAGTTGCAGCCCTCGAGCAGCGTCGCCGCACGCTGCTTTTGGAGATCGAGGCAAAGGCGCTCGGCTATCTCAAACTGAGGGCGGGTCTGATCGCTGCCGAACAGGCGCTCCGGCTCTTTCGCGAGCGCCACCGCAGCGCCATGATGCGGCGCGCCTCGGAAACCTTCAGCCGTATCAGTGGCGGAGAATATACGGGTCTGTCGGCACAGGCCGACAAGGGCCAGGAGTTCCTGATTGCCAACGCCGCTGCCGGCGGATCCAAGCTGGCACGCGATCTCTCCAAGGGCACGCGCTTCCAGCTCTATCTGTCACTCAGGATCGCGGGCTACCATGAAGTGGCCGCAGCGCGCGAAGCCTTGCCCTTCATTGCTGACGACATCATGGAGACGTTTGACGACGGTCGTGCCGGTCGCGCCTTCGCGTTGATGGCGGATATGGCCCGCCTCGGGCAGGTGATCTATCTGACGCATCACGAGCATCTTTGCGACATCGCCCGGGCGGCGTGCCCGGAAGTGACCATCCACAGGCTTTGACGCTTGCTTAAATCGGCATGCTGTTGCCGAATGGTCGCCACGAAGAACTGGAGGAACGGCAGATGGATATCATACCCAGCGGTTCACGGCCCTCAACGCGGCCTCCGGCCGAGTATTTTACCGGAGCGGTCAGGCAGGACCCCGTGATCGAGGCGGCGGAGCCGGCTCGTGTGCGGGCCGTGAACGTGACGTTCGAGCCTGGGGCACGCACTGCGTGGCATACGCATCCGCTGGGGCAGACCCTGGTGGTCACCTCGGGCCGCGGGCTGGCGCAGGTCTGGGGCGGGCCGGTGCGCGAGATAAAGACTGGGGACGTGGTTTGGTTTTCGCCGGGTGAAAAGCACTGGCACGGTGCCGCGCCGGATACCGCCATGGCTCACCTCGCCATTCAGGAAGCACTCGACGGCAGGGCGGTCGATTGGCTCGAACATGTCAGCGACGAGCAGTATCGCGGTGTCTAGCCGATTCTTATGCGAATCGGCCGCGTTTGAGATGGGATGGCGAATCGGATTTGAGGCGTTCTTTCGCAGCGCGCCGCCAGAGCAAGGGCGCTTTCAAGAGAATCCGCTCCGCGACACGACTGAACGCCAAAGTGGTTTCCACCGCTTGAGTTTGCTGGCAGCGCCAACAGCACGATGTTTTGATGCGTTGAGTCCGCGAGACGCCGGGCGTTCATCGCGCATTGCGGCATAAAGCGCTGCGAGAGGCAGACGCATGGCCTGAACTACGTCATCAATTACATGAGAAGAGAAAATGGTGGGCGATGACGGACTCGAACCGCCGACATCCTCGGTGTAAACGAGGCGCTCTACCAACTGAGCTAATCGCCCTTCAGCGTCCGGACCGGATGTGTCCGCCGCGTCGGTGGCCGTGATCTAGGCGTAACCGAAAAAAACCGCAAGAGCATTTCCGTCGTTTTTTCGATTTTTTTTGCACGACGCGACAGAAGTGCAGGAGTTGTCGGGTTCTCGCGTTGTGGAAAAAAAACGGTGAACGGCGACTGTGGAAAACGACGATTGGTCTCACGGCGACTTTCGCTCGAATCCGTCGAGCAGGGACCAATACCAAGTCTCGATGATGGGAACCCATAGGATGGCGCACGGCTCATCGCTGGTCTCTGCCTCGGCGCGGTGCTGCATCGAGCAAACATCGCAACGACGCCAGAGCCAGCCACGCATTACCTTCGGCAGGCTTCTCAAGCTTTCTGGCGGTGTCGAGATCCTTGACCGATGCACGAGCATCGCTCCGCGGATCTCTCCTTGCCAGAAAACCCGATCGAGCCTGTCCTATAGGTTCTTATCATCGAGACTTTGATGAACATCCGCGCACCGGCTCTCCTCATGGCGGGACGTCCGGCCGTGCAAAGGGAAGCGAGCCTCCTATGATAGGGGAGGGAAGAGCCGGCTTTGATCTTGCCTGTGGATCAAATTTGGCTCTGTCACGGATTTGTCTCCAAACACGCTTGACACCCAAATGCGAACCGCTTAGTTAGCCGCTCATCGAACGGGCAAGCCCGCTTCGGTGCCGGGGCGGAAACGCCCCAGCCACTTCAAGATGATGCGGGTGTAGCTCAGTCGGTTAGAGTGCCGGCCTGTCACGCCGGAGGTCGCGGGTTCGAGCCCCGTCACTCGCGCCATTCTTGACATGGTTTGACTTGAGGCATTTTCAGAAAATGCCGATGGTGGTAATACTGGCCCCTTGGGTCATATGCGCGGGTGTAGCTCAGTCGGTTAGAGTGCCGGCCTGTCACGCCGGAGGTCGCGGGTTCGAGCCCCGTCACTCGCGCCATGT